>JALGVQ010000246.1 GCA_025774615.1 bacterium
AGCACAGGCAGCGATGTGGAGTCCGATGTCGCTCGCGGTCATCTCCGGTCTCACATTTGCCACATTCCTCACCCTCATCCTCACGCCGGTGATGTATTCTCTGATGGATGATTTCGGACTGGGGGTGAAGAAGCTCTTTTCAGGGAGGGAATAGCGAACCGAGAGGAGACCTGTTTGAGCCTCGAGAAGGACCCAGGAAGCAGAAACGGGCCGGAGCTGGCCAGAGAACTCGGGCCGTTCGATTCCACCATGATGATGGTGGGGATCGTGATCGGTTCCGGCATTTTCCTCACCACCGGCATCATGGCCGAAAGCCTGCCCTCGGCCAGTCTCATCATGCTCGCCTGGCTGGTCGGAGGGCTCCTTACCCTGGCCGGCGCCCTTACTTTCGCGGAACTCGGTGTCCTCTTCCCTGAAGCAGGAGGACAGTACGTCTACCTCAGAGAGGCGTACGGTCCGCTGGCAGGATTCCTCTTCGGCTGGATTCTTTTCCTGGTAAGCATGTCGGGATCGATCGCCGCGCTTGGGGCGGCATTCGCCGAATACTTCGGGCGGTTCTTCCCTGTTCTGTCGACCGGGAACGCCCTGATCGAGATACCGTTGCGCATACCGGGAAGTGATGGGTACTGGACCCTCTCGGCCGGACAATTCGTTGCGGTCATCCTCATCCTGATCTTTTCTGCCATCAACTACATTGGCGTTGGTCTGGGAAAGCGGCTCCAGAACGGGGTCACGGTTGCCAAGATCGGCGCGATCGTCATCCTGGGATTGATTGGTGTCATCGTTGCCCGAGGTCCGATCGATCTTTCCCTCAACCCGACCGGGGCGGGAGCAGGCACTCTCCTGACCGGATTCGGACTCGCGCTGATAGCGGTATCGTGGGGCTTCGACGGTTGGAACAATATCACCTACGTCTCCGGTGAGATCCGTGATCCGAAACGTGACCTGCCAGTGGCACTGATCGGGGGGACCGTCCTGATCACGATCCTCTATCTTCTGATGAACTGGTTCTACCTGAAGGCGTTCACCCCCGCGGCGATGGCCGGGATCGTTCCGGTCGCTGAAAGGGCAACCTCGGTGGTCATGGGCAGCACAGCCGGCGCGATCGTCACGGCAGTCGTGCTTCTCTCCATGCTGGGAGCCCTCCATGGCGCCATCTTTGCCGGCGCCAGGGTCTACTACGCAATGGCGCGTGACGGACTCTTTTTCAAGAGCATCGGAGAGGTGCATCCCCGGTTCAGGACCCCGGCGAAGGCCATCCTGTGGCAGGGGGTGTGGGCGGGTGTGCTGACGCTCAGCGGCACTTTTGAGCAACTGATCACCTTCGTGATGTTCGTCACCATCTCTTTCTGGATCGCGGCTACATCTTCGGTGTTCGCGCTCAGGAAGAAATTTCCCGACCGGCCGCGGCCGTACCGGACCTGGGGTTATCCCGTCGTTCCCGTGATCTTCATCGTGGCCTCGACAGGTATCCTGGTAAACACACTCTTCGAGCGACCGGTGGAATCACTGAGCGGTCTGGGATTCCTTCTGCTGGGTATCCCGGCGTATTATTACTGGAGACATAAGGAGAGCAAGACCGGACAGTCGGAGGATTTGAATGAGGATCAATGAAGGTGAATCACTGAGAAGAGTAGCAGTCTGCGCCCCGGGTGATGAATATTTCAACGTCGAAGATCTCGATGTGCATAACATCAACGAGCCGGCCGATCGGGCGCTCACTGAACAACAGCACCGATTTCTCAAACAACTGATGGAAGGGGCCGGAGCTGAGGTAGTCGACCTGCCCGAACTCGACGGACAACCCAATTCGGTGTTCACGCGTGACAGCGCGCTTGTTGTGGGAGATGGGCACATCCGTGTGCGCATGGGACTCTCATCGAGAGAGGGTGAGACCGGGTGGATGTCCGATCATCTCAAAGAACGTGGTATCCCCTGTATCGGGAAGATAGAGGCGCCGGGCACACTGGAGGGTGGGGATGTCATCCTCATGGGAGAAGTGGCATTTGTCGGGCTCTCCTGCCGTTCGAATGAGTCGGGCGTGGAACAGATTTCGGCCATCCTTGCAGATCTCGGATATGAAGTCCGGGTCGTCCCGGTGGGGGATGATGCCATGCATATCGGGGGGATCATGAGTGCGATCGGTCCACGGCGCGTGCTTTGCTGTGCCGACAGGTTTCCCGACGGATTCTTCGAGGGTTTCGATACCGTCGAGGTTGCGTTTCTCAACCCATCGAGTGGGAATGTGATCTGTCTGGGTGAGGATGAAGTGGTCGTTAATGTCGCCGAGAACGGAGTGACAGCGAGCGCCCTGGTGGAGCACGGCGTCACGGTATGGGACATGGATCTTTCAGAATTCCGGAAGGGGGCAGGGGGACCGACCTGCCTGATCCTGCCCCTCGAACGCGGATAACGTGCAGGCGGTTAGAACCACTCCCGCCCGACGCTCTACCCTCTGCCTGCCTGCTTCTTTATCAGTGTAAAGGTGCCGTCGGCAACCAGTTCGGACTCGGCGTACGCTTCCAGCACTCCGACCATCGATGCTCCCTCAACCCTGGCAATATAGACGATCTCGGCACCCTCGACAAAAGCCATGAATGTACAGCCATCATCGGTCAGGGCAAAGCTCTCGACAGCGGCACTGATCGCTTCACCCTGGACGTCGAGGGACATCTCTCCGGTCCAGACGCCCGCATCGTGGTTCAGTGTGAGTCCCATATCTCCGGCAACTATGGTGATGTCGAAGCTGCCCGCCCAGTATCCAGTATAGAGGGCAATCACATCAGTGCCACCACCCCCGCCCTCACCCGGAGCATCAGCGGTGCCGGCCGATCCGGCACAGCCCATGGTCAACACGAGCAGAGCGATCGTGAATGCTCCAGTGAATGTGGTGTGCCGGCGTGAATGCGTTGATGTCATCTGGTATTCCTCTCTCAAACGATGGCTCAGAAACCGATTTCGTCTTTCATACGGTCGAGCATTCGGCGTTCCTTCTTCGTGGGACGCCCGTGACCGTCGAAACCGGGAGTCGGCGCGGTCTTCAACTGTTCCCTTACCTGATTCCTTCTCTCGATCGATTCTTCACTTTCTACGTACAGTTCCTGCGCGACCGTGGCCGATCCCCGGCGGTCCGATATTTCCCTGATCTCGATGTAGTATTCGTAGATGCCTTTTCTGATCGCAAGTCCATCGCCCGGTTTCACGGTCTTCGATCTCTTCGCCCTGCTGCCGTTCAGGTGGACCTTTCCGCCTTCGACTGCTTTCACCGCCAGCGCCCTTGTCTTGAAGAACCGGGCAGCCCACAGCCACCGATCGAGCCGGACACCCTCCATACCGGTCACTCCGGCCAGCCGGACACCTCGGTCGAGATGGATCGGCTGCTGAACCAGGCAAGAACGAATATCGGGATGGCGAGTGAGATCATCATTCCGAAGAAGATGCCGATATGGACGAATCCCTCCACAGATCCACTCCAGGAAGACACATGCGGCAGGCGTGGCAGTATCCCTCGCATGAACACACTCGCGAGACCTGTTTCCAGCACCGCCCAGGGAATACTGATCCAGGCCCAGATCTTCAGCAACTGGACTCCCTGCTTCCGTCGGTTCTTCAGGTAGAGCCCACCGATAAGCAGAAGGACCGCCAGTCCCATCTCCAGCAGGCCTGACAACATGATCACCATGCTGTTGGGCAGAAATCCAAGGAACGATTCAATGGTGCCTGGAAGCGCGCCTCTCCGGACAAGATTGATGGCGACAGGACGGAAGAACACCGCGCCCATCTTGCTGAGGATTCCGATCGCGCCCAGGACGATCGCGATGATACCCATGATATCGGGCCAGCCGCTCCCTGATGCCTTTATCGCAGGGCGGTCCTGTGGTTGAAGCGATGTCTCCCGTGGCGGTTCTCCCCCTATCGGCAGGTCATCGTCAGGTGGTCGTACCGGTTCCGGTTGC
>JALGVQ010000055.1 GCA_025774615.1 bacterium
TCGGAGGCATGGTGTTCCACAACATCCTCATACTCAATCACTACCTCTTCGAACGCCGGAAAAAGCTGAAGGATTCTTCCTGGATTCGCAGACTTGATACCACCGAAGTGATCCAGCATCTGCTCCTGGCCCTCTCCTTCATCCTCCTGGTGATCACCGGATTCGCACTGAGGTTCCCTGAGACCGGGTGGGCGCGATTCGTCACATGGCTGGGCATGAATGAGCCGGTGAGAGGAACCATCCACCGGATCTCGGCGGTGTTGATGATCGGTGTCTCGTTCAGCCACCTCTACTCGATCTTCTTCACGAAGCGGGGCAGGATGCAGATCAGAGCGATGTTGCCCGGATTCAGGGACGCCACCGACGCGATCGGCGCAGTGAAGTACTACACGTGGATGAGCAGGACCCAACCAGGCGCGGATCGATACGACTACACGCAAAAGGCTGAGTACTGGGCGCTCATCTGGGGAACTGCCGTCATGGTACTCACCGGTTTCGTTCTCTGGTTCCCTGTACAGGCCGCAAAGATATTCCCCTCATGGATCGTGATGGTCTCCCAGACGATTCATTATTACGAAGCATGGCTCGCGACCCTTGCGATCATCGTGTGGCATGGTTTCTTCACAATACTGCACCCGCGTGAATTCCCGATGAGCTGGACATGGATTACCGGACGGATGCCGCTGGAGGATGCCAGGCATCACCACCCGCGCTGGTATAAGGACGTGGCAACGGGCCGGGAGAAGGAAGAGATGCTCGACATGGAAGACTCTTCCACGGACGATGATGTACCAACGGCGGATAATCAGGAGTAGATCAGGAGAGTATACGTGGATCAGGGAGTGATGGGCTCATCTCCCTCATTCCCGACATGCTCAGTGGGGTCCTTCCCTTCATACTTGCTCGGACACTTCGTCAGTATCTGCCGGGCCTGAAAACGGACACCATCCCAGGTGCCGATGGCGACAATCCCGGTTGCATCATCAAAGGCCGAAGGCTTTACGCCTGCGAACACCACTTCAAGAGAATCACTGCTTTCAGGTGAGACCATGTAGAAGTGGAATTTCCGGGCTTCATCATCGCTGTACCAGGAAAGGCGGTTCTCAGGAAGATCACCTGAGACCTGGACGGTCTTTTCAGTCGCTTCCCTGGCTTCGGCGAAGGTCACATAAGGATTGAGTGAATCCTTGAACGCGCCAAGGCCGAGCCAGGTGAACCCGACCAGTGCCACGATACCCACTATGATGCGTGTTCTGTTCATCCTCCCTGCCCCTCCCTCATCATCCTTCTGAAGTCTCTGTCGGATTGTCCTCAACCTCACCTCTTGCGAGCAGTGCGGTCTCCAGGCGCTTCAACCGCCGGTCCTGCCCGGCCAGATAGAAGAATATCCCGGCCCAGATGATGATGATGACCAGGGCAGCGTATACCAGGTCACCCATGGAGCACCTCCCGTTTCAAAGTTCGTATTCTGCTGGCCATTCCGAATATCCAGGAAAAGAGCAGTGTCTGACCGATCAAAGCTGCATTGAGAACCAGTATCATCCCCGTTGCCATCCCCCCTTCCCCCGCTGAATTCACCACCGGGTCGGGATGGAGTGACTCCATGATCCGGGGTACCACGAAGATCAGGTAAGGAACAGTGATGAAGGCGATGATGTTGTAGGCTCCCGCCAGAACACCGCGGCGATCCGGATCATCCACCGCTGAGCGTAGCGCGAAGTATGCGCCGTAGATGAGCAGGAGGATGACGATGCTTGATTCCCGGGGATCCCAGTTCCAGTAGACCCCCCATGCTTTCTTTGCCCACATCGAACCGCTCACGGTCGCCAGTATCGCGAAGAGGAGGCCGATCTCGGCCGCTGTCGTCGCCCGATCGTCCCAGAGGAGGTCCCTGCTCCTGAGATACCTGATGGAGCAGATGAGCGCGGTCCCGAAGGCCAGCACACAGATCCATGCCACAGGGATATGGAACCAGGCGATACGGCTCAATTCACCCAGCCCCATCGCGGGCGGAATGGCGTTGAATGCCGCCCAGATCACTACCGTGATCCAGATCCCGGTCAGATACTTCCACCACTTCATGCCGTACCTCTCACTGTTCCGATCGATCGCGCTCGATCCGGAGGGATATCAAGGATGATAAAGTACGTCCTCCGGTGACATTTTCAGAGAGAAAAGGTAGGTACCCTCCCACTCCATATACAGGGGGGTCTCCAGCCATCAGGCCGGAGACCCCCGAGTTACTCGCGCCGGAATAGGTGACGCGTTCTTTTACCCTGTTACAGCCGGTTCTTTACTTGTCGCCCGACGACAGTACGTGCCCGTTGGGTACATCAATACCGGCAACATGCCTGTACGACTGCTGCAGCAACTGGATGGTGAAGGCTGCATTGTGAACCCCATGACTGTGGTCGTAGAGGACCGTAGCCAGGTTGAATCCAGACTCACGCACTGTGCGCGTCGCCAATCCACCCGACAGGACAGCTGACCAGACAGACGTGCTGTCGTCAGGGAATCCGACCGCAGTGAGGACGACATCGAAAGCATCGTCACCCGAGACGCCGACCGTGTCCAGACCCGTCGCCACCAGGGCACCCAGCAGCGAGTCCATGAGTCCGTTCACCTCACTCTGGACCCCTTCGACCGCACCGTCACCGTCGAAGTCGTTCTTCGCCATGATATCATCGAAATCGGTCAGAACACCGTGGCATGACTCACACGCTTCCACACTGGGCTCAAACGCGTGCTCGGATGTATTCGGACTTCCGTACTGGTTCACCCCGTCATGACCTTCCATGTGGCATGTCACACAGGAGTCTTCCATCAACAGGTGCTGTGAGCTGGACCAGACGAAACCGCTTCCCACGACATCTACGAAGAAGACATCCGGATAGAGGAACGCCCCCTGGTTCCCGTGGTGCGGCCCGAAGTGTGACGATCCGTTGGCAACCTGGTCCTCGATGTCAGCTGCATCGCGGCGACCGGTGTGGCAACCGAGACACAGGTTCCCGAGCCCACCCTTGGTGACGGTGTCACCGTTGGGGGCCGTAACCCCTGAGGGGTACAACCTGATCTGGTGTTCGTTGGTCGCGTCGTGCGGGTTGTGGCAGGTGATACAGTTGATCGAGATGAAGGTGGTGTCGGAAACCGCTGCTCCCGAAACCTCTTCGATGTATCCGCTGCCCGTGTGACACCGGGCGCCACAACCTGAATAGTATGATCCTTCGTAGATCGTGTGACCGACGTTATGGTTGTGCGCTTCCCAGTCCGACCAGTTGTTGTTCCTGGTGCTTACGTGGCAATCGGCACAGACATCCTCGCTCACCGAGAGTGTGATTTCAGTTACGTCACCATTGCCGGCTACGTGCGCGCTTGCAGGACCGTGACAGTTCTCACACTGAACATTGTGAAGATCACTCACGGGATTGTCATCAAATCCACCGTTCGCCAGATCAGCGTCGTATCCGGTCGTGTGGCACTCAAAGCAGTATTCAGCGCCGTGGTCCGATTCCAGGATCGCGCTTGCTGCGTCGGCGTGATTCGTTTCCTGCCAGGCAGCATAGGTGGTCGAATGACAGCCCGAGCATGCCTCAGCACCAAGGTAGTAAGGCTGGACTGCCGGTACGTAGACATCGACTCCGATGTCGATCGTGCTCTTCGTGAGATTGATGCCATCGTTCACTTCGAGTTCGATGGTAACGATCTCTTCGACTTCGGGTGACGTCCACGTCACTGTATCGTTACTGGTGCTCGAGAACGTCCCCTTCGGAGCACTCCAGCGGTATTCAATCGCGTCGCCGTCGGCATCGGTAACCACCGCTATAAGGATGGTTTCGGCGCCCTGACTGATCGAAGTCGAGGAGGCAGTGATGGATACGATTTCTGGAGCTTTATTCTCTGAGCCGGTGCTCTCCTCGCAGCCCATGAGGGCAAACGAGGATACCGCGAGAGCGACCATCCCCACTCGTAACCAGTGCTTGCTATGATTCATGTAATGGATCCCCTATTCCGGGTTTTCTTTGATTCTCATTTATTATGAGGAGTGCTGACAGTGACTCGTGAGCACTGCTTACCAATTAATAAGTACTACGAATATTCTATTTCAATACTAAATCAGTAGTAATTGGTCCGAATATCGACTTTTTCCAGGAAATCCAGGCCTGATGTATAGGTTTGTATATATTTCACGTAATCGATGCAGATACAGGCCACCCATCGCACCGTCAACCGGTACGATGGGCAGTCTGCAGGAAAGGCTATCCGATCAAAGGGTTACCTGGGGGCGGTGTGAATCCCCATCGCTCTGGTCGACAGTTCGCTCAGGGTTTTCGCGCTCCCGGAGCCGCCGATACCATTGGGATCCTTATGGCATCCGTAACAGGCGAAATCGAGAGTGACGAATCCGTACGCCTTTGCCCCACCATCATACCACATGGCGTCTTTGCCCACGGCAGCGGTGTTGATTTTGAATATGTGCGTTTCAATGTCTCCATTGTACATATTCTCGGCAACCGCTGACTTGGAGGCCTCAGGCATATGGCAGTATTCGCAATCAATTGTCATATGATTGAGTGTTGTCGACTGGTCGGCATGGCAGCTTGCACAGGTCACCCTGATACCGCCCATGCTGGCGCCATCGACGGAACTCGCGTGGGGATCGTGGCACGTGACACAATCGAGACCACGATGACCGCCAGACAGCATTTCGTCGTACTGCTCGTGATGCTTGATGAATCCACCGGATGCGGCGATCAGGTGGTTGGCATCACGCGTGTGACACTCACCACACAAGCTCGAATGGGTGTCGACCCTGATGTCATCGGCTGACTGGGTCTTCACGTGCCTGGATCCGCGACCATGGCACTGTTCACAGCGAACACCAGGTTCGGAAAAGGCGCCCGCCATGCCTGGCAGGTCATCCTGTCGTTTTCCACCGACAGCGTAATCGACCCATCCGGTCGTGTGACACGTTCCACAGTCGTACTGTTTGGTTCCCGGTGCTTCAGTGTCGTGGTAGCCGACCCAGCCATCTGTCTCGATGTTGTACTGAACCGCGCTACCGGTGATGATATACCCGTTCGAGTCGACGAAACGCGCTTTCCAGTTGTATCCGCCAATGACATAGGATATGTCACTCCACGTGTACCCCGAAGGTGGCACCGGGGTGTCCCATCCGTTCAGGTCGGGTGCCGTACCATCTTCGACCTTGACCAGTTTATAGGGATGTCCGGTTGCTTCTACCTGTGAGACGACAGTGGCGTGGCATTCCTCGCAGGCACTCATCCCGGCGAAGGTCAATCCCGGGATGACCTCTGTCGGATTATCGTCACACCCTGCGATGGCAAGAGAAGCGACAGCGAGAACGGCTGCTCCAAGTCGCAGCCAGTGTCTGGTTGGATTCATGTGTGGGTCCCCTGTCCCGAAATGATGTTGATGAGCAGAACCTGTGAAATTGTTGTTAGTGCTTCTTAATACTTTATAAGTGGTGCTAATAATGATCTGCAAGACTAAATCAGTAGTAATTGGTCCGAATATCGACTTTTTTCAGGATTTAGCGACCTGCTGTATAGGTTTATATATATTTGACCGGACCGGCTCTGCAGCCGATCCGGTCAAACGGGTCATGATCCCTTCGGCTTCATACTGACAGCTCTCCTGATTATTGCGATCGTTCCTCCCGCCAGAACCAGCAGGACACCCAGCCAGAGAACGCTCATCAGCGGTTTCTCGCTCAACTCCACGGTGAGGAGACCTCCGACCGCCCTGCCGTCTACTGGTGTGTCCTCACCCATGTAGACGAGCGTTACCCGGCCCCTGTCGGCATCGATTCCCTGAAGCCTCAACAATCCGTCCACGCCTCCAGGTAAAGCGACTGCTGGAGGCTGCTCCCCACCGACCGACCAGCGGGGGATGATGTGTTCACTCCCTCCATCCCACTCCACCAGGACACGGGCTCCGATCGTGCCGGCCACCATGTCGGAGGTTTCGTGTCCGCCCATGTCGTAGTCTTCGAACGTGAGCGTGATCCCACCGATCTCCTGCGATTCCCCCTTCCCCAGATCGAGGATGTTGCCCGATCCGGCAACTGCCTCAGAGGGCGGCAGATACTGAGCCGGTGCGAGATAGAGATCACCAAGGAGCCCCCGGGCGATATGGGGTTCTGCGCGTACCATCATCTGTCCAGATCCATACTGCTGATACAGTTTCGGCTTCAGAACTCTCGAGGCGGCAGATCCCGGCCGGGTGAGGGTCACGGAAGTCGACTGCTTGCCACCAGGCTCCTCGTTCCAGCCGGTGAAGGTCAGTTCGTACCCGAGCACCTCGGTCGGAGTCTGATAGATCAGGTCGGCTGTCTGCTTCTGCCCCGTTGTGGCAGCCACGACGGCAATCAGCATTATGGCGGCACCGATATGAGCCAGAGGGCCCCCGGTCATTTTCCAACCATCGCTTGAGAGTGTATGCTGGAAGATGAAGAGGTTCGCGGCCAGCGCCAGCACACATCGATGCGGCAACTGCCCCGATCAGACCGGCGGACACCGAGACGATCAGTGCCTGTCGTCCCACCATACCCCCGCCACGCCAGCGGATAAGGACCGAGAGACCGATCCCGAGAGCCATGAGGATCGCAAGCGGCAGCGTTGTTCGGCCATAGTACGAGATATCTATCGCCGCGCCCTCACCTCCGGAGATCTTGCTGATGATCGGAGCCGAGGTGCCGAGCCCGATCAATACCGTTATCCCGATGATGACGAGAGTCCCGATCGTGAGCTGCATCTCCCGGCTGAAGAACTGCTCATCGAGTTTCTCACCCTTGAGTGCCTCTCCAGCTCCCGTGATCCGGTAGAACCCGTAACCGATAACCGCGACCATCCACACAAAGAGCCAGGTACCCACCTTGCTGGCTCCAAACGTGTGCACGCTGGCGCCTTCGAGGACCCCGCTGCGAGTAAGGAAGGTGGAGTATATGACGAGCGCGAATGTCAGTATCGCGAGGACGACATTGGTCCTGGCGAGTTTCTTCCGTGAGCGCTGAAGGAGCATACCATGGAAGAGTGCCATCCCGAGCAGCCACGGGAGGAGACTGGCGTTCTCGACAGGGTCCCAGCCCCACCAGCCACCCCAGCCAAGCACTTTATATGCCCAGAATCCGCCCATGATGACGCCGGTACCCAGGGTTACCCACCCGAGTAGTGACCAGGGAAGAGCGCTGTCGATCCATTCTTCATTCCGCTTGCGACCGAGTCCGGCCATGGCAAAAGCAAAGGGGATCGAAAGTGCAGCGTAGCCGAGGAAGGTGACCGGTGGATGAATAGCCATCCACGGGTCGCGCAGCAGAGGATTCAACCCGGCGCCTTCAGCTGGAATCTGCGGGAGGAGGGAAAAAAGACCACTGATAAGGGTCATGACCACGAGGGCCGCTGCCGAAGGCAGGTAGACCTTCATCACCGGCACTTCCCACTCACCTGAGTATCTGGCGAGCGCCCACGCGAGCAGAGCCGCCAGGATCGCCCAGATGAGGAAGCTCCCCTCCTGCCCCGCCCAGAACGCGGACAGGACATACAGCGCCGGCAGATCATTGCTCACATGAGCGTAGACATATTCAACCTGATAGGCATGGGCGAACAGCAGCCACAGGAGAGAAAATCCCGCGACCGAGAGTGAGATCACCGCGTAGAACAAATATTTTCTGGCCTTCGGGAGGCCTGGATCGGAATCCTTCAGATCGATCCCGCGGTAGGCGATCCACGACATGATGTACGTTATCAATGCGGCGATGAGCGCCGCCGAACCAAGGGTGGGCAGTACGGCAGTCATTCAGACAACTCCTGCTGTTTCTGGTAACGGGTGATGCTACCGGATGTGAGTATTGCGCTCTGTCTCTACGTTGTTAAAAACCTCTGCTGAATCCAAAGGTGATCAGCGAAGCGTCGAAATCATCGAGATCATCGACTACCTGGTCGAGTGAGAACGACCGGTAATCCACGTGCAGGGTAAGCACGTTCAGGTCAATGGCGACACCCAGACGCATCATCGAACGCGTGAGCGGCCACTGGCCATTGGCCCTGAACCAGTATCCGTCAGCTACGACATCGATGCCGTCTTTCAGGTGCCAGGCCAGACCACCGGCCGTCGCGAAGGTGACGTCACGGTAGTTGAAGATGGTGGGTGAGGGTGGCGCGAACCGTGCGATCGGTACCGTCATCTCGAGTCGCCCGCGCGTCCAGGTCATATGACCGCTCAGGTTATCAAGGAGTGGGAACCGGGAGGCTCTGAGCCCGACTGAGAAGTTGCGGTAATCGCTCGTCCGCGTGTTGAAGTAGTAATCGGGATCGGTGCTGTCATGGCTGTAGTAGCGCATCGACGAGCCATATTTATAGGCGATCGTTGTGGTCAGCCATTTGTGCGGCATGAAGTTGAGAACCGCGGAAGTGCTGTTCCGGTCAGTGGGTGATATCCGGGAATAGGGATTCTCGATATCCGCGACACGGTGGCTGAAACGGAACCTGAACCGATCGTGACGAGCCCAGGTGAATCCACCGACCCAGTCGGCGGTCACCGTCTCAGAAGTCTCCGCCCCGCCCTCTTCGAGGGTCCGGGATATGTTCGCCCCGCCGATATCGATCGAGACACCCCTGAGCGGGGTCCAGATCATCCGCCCCATGAGACGGAGCGAGGTGACGGCTATTTCGACAGATGTTACACCGGGAATCAGAATACCTTGAGGATCCCAGTAGCCTTCCACACCGTATGCCGTCCTGCGGATCGAGACGTCGGTCGAGAGACCCTTGAGAAGAGAAAGACTGAATCCACCATCGAGAATGGAATAACTGCGATCAAGTGCCCCTCTCGCCGATGATTCGGAATCGAGCGGCGCTCCGCTGTAATCGATCCCCTCCGCAACTTCCAGGAGTGACTTCTCGATCGTACCTGAAGAACTGCTGTACCCGAACCGGAGCATCGCCGGCCCCACGGGGGCGACGACGTTCACCTTCATCACCGGCAGATCCCCGACATCGTGCAGGATGTGGGAGTAGTCGTACAGTTCACTCGACCGCCCATCCAGTCCTTCACTGGTATCAGCGACGACTGCTCCATACCGGTTATCGAGATGGTAGAGAGAATAGGAGAGATCGACGGTGGCCATACTGAGCGGCAGGCTCGTAGATATCTGCAAGGAACTGGAAGTCTCATCCACCGGTGTCTGGGCCAGGTGCTTCTCACGTTCGATGTTCCAGACCAGGAGATTCGTTCCCTCCCTGCGGAGCCGGTCGTAACGGATATGGATATCAGGCAGCTTTCCGGTAGAGATGGTGAGGTCGGCAAACCTTCCTCTGCGGGTATAGGCATACGGCGAGCCGCCGATACCGAAATCATCCACATACGAGCCGGTGGTGTGGAAATAGCGGGAGTTGTATCCCCCGTACCTCAGATGGTAGAGACCACTCTTCGAAAGCCAGCCATTCAGGGTCGATAAGGGAGACTCTCCCCATCCTGCTGCGTTCAGCCCGAACTGCTGTCCGGCGGCGTCACCGGAGAGCGAGAGGCCGGCCAGCTGGAGACCGCTCTGGTAATCATATTCCTCATCGTACTTCATCCCGGCGTTCGATCCGCCCGCTAGCGAGAGGGAACGCGCGCTCAGGTGAAGCCAGCCGGAAACCACTCCACTCTGCTGGGCGTGGACGGTCACGGCCGGGAGAGAAGAGAGCAGAGAGGTGAGTGTGAATGCTGTTACCGCGATCCGCGAAATGGTGCGCATGACTTTTCTCACCCCCCTCTATCGCCTGAAGAACAGTCGATGACTGTCGCTGCCGTGAATCGCGGTATGACAGGTCGTACAGTCCTGGTACCGCACATCGGCAAAGTTGTGGGTCGTGGGCGCCTCGATATGACAGGTGATGCACAGCTCACTCGTCCGGTTCGTCTTCAACATGAAACGGTTAGCCGATCCATGCGGAGTGTGGCAGGTGACACAACCCTCCACCGTGCTCGCCTGATGCTCATATACGAACGGTCCCCTCTTGTCGATGTGGCAGGAGGCGCACAGTTCACCATTGATCATCGGCCTGTTGAGCATGCCCCGTTCGGGAGATCCATGAGGATTGTGGCAGTCTTCGCAGCGGATGATCCCGTTCTCCAGCCTGTGTCCATCAGCGGCCGCGAAATCGGCCATACTGCCCGGGTGACACGAGTAGCAGAGAGCGGGCGTCGGTGAGGTCTTGAGATATTCGTCGACTTTCGGCGAGTGCATGGAATGGCAATCGGTGCACGAGATTCCACCCGCCATATGGGTCGATGTCCCATAGCCGGCATGGCGCATCGAACCTGCATGACAGGTCAGGCAGGTCGATGACACATCAACCGGTTCTTTCTCGGTGAAGTTCACCATCATCTCTGGATCACCACTGGCGTTGACATGTTCAGCGCCGGGACCATGACATGCCTCACAGGTCAGATCCCCACTCGGATGTTCCGTACCGGCGCCTGCACCAGCGTGCGGATTATCCGGCAGTGCAGCGATGTGGTCGACGTGACACATGCCGCACATCTCAGCGCCCATGTACTGATCCTCTGATCCCGGAGCCGGCTTCCAGGCAAGCACTCCCTGCTGGGTGGCGCCGAGCAGCTCGGGTACGCCGGTCAGGGCGACACCGGTCAGGACCATCAAACCGAGGATGGCAGGGAAGACCGGCAAGCCTGTTCGTCCATTTCGACGGAACAGCATGCTCATCTACCTCCCCCTGAACCGGAAGGCACCGGGGTGAAATCCGCAAGCGCATCCTCAAGAAGCTTTCGGCTGTAATCGGTGTTATGGACTCCCAGGCTGCCCTCGGAGATCATCGCTTCGAGCACGAACTTCGCGTTCAGATAACTTGTTGTTGTCTCCTGTGCGGTGCCCGCCGCGTCTATCTCGGCCTGCAGTTGTGTGATCAGACCCTGGATTTCGGTCTGCACCCCATTGATATCAAAATCAGTTGCGCCCTCATGGCACTGCTGACATGCCTCGATCCGGGGTTCAAAGGTATGACCTGTTTTCGCCGGTACCGCTTCGCTGACGTATGGACTGCTGAAAACGTGGCATGCGACACATGCTTCTGTAGCAAGGGCTGTCGTGTGGGTGGAGTTCTCATACTCCTCACCAGAGTAGCCGAACCCCAGTGTACCGTTGAACACCTCCCAGGTGGCGTGATGGACCGTCTCACCGGGCAGAGCGCCCTCGGCATTGTGACACTTCGCGCAGATCACGTTCTGCCCGAGGGGTAACCGCAACTGTCCCGGATTATCATTGCTGTGTGCCGTATGACAGGCCTGACAGGTGATCGGCTGCGGATCGCTCGCGATGTAGCCGCTCTCTCCCGTAGTGACCCAGCGCTCGAATGACTGGGCAATATGGCACTCGGCACAGCTGGGATTGGTGGCGACTAATCCCCCGGCGCTCGCGTCGGCTCCCGCGTGAGCCGATAATTCCCATTCCTCCATATAGGGATGGTGGGTCCCCTCATGGCACTTGCCGCACAGCTCGGCGTCCCACAATTCCGAATCGACCGGCTGGAGAACATCGGTCGGCGAATCGACATATGCGTTGTTGTGCTGGCTGCCCGGACCATGACATACCTCACACTGCACATCCCGGTACATCAGAGTATCACTGGAAGCAGCCGCCCAGGCGTCATCGGCCCCAAGAAGGGAGTCACTGGTATCCCACCCGGTCGTATGACACGGATAGCAGTAAGAGGCAGCGTGTTCGCTCTCCTGGATGGTGGTGAGCGCGTCGGCGTGAGCCGTGAGACGCCAGCCGAAAGTGGTTTCCTGATGACACTGCACGCAGGAAGGATTCCGATTCACCGCATCGGAATAACCGATGTACTGCAGAGGAACGGCAGCGCCCTCTACGACGGGTCCCGTCGGCCCCTCATCCTGTTCGCACCCCGCCGCCAGCATCATGGCCGGTATCAACATGAGCAACGCCAGCACCTGCAGTCTGCGCGTCCAGTATCCGTTCATCGTTGTTCCTTTCGGGCTCGTCCGGCCCCGAAGTTGTTCAATGTCAGGTTTACCAAAACCAAGGGGCCTCCACCGGAATTGTCGTTCCGTCAGTGACCCCGGTTACACACTTGATCCTGAATGGCTCTCCTGGCTGATCGCTACCCTTTTGTCGGATCGGGGTGAGCGATCTTCGGGGCCATCTCTTCGAAGTCGAATCCCGAGAATGTCGGACTCGTGTCGTTATGGCACTTCAGACAGGTCTCTTCATCTGGAGTCAACATCCCGTTGGCGACCGACTGGTCATGGTCTCTCATGATGGGGAACTTGTTATAGTCGGCACCACCTCCGTGGCACGATTCGCAACCGACTCCATCTTCAGCCTTCCAGGTAGCGGCATGCTCACTACCCTGCCCTGACGTGTGACAGGTCAGGCATTCTGCCGCTTCCTGCGGGTTCCCGAGTCCCTTGTCAGTGGCGATCTGCTTTGCCTGATCACTGCCCAGGGTCTCAAAGGCCTTGGCGTGCAGGCTGCCTTCCCACTTGCCGAACTGGTTACCCTTGGCTTCACTCCGGTGGCACATCTTGCAGCCGTCCACACCGACGTAGGCATGGTCCGCGGAGGCGGTCTCCGGGAATCCGGCACCTGTCAGAACCACGAGCGGAAAGATGAGCAGGGGCAGAATGAGCAGGCTCCAGCGCGGGATACGTTGGTTTCTGGTGTACTCGGTCATATCTGTTGATGCTCCAGGTTTTCTGCATCACCGGGAAGGTGTACCGTATTCCCGAAGAAGCTCGGTTCACATATGTATAATTTCAGGCTCAATCGCCTTAAATAATAATCACTCCGAACAACTTGTCACACTCCTTTTCTTTCGAAATCGTAGAAATCCGCACATACGTTTCATCCCGGTCTTTCCGGTCTCCTGTCAGCTCGGATATTCAATCGACAGTTATCTCAGCAGTTCATCAGCAATCCGTCAGCAGTCCGTTCCCGGGGCAGATGGTGCCGGAATCCGGTCCGGATCCGATATCTGAATGAGGGTACATGAATACTGGGGATAGAGGAGTTGGAGTGGGCAGATACAGGCAAATAGGTGTATATCAAACATTAATCGTGTTATATGCAACACTTCTCAATTGACCTGCCACCCCTCTCTTCAGCTAACTGCTGGTAGTGCACATAGTTACAAACAGCCCGGAAATTGGCACGGAGTTTGTTACGGATAGTGGCCATGAACTCATTCTTACGTGCAACAGCTGTAATCGTGGTAATCGGAGTGACCGGTGGGAATATCCATGCCCAGGGCAACCCATCATCCCCTCCACTCACGATCACTGAATTCGTTTCGGAAGTGCTTGCCACCCACCCTGGAGTGTCCACCCGGGAGTCAGGCAGGGATGCCGGCCTGCATCGTGTTCCGCAAGCCGGTGCCCTGCCTGATCCTGTCATCGGACTCGGAGTGATGAACCTTCCCTGGGGAAGTTTCAGCTTCGATCAGATGGACATGACGATGAAGACCCTTTCGGTCACCCAGATGTTCCCGGCGCCGGGAGTGCGGGAGGCACGCACGACCCTGTCGGAACGAGCCGTGGATGTCGCGGAGCAGGAGATCGCTGTGACCCGGGAGACGCTCAGCCGCCGGGCCCGTCTGCTCTACCTCGACCTGTATGACATCGAACAGGCCCTGGAGATCGTATCGGAGAACCAGACCCTTCTGGAGACATTCATCCGCATCTCGGAGGCGCGCTACCGCACAGGAGGCGGGATCCAGCAGGACATACTCAAAGCGCGTCTCGAGCATTCGCGCCTCACGGAAAAAACGATCCACCTCGAGGCCGGATACGCAGGTGCCAGGAGCGCGATGAATATCCTCCGGGGCCGCCCAGCCGGGGAGGAGTTCGATCTGGTCGAGCTTTCAGGACCAGGGGCCCCGCTTCCAGGGGCCGAAGAGCTGCTCTTGACAGCACGAGCCAACAATCCCGTCCTGCTGAAGGCTTCAGCCATGGTCGAACAGAGTGAAGCGGCACGGGCTCTCGCCGAACGTGCCACCCGACCGGCCTTGAGCGCCGCGACATCGTATGCCCAGCGGGATGGAGGGCGCAGGAACCTGATAAGCGCCTCCGTGATGGTACAGGTTCCTCTCTGGATGGGACGGAAACAGGCGCGCGCTGTGGATGAGCGGGAAGCGCTGACCAGGGAGACCCGCTACCGGCAGCTGGAGATGGAACTCGGCATCCGCGACTCGATCCATCGGCTCCAGAGCCGATTCGAGGAATCGCGCCGTCTGATCAGACTGTATGCCGCCGAGATCATCCCGGAGTCTGAAGGAGTTCTGAGCAGTACCCTGGCAGGCTACCAGGTCGGCCAGGTCGATTTCCTCACACTACTGAGTGCGCAGGCTACCCTCTTCAACTACCAGCTCGAGTCGATCCGTGTGATGACCGACTACCACAGACATCTGATCGAGATGGAAGCGGTGCTGGGAACCGCGATTCCGGAATCCGGGATCGACGAACTGTCAGGGAACGGATCATGAAAAAACTGAATGTGATATTGGGCATCGCCGTTGTGCTTCTGCTGGCAACAGCGGGAGTCATTCTGCGGATCCCCCCATTTGCCGGCGGTGATCGGCCGGTTGCGAGTCAGACCGAGACCATGTACGTCTGCCCGATGCACCCGTCGGTCGTCAGTGACCATCCGGGTGACTGTCCGATCTGCGGGATGAGTCTTGTGCCCCAGGAGACCGAGGTACACGATCACGAACAGGAATTGCAGGCAGCATCCGACCAGGGTGAGGCGGTCTATACCTGCCCGATGCATCCCTCAGTGGTGAGCGATCGGCCCGGCGACTGCCCGATCTGCGGCATGAGCCTTGTTCCGATGGTCACCGAAGGGACCGGCAGTCAGGATCAGATGACGATGGCCGACGGGGATCTCCCCGATGTGACGCTTTCACCCCTTCGGAGGAACCTGGCCAATGTCGCGACCTCCACTGCTCACTATGCGGATATGGAGAGGGAAGTAACAGCCGTCGGACGGTTCGCCGTGAATGAACAACGTACAGCCCATGTCGCGGCCTGGATCGGAGGCAGGGTCGAGAAACTGCATGTCGATTTCACCGGCATCACCGTGACAGAGGGAGAACCACTCCTCGACTTATACAGCCCGGCGTTCGTCCAGACCGGAGAAGAGTACCTCGCCACACTGCCGCCGACAGACGGCAGCGAGAGTCCGGTCATGGAGAGCGCTCGGGAACGTCTCCGGCAGGCGACCCGCCAGCGGCTGATACTCTGGGGTGTCACTCCCGAACAGATCGGGCAGATCGAAGAGAACCGCGTCGTCCCGACCACGATCACGATCCATGCCCCGGCCTCGGGTACCGTCCTGAAAAAGATGGTCCACGAGGGCATGTATATAAAGGAAGGCCAGACCCTCTTCGATATCGCCGATCTGACCTCTATCTGGATGTACGCTGATTTCTATGAAGAGGATCTCTCATCCCTTCATATCGGGGGCGCAGTGGATGTGCGCACCGATGCCTGGCCTGACCGGACATTCAGAGGCACGATATCCTTTATCGAACCACTGTTGGATCCCCGCTCCCGGACGGTCCGTGTGCGGGCCGAGTTTCAGAACCATCGGGGCCAGTTGAAACCGATGATGTTCGGTAATGCAACGATCAGGATTCCTCTGAACAACATCCTCATGATCCCGGCCTCGGCCGTCATCAACACCGGAGAGCGGCAGGTCGTCTGGGAAGAGGTCGGCGAGAACCGTTTCTCTCCCAGACATGTGACAGTGGGACACCGTATCGGAGAATGGTACCAGATCCTGGACGGACTCGAACCGGGCGCCGAAGTGGCTTCCTCCGGCGGTTTCCTGCTCGATTCAGAGAGTCAGCTCAGAGCGATCACCGGCGCAGCCGCCTCCGCTGCCGCGGGGCACTCACATGACAACGGGCAGAATGATTCTCCGGAAGCACGGCCTGCGTCATGATCGACAGAATCATCGAATCGAGTGTCCGCAACCGGCTCATCGTGGGGATCGTGTTCATCCTCGCGATCGCCTGGGGACTGTGGGCACTGCAGAACACCCCCCTGGACGCAATCCCCGATCTGAGTGACAACCAGGTGATCGTCGCGACCAACTGGATGGGTCGAGGCCCGCAGGTGATCGAGGATCAGATCACCTATCCCCTCTCAGCCGCGCTCCAGGGACTCCCCCGGGTGAAATCGGTCCGGGCGACCAGCATGTTCGGCGCCAGCATCATCTATGTGATCTTCGAGGACAACGTCGATATCTACTGGGCCAGAAGTCGTGTCCTTGAAAAACTTAATTACGCGCAGAGTCTCCTGCCCGCCGGAGTGTCACCCACCCTGGGGCCTGACGGCACCGGCGTGGGACACATCTACTGGTATATACTCGAGAGTGAACAGCACGACCTCGGGTTTCTGCGGTCGGTGCAGGACTGGTATCTGCGCTATCCTCTGTCAGCTGTAGACGGGGTGAGTGAGGTCGCCTCGATCGGCGGCTTCGTCAGGCAGTACCAGATCGACCTCGATCCCACGAAACTACTTGCCTACAACATACCCCTCAACCGCGTCGTCCAGGCGGTCCGGAGCAGTAATTCCGATGTCGGCGGACGCCTGCTCGAGATGAGCGACATCGAATATGTCGTGCGCGGTCTGGGGTATATCAAGTCGATCGAAGATGTCGAAAACATCGTGGTGGGCGCCACCCCCGAGGGAATTCCCATCTTTGTGAGCAATCTGGGTGCCGTCCAGATGGGTGGTGACATCAGGCGGGGCCTGCTCGACCAGAATGGTGAGGGTGAGGTCGTTGGCGGCATCATCGTCATGCGTTACGGTGAGAACGCCAAGGATGTCATCGACCGGGTCAAGGCCCGGCTGACTGAGCTCGAACCTGGATTGCCCGAGGGCATCACCGTCCGAACCGCCTACGACCGCTCCGAACTGATCGAGAACGCTGTCGACACCCTGCGGCACACGCTCACCGAGGAAGCGATCATCGTCGCCCTGATCGTCCTGCTCTTCCTGATGCATTTCCGGAGCGCCCTGGTGATCATTCTGAGCCTTCCGATCGCTGTGCTCATCAGCTTCATCTTCATGAAGTACCTCGGTATCAGCTCGAACATCATGTCGCTGGGCGGAGTGGCGATCGCCATCGGGGTGATCGTGGATGCCTCGGTTGTGATGGTGGAGAACGCCTATCGCCATATATCCGAAGCAGGCCTGAAGACGCGTGAGGAGATCACCGCCACGGTGATCACCTCCGCAAAACAGGTAGGAAGGCCGATCTTCTTCAGCCTGCTGATCATCATCCTCTCCTTCGTTCCGGTATTCCTGCTCACCGGACAGGAAGGACGACTGTTCAAGCCGCTGGCCTTCACCAAAACCTTTACGATGACGGGCGCGGCCATCATCTCGATCACCCTGGTACCGGTGCTGATGACCATCTTCATCAGGGGCAAGCGACTGCGCATAGAGAATCAGAACCCCCTGATGCTGGTACTCAACGCCATCTACCGATCGATCCAGGGACTCGCTCTTCGAAACCGTCTGGTCACCTTGCTGATTACCCTGCTCATCGTGGCGGCCACGATCCCGATCGCGGCGAGCAGAGGACGGGAGTTCATGCCCGCGCTCGATGAGGGCAGCCTGCTCTACATGCCGGTCACACTGCCCAACGTCACGGTGACCGAGGCGAAGCGCCTGCTGCAGGTGACCGACGCCATCATCAAATCAGTTCCGGAGGTCGAGTATGTGCTCGGCAAGGTCGGGCGTGCCGAGACCGCGACCGATCCGGCTCCAGTGTCGATGATCGAGACGATCATCATTCTGAAACCACAATCGGAATGGCGCAAGGGGTTCACAAAATCCGACCTGATCGGCGATCTGAACTCACGGCTCCAGATCCCCGGGCTCACCAACGGGTGGACCCAGCCGATCATCAACCGGATCCAGATGCTCGCGACCGGTGTGCGCACCGATCTGGGAGTCAAGATCTTCGGCCCCGACCTGCGAATTTTGGGAGATCTTGCGCTGCAGGTGGAAGAGATCCTCCGTCCCATCCCCGGAGCGGCTGACCTCTACTCCGAGCGGGTTGTGGGCGGCCGCTACCTCGACATCACGATCGACCGCGTGGCAGCCGCGCGATTCGGCGTCCGTGTAGCCGACATCCAGATGGTCGTGGAGACGGCGATCGGCGGAATGAACCTGACCACGACTGTCGAGGGCAGGGAACGGTACCCGGTCAGGGTCCGGTACGCATCAGACTACCGGAGTGATCCGGAAGCGGTGGGACGCGTGCTCGTCCCGACAGCCGGCGGAGCACAGATACCCCTGGAACAGGTGGCCGACATCACGATCAGTGCGGGACCACCCATGATCAACAGCGATAACGGCATGCTCCGCTCGCTGGTGATGCTGAACGTGCGCGGCCGGGATATGGGATCGTTCGTGGATGCCGCGAAGGAAGCCCTGGCAGAGGAACTCGACCTGCCCGATGGTTACTCGCTCAACTGGTCTGGCCAGTACGAGAATCAGATCCGGGCGAAGGAGCGGCTCGCTACCCTTCTGCCGGCTGTCCTTCTAATCATCCTGCTGCTGCTCTATATCACCTTCAGAAGCATCGGAGAGACCCTGCTCGTCATTCTCTCGGTGCCTTTCGCTCTCGTCGGGGGCGTCCTCCTGCAATGGATACTCGGATACAACTACAGCGTCGCCGTCTGGGTGGGTTACATCGCCCTGACCGGCATAGCAGTCGAGACCGGTGTGGTGATGCTGATCTACCTCAATGAAGCGCTCGACAGATACATCACTGCCGGTTCTGTTACAAAGGAGACGATCCGGCAGGCGGCGACCGACGGCAGTGTGCTCCGCCTGCGGCCGAAGCTGATGACCGTCGCCACGAGCCTCATCGGACTCCTGCCGATCATGTGGAGTACCGGAACCGGCAGTGACGTCATGAAACCGATCGCCACCCCGGTGGTGGGCGGGATCGTAACGAGCCTCATCCTGATCCTGATCGTGCTACCCGTTTTCTGGAGTCTCCTGAAGGAGTGGGAATGGCGCAGGGGGCGACTGCGATTCAGCGGCATGGGTCATGGGGGGAATGAACGTGTAACCACTACTTGATTCGGACCACGAATTAGATAGATGATGTTCTCAACGCAACAATAAATGGAGGCACACATGAAGAAGTTCGCGATTTCGACTCTCGTCATCCTGCTGATGGTGACGGTGGCCACAGCCGGCACGACCGAGGACAAACACTTCGGGCAACCGCTGACGATCGAGAAGGTCACCCCCCTGAAAGACATCATCGCCTCACCGGCAGACTATGTCGGCAAGGAAGTCCGCACTGCCGGGTACATCTTTGAGATGTGTACCAGCAGCGGCTGCTGGATCGGCATCCTGCCCAGCATCGACAGCGAGGAGATCGTGAAGATCTCCTGGATGGAGACCGACGTCAGGTTCCCGATCGGAGAAGAGACGACCGGGCACTACATCGAGATCCAGGGTGAGATCATCACCGCCGAGCAGGAAGAGGCGGACCATGAAGCTCACATGGAAGAAGAGGGGATGGATGCAGACCACGAGCACGCCGAGGCGGCTCCCGAGGGAACTACCCGCACGGTCTACACCTGCCCGATGCATCCCGACGTGCAGAGTGAGACCCGTGACCGGTGCTCGATCTGCAACATGTACCTCACCCCGCACGAAATAGCTCTCCCCACCTACAGCGCGCTCGCCATCACGGGCATCGGCGCGATCGTGAAGGAGAAGAAGTAGCAGTAGACGAAACGGCGGATCATTACTGCCCGCACCGGAGCGCATCCTGTAACGCTCCGGTCGCGGGTTTACCGCTTACCTGGTGAGCAGGACAAATCCAGTGAGCCAGTGAGCCAGTGAGATCTGGGAGTCACTCCGGTTCCGCCAGGAATACCAGGCGACCGGGGAATCAGTCCGGTTCCGCCCCGGTGAGCGAATACTCATCCTCTACTGATCCAGCCTCTTCCTCTGCCCTGTTCAGGGCATTGAACTGGACCAGCAGGAGGTACCCGCCCCAGAGGAACATCGCGACCATCAGGAACCTGCCGATGTCGTAGCTGATACTGGCGATCAACTGGTCCTTATCGAGCCACCCCAGGTGTCCCAGGATGTTGTTCCAGTCGTGGTAGCCGGGAGCGTCCTTGCCGGTGACACCTCCCAGCAGCAGCAGGCGCTGTGCCCGGGCGTCACCTATGTACGGGGCTATATCCATGAAATTCTGCCCGAACCACCAGAGGGTGACCGCTGACCCGAAGGAGTTCTTCTCTTTCACCAGAAAGGTGATCACGAAGAGGAGCGGGACGAGGAGCTGCATGAGGGTGCCGCCGAGTACCCCGATAAACCAGCCGAAGGGGCCAAAGATGACATGCCCTGCCTCGTGGAGGGGGAGATTGACATTGTGCATGAAGGAATTCAGTACCACCGGGGCGTCGGGACCACCCGCGATGAAACGCACACCCCACCCCACCAGGAAAAGATAGAGGATGAGACGTCCGTAGAACCAGGTTCGCTCCATGTCGTGCACGACGAAGTCCTCCCTGCCTGAAACAACCCGCAATAACAGCGACAACCTTCAGAAACCTATTCTTTATCCGACTCGTACAAACAGGCAAATGGAAAGGGATCCCGGTGGGTGTGGTGACACGGGCTCCGATGATCACAGATCGTAATTCCGATAGCCACAGGTCGTACAGAGGAATCGTGGAATCGATCCTGCAGGACATCCGTTTCGCTCTGCGCACACTGCGCAAGAACCCGGGATTCGCGATCATTGCCGTGCTCTCCCTGGCCCTCGGGATCGGCGCCAACACCGCTATCTACAGCATCTATAATTCTGTCTTCCTGAAAGATCTGCCGGTCACGGATATTGGAAGCCTGGTCGAATTTTACACCCACGATCCTGAAGACGACTTCATGGAGCACTCGGTCTCCTCCTACCCCGATTACCTCGATTACCGTGAGCAGAGTGGTGATGTATTCGAGGACATGGCGATCTACAACATCGCATTCCTCGTCCACGACACCGGTGATGAGAGTAGTTATCTCTTCGGGGAAGAGGTGAGCGCCAATTTCTTCGACGTGCTCGGTGTCGGAACAGTCCTGGGCAGGACGTTCATCCCCGAGGAGGAGGGCCTCATAGGGGCTCCCCCTACTGCGGTTATCGGCCACTCCTTCTGGCAGACCCAGTTCGGCGGTGATCCCGGCATCATCGGCGAGACCATCACTCTTACCGGAGTGGACTTCACGATCATAGGAGTGCTTCCTGCCGAATTTCAGGGGATGTTCCCCATCCAGGCCGATATCTGGTATCCGATGACCCTCTCTCCCCTGCTCCGTCCGGGAGACGATCAGCTCGAATCGAGAGGATCGAGATCCCTCTGGATCAAGGCACGCCTGAAAGAGGGAGTCACCATCGACCAGGCCGAAGCGGCGCTGGATGTTATCTCTGCACGACTGGCGAGCGAGTATCCGGAATCGAACGAGGGGCATAAGGCCCTGCTCGTCGCCTCCGAGGACGTGAGCTTCCACCCCGAGCTGGATGGGATCATCAAGGGCTTCACGATCACCCTCATGGCGGTGATCGGGCTGGTACTGCTCATCGCCTGCGTCAACCTGGCGAGCATGCTGCTCGCCCGGGCTGTATCCAGACAGAAGGAGATCGGAATCCGGCTCGCGCTCGGGGCCGGCCGGCTCCGGCTTATCCGGCAGCTCATCACCGAGAGCACCCTCCTCTCCATGCTCGGCGGGATCGCCGGCGTGGCTCTGGCGTACTGGCTGATCCAGATACTGCTCGCAGTCCAGCCTCCCACGATCATCCCGATAAACATCGATATCGGTATCGACGGGAACGTCCTGCTCTTCGCGTTCCTTCTCTCGGCCGGAACCGGCATCATCTTCGGGCTCATCCCCGCCCTGCAGACCACCCGCCACGAACTGATCAGTACACTCAAGAGCGGTACCGTATTCATGTCGGGGCGCCTCAGGCGTTTTGGATCGCGGAGCATCCTGGTCGTCACCCAGGTGGCGGTCTCGGTCATCCTGCTCATCTGCGCCGGCCTCTTCCTGCGCAGTCTGGGGAACGCGAGCAATGTCGACCCCGGATTCGACCTGCGTGACGGAGTGGTGGCGACGTATGAACTCGGTGAGGGAGGCAGGTTCACGGTCGAAGAGAGCCGGGCGTTCTCTAATAACCTGGTCGACCGGATCTCGGCCCTGCCCGGAGTCGAGTCGGTCTGCATAACCGACCGCCTACCGCTCGGACAGGGCATCTCTGTCACCGAAGCCTTCCCCGAGACACCGCACATGGAGATCGGCGAGGACGGCGTCCCGGCGGATCTTGCCACCGTCAGTCCCCAATACTTCCAGACGCTGGGGATCCCGATTGTCTTCGGTCGCCCCTTCGCCCGAACCGACCTGCCCGACGGTGAACGGGTTGTGATCGTGAACGAATTCTTCGCCCAGACCTACTGGCCGGGCGAGAGCGCAATCGGGCAGAAGGTCAGGGTCTACCGTGATGACGGGCCGCTCTGTACGATCGTCGGGGTGGCGAAGAACGGGAAATACCGATCCCTCGGAGAACGGGACAGGTCCTTCATCTACCTGCCCACCGGCCAGGACAACATGTTCCTGTCCAATCTCGTGGCGCGTACCAGCGGTGACGGCAGAGAGTTCATCCAGACGCTGCGTAATGAACTCCGCGCGATCGACTCACATGTTCCGATACTCGACATCATCACCATCCGGGAGCATCTGCAGCTGATGCTCTTCCTGCCGAGGATGCTGGCGAGTCTCCTCTTTGGACTGGGAATCCTCTCCCTGATCCTGGGAACCACCGGGCTGTACGGTGTGATCGCTTACGATGTATCACGCCGGACCCGGGAGGTCGGGATCAGGATGAGTGTCGGTGCTCAGCAGTCGCAGGTGGTGCGCCTGATCATGTGGGGGGGCATCAAGCTGGTCGGGATCGGGACGGTGATCGGACTGGGGATCGCCCTGTTTGCCACGAAGGCGCTCGAAACGATGCTCTTCAACATCAGCCCGGCCGACCCGATCACCTACCTCGGGGTGACCTTGCTCTTCCTGGCAATCGCGATCATCGCAACCACGAAGCCCGCCAGACGGGCCTCGGCCGTCAATCCGATAGAAGCACTGCGGAGCGAATAGGAACAGCCCGCGACATCATCTCGTTATGGAAAAAGGGGAGGTCTGAATGACCTCCCCTTTCTGCATCCACTACTGGAGTGGGTCCTACTGAGATTCCCGGATGTACTGGAACCCGCGGGCGACTGCCTTGCGGTCCAACTCCAGCATCTCCTTGTATTTGATCACCGCGTTGAGCGCTTCATTGACGTCCTCCTCGGTGAACATCCCCGTATGCGAGAGATAAGCGCCGAGCATGATGAGGTTGGCGACCTTGCCGTCACCGAGTTCGACGGCCAGCCCCGTTGCCGGAACAGCCACGTTCTCGATATCGTCACGCACCGGTTCCTGGGAAACGAGCGAGGAGTTATACATAAGCACTCCGCCCGGCTCCACCAGGGGCTCGAAACGGTCCATCGAAGGCCCGTTGAAGGCCATGACGACTTCCGGTTCGGTGATCAATGGCGCCGCCACCGGTCTGGTGCTGATCACCACATTGCAGTTGGCGGTGCCACCGCGGCTTTCCGGTCCGTAGGCTGGCAGCCAGGTCACATGGAAATTCTTCCGGAGCGCCACATTGGACAGCAGGGCACCGAGGAACAGGATCCCCTGCCCGCCGAATCCCGCCACTTTGATCTTCGGTTCCCGGTATCGTTCCGGCACATCTCCCCAGTCGGGCTCACCGGTCCGTTCGAAGGCCGACATACCCTTGAACAGGATCTCGGGAACCTCTTCGGCAGGGATCGGTGTCACCGGTACAGGCAGCGGTTCAGTCTCTTTGACCTGGTCTTTGAAGACTCCGAGCGGGAAGACCTTCATCATGTTCTCTTCCAGCCACCCTTTCGCCTCCTGGGGATCCATCTTCCAGCCGACCGGGCAGGTAGAGAGGATTTCGACGAATGTGAACCCCTTCCGATCGATCTGGGTCTGCAGTGCCTTCCGCACCGCCTTCCGGGCGGCAAGGATATGCTTGGCGTCGGTGATGGCCACGCGTTCGATGTAGACCGGCGCATCGAGGGTTGCCAGCAATTCCGACATATGAAGCGGCTTACCGGTCAACGATGTGTCGCGACCAGTGGGAGAGGTGCTGGTCTTCTGCCCTTCCAGCGTGGTCGGCGCCATCTGACCGCCGGTCATCCCGTAGATGGCATTGTTGACGAAGAAGACGGTGATGTTCTCACCACGATTAGCCGCGTGCAGGATGTTGTTGGTACCGATCGCCGCCAGGTCACCATCACCCTGGTAGGAGATCACGATGGAGTCGGGACGGCTTCGCTTGGCGCCGGTCGCCACCGCCGGCGCGCGTCCGTGTGCCGCCTGGAAGTTCCCGCAGTCGAAATAGTAGTAACCGAAGACCGAACAGCCGACGGGACTCACGAAGATGGTGCGGTCCCTGATGCCGAAGTCATCCATCGCCTCGGCGATCAGCTTGTGGATGACACCATGGCTGCATCCCGGGCAGTAGTGGGTAGCTCGTTTCTCCTCACCCGGTTTGCGTTCGAATTCAGAGTAAAGCGATTCAGGCCACTTCAGGACTACCTGCTCGTTCACCGTGTTCATGATGTCTCCCCTTCCGGGTAGGCCTCGTAGATCGCCTTCCGCAACTCCTCGACCGAAGGCACCACGCCACCCCACCTGCCGTAAAAGTCCACCGGGACGCGACCGTTCACAGCCAGTCTCACGTCCTCCACCATCTGTCCCGTAGACATCTCCGAGACCAGGAATTTCTTCGTTCCCCGGGCAAGTTCACCCAACCTCACCGATGGGAACGGCCAGAGCGTGATCGGTCTGATCAGACCGACCTTGAGACCGTCTGCCCGGGCAATCTCGACCGCGGAGAGCAGCAGTCTGCTCACGATTCCGTATCCCACCGTGATCAGCTCGGCGTCGTCGGTGTAGAACTCCTCCGACCTGACCTCTTCCTTCTCGATGACGGCATAGACCTCGAACAGCTTTCTGACCCTGTCTTCGAGTTCCTCGGGATCGAGATAGATCGAGTTGATCAGGTTACCTGCCGTCTCGGCGTTCCCCTGTACCGACCACGGTTTATTCGGCAGATCGGTGACCGGGTCGGGGAACTCGACTGCTTCCATCATCTGACCGGTGAAACCATCAGCCATGATCGCGGCAGGATTCATGTACTTGTCGGCCAGATCGAAGGCAAGCATGGTGAGGTCGCACATCTCCTGGGGACTGTTCGGCGCCAGCGCGATCAGTCGGTAGTCACCATGACCACCACCCTTCACCATCTGGAAATAGTCTCCCTGGGCAGGCGCGATGTTTCCCAATCCCGGCCCACCACGCATGATATTGACTATCACTGCGGGGATCCGGGAGCCGACGAGGTAGGAGATCCCTTCGAGCTTCAGGCTGATACCCGGGCTCGAACTGGCAGTCAGCACGCGCAGTCCCGCTCCTGAGGCACCATAGACCATCTGGATCGCCCCGATCTCACTCTCCGACTGAAGGAAGACCCCGCCGATTGCCGGCATCAGCCTGGCCGCCGATTCGGCGATCTCGCTCGAAGGCGTGATCGGATAGCCATAGAAGGCCCTACAGCCGGCAAGGATCGCCCCCTGCAGGATCGCTTCGTTCCCTTTCACGAATCTCACAGGCATGGCTACACCTCCTCCTTCTGCTTCTTCGGCTTCCTGGGTGGTTTGTAGACCGTGATGGCACCCGGCTCCGGACAGGCGTAGAAACAGACGCCGCATCCGGTGCAGCCTTCACCCGTGTATTCAGCAGGATGGAATCCGAGATGGTTCAGAGACTCGGAGATCAGAAGGACGCCGGTGGGACATACATACGTACAGAGATTGCACCCCTTGCACATCTCCGGATCGATGATGACATCCGGTCCGACGATGACAGGGTCCTTGGTGTCAGGCGTGCTGGACACTCGTGGAACTCCTCTCGCCATGATGCAGATCGAGAATGATGCTGCTCGCAAGATAAGATTTTATTACGGCTTCGGGAAGAGGCAGGTCAGAGTGGTGGGCGGACGTCAGCCCGGTTACTATATTCGGGTTCCAACATACTCCAACCACCCAGGGAAACTGTGTCCCCGTTCACAGAGTGAGGCCACCATGAGGAAAGCAACAGACTCCATCCTGAGACCGATCCTGCTATCGGTCATGATCCTGCCACTCATCCTGGCGATCCCATCTGGTGTGGAAGCCCAGGGTCGTACCCCCGAACAGAGAGCAGCGTTCCAGGCTATCAATGCCATCGAGGACCTGAACGCCAGACTCGAAGCCATAGAAGGGTTCATCCAGAAATGGCCGCAATCAGGATATGTGATCAGCTGTCTCCAGGTTGGCCTGCGCACGGCTGCTGAGATCGATCCGGAGTCTGATCTGGTCATCGAGTACGCAGAGCGGTACATCAAGGCGTATGCATCCCGAGGTGAGGCACTCGCCTATTCCGCCGCAGCCAGCATGTTGAACGAAGCCGGTGCACATGCTGAAAAGGTGGATGAATACATCGCAAAGGCACTCGAGGGTGCCGCAGACATCCCCGCCCGCAGCCGGGTATCGATCTTCATGAACGCCGCCACCATTGCCGATGCCAGAGATGCCATCGAGAAAGCGATCGGCTACCAGCGGCAGGCACTTGAATTGAATCCCGGTCTCGGGTATGCGCAGGTCCAGCTCGCTAACTACCTGGTAAAGGCGAACCAGCTGGATGAAGCTGAAGGAATCATCATCAATGCCATCATCCAGAGCCCTGATGACCCGACGACACGCGAGACCTTCGAGAATTTCGCAACCCGGCGGACGAACGGCCGGAATACGGATACTTATCGGACGCGCATCATCAGTGAAGCAGCCGATGACCTGCTTGCTGCGTCCGAGGATGAACTGCAGACCAAACAGATGCTTGCTGTCGCCTTCGTCAAACTTGGAGTCCTGACCGAACGGGCAAAGGAATACGCGGACGAAATAGCAGGAATGATCAGTCCCGCGGATGGCGGTGCTGCTCTTCTGGCCGGCGCTACCGCTGTAGGCCAGGTCCGCCTCGCCCTGGGTAATCACCAGGGTGTTCTTGATGCGCTTGAGCCGGTGCGGATGCTCGCCGGACCGTACGATTTCGATTTTCATCTCACCCGCGGGATGGCACTCGAGTCTCTCGGCCAGGATCGTGCCGCCATCACCGAGTATTTCGAAACAGCAGCCATGATTACGTACCCGTCCATCATGGAGCTTCTCGAACCGCTCTGGGAGAAGGTGAATCCTGACCAGAGTCTTGAGGAACATCAGACCGCCCTGCGTGAGGGACTCGAGTCGTGGCATCCCGAGGGTGAGTTCGAGGTGCCTGCCGACTGGACCGGCAAGGTGGTACTGGCAGAGCTCTTCACTGGCGCCGAGTGCCCGCCCTGTGTAGCCTCTGACCTCGCCTACGATGGTCTGATAGCCTACTATCCCAACACTATCGCCGCGGTCCTCGTGCACCACGTCCACATCCCCGGCCCCGACCCGATGACCAACCCCGATACCGAAGCACGGATGGCCTACTACGGCAGAGGAATTGTCGGTGGCACACCCACCTCCATCTTCGACGGTACCGATTCCTCGGTCGGCGGCGGCGGCGCTGCCGCGGGCAAGGGTAAGTTCGGCGCCTACGGTTGGGCGCTCGAGCAGCACCTGGCAATGCCGGCTGTGTTGGATATCGATCTGGCCGGCAAGATAGAGAATGATGAGCTGGAGATGTCCGCGAAGGTGACATTCGACGTCCAGGAATTGAGAGACAATCCGAACCTGCGCCTGCGGGTCGTGCTGGCCGAGGAAGAACTCCACTACGAAGGAAGCAATGGCGTGGCCGAGCACCGGATGGTCGTCCGGGCATTCATCGGAGCGGCAGGAAGACCACGAAGGTGAAGGATTCCATCGATCTCGCAAACCTCCAGGCAGACCTGCTCAGTTACCTGGATTCATGGGAGAGCGAGAACACCGATCGCTTCCGCAACAGCCCCGGTTTCAGCAGGAAGATGCACGAGATCGACCGGAGCCAGCTGGTGCTGGTAGCATTCGTACAGAACGATGAGACCAGAGAGGTGTACCAGACCCGGGTCATCGAACTGAGATAACCAGGAGCGAGACATGACGACGCGGAAACGGACTGACCGCCGGACCTTTATTAAGAGCGCGGTCGCGGCAGCGGCCTCGATCACGATCGTGCCCCGGACCGTCCTTGGCGGGACAGGTTTCACGGCACCGAGCGATGAACTCACCAAGGGGATCATCGGTGTGGGCGGTATGGGGAGTGGTCACATCGATTATGAGGGATCCCGCCTGCTGGCGGTTTGTGACGTGGACAGCCTGCATCTGGCCGCAGCCCTTGAGAAGGCGGGGCCGGGAGTCGACGCGTACAACGATTTCCGTGAACTGATCGCGCGTCCCGACATCGACATCATCCATATCGCCACCCCACCCCACTGGCACGGGTTGATGACGATTGCCGCCGCCGAGGCGGGCAAGGACATCTGGTGCGAGAAGCCGATGACCCGCACCATCGGTGAGGGGAAAAAGGTCGTGGAAGCGGTCCGCAGGAATGGAAGGATATTCCGTCTCAATACCTGGTTCCGTTTCCGGTCCGGATTCTACGGCATGAATACCACTGTGAAGGAGATCAGGAAGGTCGTTGAGAGCGGCATGCTCGGATGGCCCCTGAAGGTCACCGTGAGTAACAGCACCGGATTCGACTGGAAGTTCTACTGGAGCGGGATGATCCACCAGGTACCTGAACCGGTCCCGCCTGAGCTCGATTATGACTTCTGGCTCGGTCCTGCCCCCATCAAACCGTATCACCCTCATCGTGTGCACAGTTCGTTCAGGGGTTACTTCGACTACGATGGCGGTGGTCTCGGCGACATGGGCCAGCATTATATCGATCCGATCCAGTATCTGCTCGACAAGGATGACACCAGCCCGGTCGAGATAGAGATCGACGCGCCGCAGCAGCACCCCGACGCGGTCGGATCTTGGCGCAGGATCACGTATCGGTACGCCGACGGCTGCGAGATCATCCTGGATGGAGAGGACAGGGACAAGGATGCCGCCTACATCGAGGGACCGGATGGGAAGCTCTTCAAAGGCTTCACTTCCGATATCCCGGGATTCGAACAGAAGGTGGCACAGCTCCCCGATCCCGAACCACAGGTAACCGATTTCCATGAGGCTGTCCGGTATCGTCAGCCATTCGCGCTGAACGAACGGAACGGCCATCGCTCGTGCACGATCGTGAACCTCGGTGTCGTGGCGCTGCAACTGCGACGATCGCTACGGTTCGATCCTGTCACCCAGCAGTTCATCGATGACCCTGAGGCCGATCGCCTGATCGATCAGCCGATGCGGGCACCGTGGCACCTGTAGAGAGGATCGAGACCATGACCAGACTCAAGACACACACCACGATGCCTCTCGCCGCAGTCGTACTGCTTCTCGCTCTATCGGCCTGCGCCTCGACAGGACGTATCGCCCCCCCCGATCCGGCAGTGACAGACATCACCGACTCGATGCCTGCAGAGACCACCGCCGAAGAGGATCGTCATAACATGACACTCATCAGCATGGGGCCATCCTCCATGCTCGATCTATGCAGGATGCTGTTGCCACCAGGTGAGGAAGATGATTCAGGTGCCCGGTTTGCCCTGAGTTCACTGAGTCGGTATGTAGGTCGCCCTGATGCGGAAACCGAACGCCTTATGTTCGTCCGTGCTCTGACCAATGCTCTCGAAGAGCGATCAGAACCTGAAGTGAGGGCATTCCTTATCAGCCTGTTTGCGAACCGGCAGCAAGAGCGTTGATCTCGATCGGCTCTCCAGGAGCTGAAGTCGCATTGATCGATGCCCTCCCTGCATCCAGCGGAATGAACACCATCACCCTGGTGAAGGCTCTCGGTGACCTGCGGAGTCAGGCAGCTCTGTTCGAGATATGGAAATACACCGCCAGCAATGACCGCGACCTCCGCGACGCTGTGCTCTACGCCCTGTCAAATATCGGTCCGGTCTCGACCGGGGACCTTCTTGCCGAAGCGGCCAGAAGCACATCCCGCCACGACCGTACCGCGGCCATACGGTATCAGCTCCTCTACGCCAAGCGCATGGCTGAAGCCGGCCGCATCGATGAGGGTGCCGCCATCTGTCGTGAGGTCGCGCAGGAACACTCCGCCGAGGGTGAGGAGAGTTTCCGGATCTCAGCCCTGACCACCCTTGTCGGTATTCTGGGAGGGGCCGCGCAGATCGACCTCTACATGGCCGTGCGTGATCCCTCTCTCGAAATCAGCAGTGCGGCGCTGACCCTGGCCGGCGAGATGCCTGGTGAAGACGCGTCACTCATCTGGCTGAACATGCAGCAGCGGGCTCCCTGGAAACTGCGGACCGACCTTCGCGCCATGTTGAAGCGGCGGATGGCCGACTGGCCG
>JALGVQ010000056.1 GCA_025774615.1 bacterium
TATTGCGGCTGGCAGCGCCAACCGGAAGTCCGCACCGTTCAGGGTGATCTGGAACAGGCCCTGGCTACCGTACTGCGAACCGCGGTTACGGTCTACGGACAGGGCAGAACGGATAGCGGTGTGCATGCCGAGTCACAGGTCGCGCACGTGTTCCTGGCTGATCCGTCGATCGATCTCGATGACCTCCGGAGGCACCTGAACGGCATCATGAGTCCGACCTGCACCGTGCGGGAAATGGTCATCGCTCCACCGGGATTCCATGCCCGGTTCAGCGCCATCGGTCGCCGGTACCGGTATCAGATCATCCGCGAGTACTCACCCCTCAGACGTTTGACCCACTGGTTCGTAGTGGGCGATCTGGATCTCGATGTAGTAACACGTGGGATGGAGGCCTGTGTGGGAGAGCATGATTTCGGCATGTTCTGTTCCCACAGCCAGGATCGTGAGCATACCCGGTGCACGGTATCGAGTTTTTCGATGGACAGGGATAAGGCCTGTCTTACCTTCCGCATAGCCGCCAACCGATTCCTCCACAACATGGTGAGACGACTGGCAGGCGAGATGGTGGTGCTGGGACGGGGGAAGCGATCGCTTGATGACTTCATGGCACGACTGGATGAACCGGGTCCGGCAGAGGCAGGGCTGACAGCACCGCCGCATGCCCTCTTCCTCGAGCAGGTGATCTACCCGGACATGGTTGCCGGAGATACGACACTGTAACACTGTACAGGGGAATGGCACTCATCGGGGAAGTGACCTTCCATGCGTGCGAAAGCTGAGGAGTGACAGTTGAAATTCTTTCTCGATACAGCGAATACGGACGAGATTCGCGAGGCGAACGATCTCGGAGTGCTTGATGGAGTCACCACCAATCCTTCCTTGATCGCAAAAGAGGGCCGTGAACACCACGAACTCGTGCGTGAGATCTGTGAGATCGTCGATGGTCCGGTCTCAGCCGAGGTTCTCGCGACCACGAAGGATGAGATGGTGGCGGAGGGCAGAGTGCTTGCCGCGATCCATCCGAACATCGTGGTCAAGCTGCCGGTCATCACCGATGGCCTGAAGGCGTGCAAGATCCTGTCGGGAGAGGGGATCGACACCAACATGACACTCATCTTCAATCCGATGCAGGCTGTGATGTGCGCGCGGGCGGGAGCCAGGTTTGTGAGTCCCTTTCTCGGACGGCTTGATGATATCCAGCATGACGGGATGGATCTCATCGACCAGCTGGTCACCATCTTCCAGAACTATGCGTTCGAAACCGAAGTGCTGGCAGCCAGCATCCGGAGTCCGATGCATGTGGTCCGTGCGGCGGAACTCGGAGCTGATGTGGTTACGATCCCGCACAAGGTCATGATGCAGCTGATAAAACATCCGCTGACCGATATCGGGCTCGAGAACTTCCTCGCTGACGCGCGCAAGTCAATGGAGTCATAACGCGCTGATCGATGGAGGTTTAAGGATAGCAAGGAACCTGCCGGGCAGGAGAGCCGTTCAAAAGGAACAGGCAATCTGAACCGGGTGATCGAGGGATACGAATGAAGAAACCGTTCCTGGCATGGGGGATAAGTATCGTAACGGGTCTGGCCGTCGGCGGTCTGGGCGGATTTCTGGTGCTGCAGGCGTTCGGAGGCGGCTCCGAAATGAATACCGCCTCGGCTCTGGAGAGGAGCGTCATACCGGTCACCGACACCAGTTGGGCTGATGGTGGACTGAGAGATGGAGGGAGTTTACTAGCGGACGGCGAGATCGATCCCATGGTCATCTTTCAGGAGGAAGCGCGGAGAGTCATCAACCAGGCGCTCGGTGAAGGGCGCCGAACAGCGATCGTCAATGCCGCCGAGCGTGTTCGCTCTTCTGTGGTTACCGTGTTCGTCATCGAGCAGGTCTCCCGATCGTCTCGCAATATTCTTAGTCCCTTCAGCATGTACTACGATCCCGGCCCCCGACGTGGGCTGGGTTCCGGAGTGATCATTTCCCAGGAAGGCTATATCCTCACCAACGATCACGTTGTCGGTAACGCCGATGAGATCACCGTACGTCTGGCTGATGGCCGTGAATTTGAAGGCGTGGTTGTCGATACTGATCCAAGACATGACATGGCAGTCCTGAAGATCGATCCGCAGGATGAGCTTCCCATCGCAGAGCTGGGTGATTCTGATGATATCCTCATAGGTGAGTGGGTGATCGCGCTGGGGAGCCCTTACGGATTCGAGCTCGAAGACCCGCAGCCGAGCATCTCGGTGGGAGTAGTCAGCGCGTCGGGCCGATCGTTCATCACGCGGAGTAACGGGGAACTCCGTTATTTTCCGAGTACCATCCAGACTGAGGCATCGATCAACCCGGGCAATTCCGGTGGTCCCCTGGTCAATGCCCTTGGTGAAGTGATCGGCATCAACTCATTCATCCTTTCGCAGAGCGGTGGTTCGGTGGGGATCGCATTCGCGATACCGATCAACCAGGTGAAGCAGGCGCTCGAGCAGATTCGGACATATGGGCGGATCAGGAAGGCGTGGACCGGACTGGTGACGGTACAGAACAGTAACTACCTGATCGCCAGGAATTCCGGAATCAGACGGGAAAACGGCATATTCGTGATGGAAGTAGAACCGGAAAGCCCGGCACTTGAGGCCGGCATCAAGGGAGGGGCGCTCATCGTGCAGGTCAACGGTGCTGAGATGCGTTCCAACCGGGAGTTCGAGACCCTTCTGCTGAAAGCCGAGATCGGTGATGTCATCGATATTGAGTATTATCCGTATAGGTCGAACCGCAGACGGACGGCCAGTATCACGGTCGGCGAAGAGATCCAGGACTGACAGCTCCTTCATCTCCGCCTGAGCAAAGGTAATTACGCGATGATCGAACGGTATACGCGTCCCGCCATGGGACGGATCTGGAGCGAGGAACACAAGTTCGAGACCTGGCTGCAGGTTGAGATCCTCGCCTGCGAAGCGCAGAGGGACCTTGGGCGGATCCCGCCCGAGGCGGTGGAGATCATCAAAGAGAAAGCGGCCTTCAACATCGATCGGATCAACGAGATCGAGGCCGAAGTGCGCCATGACGTGATCGCGTTCCTCACCAGTGTCGCCGAGCACGTGGGACCGGAGAGCAGGTTCATCCACCTGGGGATGACTTCATACGATATGTCCGATACCGCGCTCGGCATCCGGTTGAAGGAGGCGGGCGCGATCCTGATGGAGGGAGTCGATGAGCTGCGCAAAGCCATCGGCGATCAGTGTCGGGAACACAGAAACACGGTCTGCGTCGGCAGGACGCATGGTGTCCATGCCGAACCGATTACCTTCGGATTGAAACTCGCGATCTATTACGACGAACTCAGACGCCACAGGGAGCGACTCGAGTTGGCGATAGGGGGCGTCACGGTCGGGAAGATATCAGGCGCGGTGGGCACCTTCGGCCACCTGGAACCGGCAGTGGAGGCCTACGTCTGCGGGAAGCTGGGTCTTGAGCCGGCTCCGGTCAGCAATCAGGTCATCCAGCGGGATCGTCACGCGCACTTTCTCACCGTACTTGCCGGGATCGGCGTCACCCTTGCCAAACTGGCCACAGAGATCAGGAACCTCCAGCGAACAGAGATACTTGAAGCAGAAGAGGGATTCAGGAAGGGGCAGAAAGGTTCTTCTGCCATGCCTCACAAGCGGAACCCGATCGTCTGCGAGCGGATCACCGGCATGGCACGGCTGCTCAACGGGTGGGCACAGGTCGGGCTCGACAACGTCCCGCTCTGGCATGAACGGGATATCACCAACAGCGCTCCCGAACGGGTGATCCTGCCTGACAGCTGCATAGCCCTCGATTACATGCTCGCGAAGATGACCAACGTGATCGAGAACCTCCTGGTCTACCCCGAGAGGATGTTGCAGAACCTGAACTCGATGGGAGGTCTCGTGTTCAGCCAGGAAGTGCTCCTTGCTCTGGTTGATGCCGGTATGACCCGTGAAGACGCTTACGATGTCGTGCAGGAAAGGGCCATGGAGGCGTGGGAGGAGAAAAAGACACCGTTCGAGACCCTGATACGGGAGGATGCCCGGGTCAAGGAACACCTCTCTTCCGAGGCTCTCGATACCTGTTTCGATGTGCAGCGACAGCTCAAGTACGTGGATACGATCTTCGAAAGGGTCGGGTTGTAGAGCGACTCACTGCAGGAGGTACCTGAGATCGTGCGGATCGCTCGAGGTGGTGGAATCTTCGTTTTCCCGTCTCTCGGGTTGTTCGCGGCAGTGCTCATCAGTTATCCGTTCGATCCTCACCCATGGCATCTCACACTGGCGCTGATCACACTTCTGCCTCTAGTACTGATGCTCTGGTTCTTCCGCGATCCTCATCGACAATCTGATGCTGCCTCAGACCTCTCTGTGGTTATCGCACCTGCAGATGGCCGGATCGTTGCCATGGAGGACCGGGACGACGGGTGTTCACTCTCTGTCTACCTTACCCTCATTGACGTGCATGTTATCAGGATGCCGCTCGACGCTCTGGTGAAGAGTGTTTCCCGTCTGCCGGGAGGGCACCGGCCCGCCGGAAGCGCCACGGCCGCACGGAACGCGGCTGTGGAGGTCAGATGCCATGTCAGGAGTGGTGAGATGGTGATCCGTCTGGTGTCAGGCTTGCTGGCACGGCGCATCGTCATCTATCTTGGTCCTGAAGAGACGGGACGAGCGGGGATGAGATTGGGCCTGATACGATTCGGCAGCAGAGTGGATCTGGAACTGCCTGCCGGATACAGACCGCTCGTGAGGATCGGAGAACGGGTCCGCGCAGGAGTGAGTGAAGTTGCCGTTCTCGAATCATCCTCGACTGTGTCCCCGCAACGATAATCAGGGATAACCATGCTGCCGATGATCCTGACTTCCGGGAACCTCCTGCTGGGGTTCGCCGCTATCATCATCCTGACCCTGCAGGCAACACTGGGGTGGGGCCAGGAGATGATCGCGACATCGATATGGTGCATCGTCCTCGCGGGTGTGCTGGACGCGATCGATGGTCCTGTAGCCCGCTGGGGAGGCAGAACGCCATCAGCGTGGGGTGGGGAGTTCGACGCGCTTGCAGACCTGGTATCCTTCGGTATTGCGCCATCGGTCCTTCTCGTGGTTGTATCATCACCTTCGACACGCTGGATCACTGCCGTTTTCGCAGGAATCTATGTGATCGCCGGAGCCTGGAGGCTGGCACGGTACCTGCAGGATGGCGCGAGACCACAATACGGCCGGTTCGAGGGCATGCCGATAACCGCAGCGGGGCTTGCCCTGGTCGCCCTCTGGCTTTTCGAGAACGATCTCTGGCAGGGAATGGAACATCTGGCCGCTGCCTGGATCCTTTTCGCGATCTGCTCGGTACTGATGGTCAGCCGGCTGCCGTTTGAGAAATTCCCCGAACTGGGGCGGTCTGACCGGCGTACGAACATGAAGTGGCGACTGACTGCCGGGATCGTGGCGCTTATAGTCGTCAAACCGACATTGGTGGGCCTTCCGGTAGCATTACTCTATCTTGCTCATGGTCCACTGGTAGCGATAGCTGGAACAGCATCAATACAGGCAGCGGATCCGCGGCACGATATGACTGAAGAGTGAAGGATGGACAGCATGATCAGGAACAGACGACTGGGCGCTCTTGTCCTCTGGCTCATCTGCGGGGCAGTTATCGGCTCCTTGTTCGGAGAACTCCTCGGATTGATCCTGCCTGAGGGTGTGGTACATGATTTCTTCCTGACGAGCGCAGATATCGGCATCGGGCCAGTCACCATCGATCTTGCAGTGGTGAGCTTCACCCTCGGATTCAAGCTCGATATCAATGTGACTGGTGTTCTGGGTATCCTGTTTTCAGCATATTACTTTCGCTGGTTCCGGTAACCAGGCGTATCGTTCCGTGAATGCGGAACGACCCACTGAGCTCAGTCCGGAAGGAGGATGATCGATGGGTGGTATCGGACAGCAGGAGATGATCCTGTTGATGGCTTTCGCACTCATCTTCTTCGGCGCAAAGAAGCTCCCCGAGATCGCGCGCGGTATCGGGAAGGGCATGAGCGAATTCAAGAAGGCCGCCCGGGATATACAGCTTGAGATCAACCGTGAGATCGATCTGCCGAAAAACTTCATTCCTTCGCGAGAATCAATTACACCACCGCCACCGCCTTCACCTGAAATGACGGATCCGGTCCAGGATGAGATCTATCCGGAGAGCACGCCGGAGAACACGCCGGAGAGCACGCCGGAGAGTGAACCGGCAGGTGATGTGGAGGAAGATCAGGACCGATCACCGGGTTCAGAATGATCCGAAAAATCTGCGTCACCGGAGGGATCGCGAGCGGCAAGACGACGGTCGTCAACCTGTTCGGGGAACTGGGAGGTATTGTGGTGAGAGCAGATGAGATCGCGCGCTCCCTGATGCTCGATCACACAATCCAGGGCGAATTGACAACGGCACTCGGTCGATCCTTCTTCTCGGCTTCCGGTGATATCATGACCGGTGAGCTGGCAGGCCATCTTTTCAGAAATCCCAAATCACTCCAGACGGTCAATGAGATCGTGCACCCTCATGTGTATAGAGAAGTAGAACGCCGTTTCAATGAACTGGCGCAGGAACGTTCAGGCTGTTTTGTGGTGGAAACCGCACTGGCGGTTGAAACCGGATATGCCGACTGGTTCGACACGGTTGTCGTGGTTAGCGCTGCGAACGATGAACGGATCCGGCGACTGGTCGAATTGCGGCAGTTGTCGGGAGAGGAAGCACAGTTGCGGCTCGATTCGCAGTTGCCGCAACAGGTGAAGGTCGAGCGGGCCGATCGGGTGCTGGAGAATGATGGCACCATCGAGGACCTCGAACTGAAGACGGCGACCCTTTTCAGGGAATTATGTGATTATGAGTGATCATGAGAAAATAGACAGGCTGACAGAGATGCGGGAACTCGCCCGTCAGGGAGGCGGTCCCGACAGGATAGAGAAACAGCATGCAAAGGGGAAGCTGACGGCGCGGGAACGACTCGACCTCCTGCTTGATGAAGGCACCTTTGTCGAGCAAGACATGTTCGTAACCCATCGTACCACCGGCTTCGGGATGGAGGATCAGCTGATCCTCGGGGATGGAGTAGTGACCGGATATGGGCGGGTCGCGGGCCGGCTCGTCTTCGTCTTCAGTCAGGATTTCACCGTGTTCGGGGGATCACTTTCAGAAGCCCACTCCGAGAAGATCTGCAAACTGATGGATATGGCCATGAAGGTGGGCGCTCCCGTGATCGGACTGAATGATTCAGGCGGCGCGCGGATTCAGGAGGGAGTTGTCAGCCTGGGCGCGTATGCGGAGATCTTTCTCAGGAACACCCTCGCAAGCGGCGTAGTTCCGCAGATCAGCGCGATCCTGGGCCCCTGCGCCGGCGGCGCCGTGTACAGCCCGGCGATCACCGACTTCGTCGTCATGACGAGGAACACCTCCCACATGTTCGTCACCGGGCCGAATGTCGTGAAGACGGTGACCCATGAGGATGTGACCTTCGAGGAGCTCGGCGGGGCCGATACGCATGCAACCCTTTCGGGGGTCGCTCATTTCGCGGCCGACAGCGAGGTGGATGCGCTGGAAAGCATCCGTACGCTCATGACCTTTCTGCCGAGCAACAACAGGGAGGATCCACCACGCATTCCCTGTGACGATCCCCACGACCGCGAGGAATCCGACCTCGACACCCTCGTTCCCGAGAACCCGAACAAACCGTACGACATGGGTGAAGTGATCCGGAAGGTGGTGGATTTCGGGGACTTCCTTGAGGTCCACAAGGATTATGCCCGTAACATCATTGTCGGTTTTGCGCGATTCGATGGCAGGCCGGTCGGCATCATCGCCAACCAGCCGGCACAGCTGGCGGGTGTGCTCGATATCGATTCATCGGTCAAGGGAGCCAGGTTCGTCAGGTTCTGTGACGCGTTCAATATTCCCCTGATAACCTTCGAAGATGTGCCCGGATTCCTCCCCGGACTGGAACAGGAACACGGTGGGATCATCAAACAGGGTGCCAAACTGCTCTATGCCTATTGCGAGGCCACGGTACCGAAGATCACGATAATCACACGGAAGGCGTATGGCGGAGCGTATGACGTCATGAGCTCGAAGCACATCCGGGGGGATGTGAATCTCGCGTGGCCGACCGCGGAGATCGCCGTCATGGGGCCGAAGGGCGCGGTGGAAATCATCTTCAAGAAGGAGATCGCTGAGGCCGATGATCCCGAGAGCGCGATCGAAGCGAGAGTTGAAGAGTATCGTCAGACCTTCGCCAATCCGTACATCGCGGCAAAGAGGGGCTATCTGGACGACATCATCGAACCGAGGACTACCAGGAGACGGGTGATCGAATCTCTGGAGATGCTGGAGACGAAGGTGGACAGGAACCCGGCGAAGAAGCATGGCAACATCCCGCTCTGATCGGAGATACGCAGTGATACAACGCGCAGCGCGACAACTGGTGCTCGTTCTGGCAGCATCGACAGCAGCACCGTGTGTAACATCGGCACAGCAGGTGGTTTCAACGGGCGATCTGCCGCTGACGGTCGCTGAAGCGTCTGATTTCACCCGGACAGCGACCTTCGATGACGTCTGGAGCTGGGTCCGCGAACTACAGGCTCTTGGCGCTGGAATCCATGTCACAACGACGGGAATGACCACAGAGGGCAGAGCGATGCCGCTCGTGACGGTATCGCGACCTCTGGTCACTACACCGGCCGAGGCGCATGCTACCGGAAAACCGATCATCTACCTGCAGGGGAATATCCACGCGGGTGAAGTGGAGGGTAAGGATGCTCTCCTGATGCTGATCAGGGACGTCACGCTGGGTGAGGCGAAAGAGGTGCTGGAAAACGTCATCCTGCTGATCAATCCCATCTTCAACCCGGACGGCAACGAGCAATGGGGCCCGGTGGCACGTAACCGGCGTGGTCAGGACGGTCCCGAGGAAGTAGGTCTGCGCCCGAACGGGATGGGGCTCGATCTGAACCGTGACTTCATCAAGGCGGAGGCTCCCGAGACGAGGGGCGCCCTCGGTGGAGTGCTGAACTCCTGGCGGCCGCACCTCTTCATGGATCTCCATACGACCAACGGATCGCGGCATGGCTACGACCTCACCTACGCCGCGACGATGACCCCGACCGCGCCACAGGGACCGGTCGACTACACCAATGATGTGCTCCTGCCGGAGATCAGGAGACGTGTGGCCGAACGCGGCCACGCGCTGTTCGATTATGGAAATCACAGCCGAAGTACCTATCCCCCGGATGCCTGGAGAACCTTCGGCTGGCAGCCGCGATACGCGTCCAATTACATGGGTATGCGGGGGATGATCAGCATCCTGAGTGAAGCGGTATCGTATCGATCGTTCCGTACCCGCCTGAGCGCGACGTACTGGTTCGTGCGGGAAACAGTGGATTTTGCGGGCCGCAACGCCGAAACGATCCTCGATCTGACCCGGAGGGCTGAGGAAGAGATCGTAAGCTGGGGTAACGATCCGGAGAATGCACCTGAACTGGGTGTGCGATTCCAACTGGTGAGCCGTGGAAAGGAACCGGTCACCTACGAGGTGACTGAGGCCCCGACCGACCCGTCACCCCGTGCTCGGCGTGTGAACACCGGCAGGATCGAAGAGGCGCTGATGGATATCTACACGGTCTTCGAGCCGGTGGAGACGCGCCCATTCCCTGCCGGCTACATCATCCCGGTGGCGTATCCTGAAGCCGTGGAAGTGCTGCTTCGCCATGGTGTAGCTGTCGAACAGCTGGAGGCATCCTGGAGCGGAACCGTCCGGACTTTCCGGGTCGATTCACTCGCGGTTGCGCAGCGTCCCTACCAGGGACATCGTACTGTGTCCGTCTGGGGAGACTACACCGAAGAGGAGCGTGAGGTACCAGCCGGGTGGTACTTCGTCTCGACGGCCCAGCCGCTCGGGGCGCTGATCTTCACCATGCTGGAACCTGAGATAGAAGACAGTCTCTTCACCTGGAACTACTTCGACCGGACTCTCTCAGCGCGGCGAGACGTACCGGTTCTGAAGGTGATGTCAGCACCGGCAGTACCGCGATCGAGAATATCGGGGGTCGCAGGGAGATGATCATTGTGACCCAGGGTACCGCAACCAGGAGAATACATCGATGAACCGTCCAGCAGACATCCCCGAACGCCTTCTGATGGGGCCGGGACCGAGTAATGTGGCACCCTCAGTCCTGGAAGCTCTCTCCCGTCCCACGATCGGTCATCTCGATCCTGCTTTTCTCGTCATTATGGATCAGGTCCAGGAAATGCTGCGATCGGTTTTCAATACAGACAATCCTTTCACGATAGCGGTATCGGGAACCGGTAGCGCCGCGATGGAAGCGGCTGTCGATAACCTGGTGGAACCAGGCGATCGGGTGATTGTGGGAGTCAACGGTGTATTCGGAACCCGTCTGGTCGATATGGCCGGCAGGGCAGGGGCTGAAGTAGAGGCGCTCGAGTTCGACTGGGGAACACCGATTCCCATTGAGGCGGTCGAAGAGGCATTGAAGAGGAAACCGGCAGACCTCGTGATGCTTGTGCACGGAGAGACTTCGACCGGTGTTATGCAGCCGGTTGAAGGAGTGGGGGCGCTCTGCCACGAACATGGCGCTCTGGTCCTGCTCGACTGTGTGACAAGTCTTGGAGGAGCTCCGGTTCTTCTCGATACGTGGGAGGTGGATGTCTGCTACTCGGGTGCCCAGAAGTGTCTGTCGGTCCCGCCCGGTGTCTCACCGCTGACGTTCTCGGATCGCGCCGTTGAAAAACTCGAATCTCGGAAGCAGAAGGTGCCCTCCTGGTACCTCGACATGTCGATGATCAGGAATTACTGGGGAGAGAACCGCGCGTATCACCACACCGCTCCCATCAACATGATCTACGCCCTCCACGAAGGACTGCGCCTGATCCTCGAAGAGGGACTCGAGAAACGATGGGCCCGGCACCTGCGACACGCGGAGGCTCTCTGGGCAGGGCTTGAGGCCATCGGTTGGGAGCCGTTCGTGGGGCAGGAGTACCGGTTGCCTCCGTTGACAACGGTGCGGCCACCGGCCGGATTGGATGAGAAGGAGTTCCGGGGGCGCCTTCTGGAGGAACATGACATCGAAATAGGTGGCGGCCTCGGTCCGCTGGCCGGCCAGGTGGTCAGAGTGGGACTCATGGGGGCTTCAAGCACACCAGAAAGCCTGCTCCGGTTCCTCTCTGCCACAGAGGCATTGAGCGGCGCTCCCGAGGGTGCGGCTGTCGATGCCGCTGAACACCTCCTTGCTCAAGAGGGTGTGTGAGGATTGTGATGCCCGATCGCCTCTTCTCGAAGGTCCTGGTGGCCAATCGCGGTGAGATCGCCATCAGGATATTCAGGACCTGCCATGAGCAGGGCATAGACACGGTTGCAGTTTACAGTGAGGCGGACAGACTGGCGCCGCATGTCGCGGCGGCGGGAGAGGCGTACGCGATAGGTCCGCCGCCAGCCAGGGAATCATATCTCGTGATCGGGAACATCCTCGAGGCAGCGCGGGTGAGCGGAGCGGACGCAATCCATCCCGGGTATGGATTCCTTGCCGAGAATGCCGATTTCGCTCAGTCGGTGATGGATGCGGGCCTGACCTGGATCGGACCCCCGCCGGAAGCGATGCGTCTGCTGGGAGACAAGACAGCAGCCCGTAAGGTGGCCATTGAGCACCATGTACCGGTGGTGCCCGGTACACCGGAACCGGTGGCTTCGACCGATGAGGCGATTGCCGCGGCCGACGAGATCGGTTATCCGGTACTTCTGAAGGCTGCTGCCGGAGGTGGTGGGAAGGGGATGCGGGTCGTGGAAGCGGCTGAAGATATGGAGGCAGCATTCAGGATGGCATCCTCGGAAGCAGGTTCTGCATTCGGGGATGAATCAGTCTATATCGAAAAGTACATAGCGCGACCGCGACATATCGAGATCCAGATCATGGCTGACTCCCATGGTACCTGCCTCTGGCTGGGTGAGCGGGAGTGCAGTGTGCAGAGACGCCATCAGAAGATCATCGAGGAAACACCGAGCCCGGCACTCAATCCACAGATGCGGAAAGAGATCGGGGAGGCCGCAGTGGAACTTGCCGGCGCAGCGGGGTATGTGGGAGCGGGCACGGTCGAATTCCTTTTCGAGGAAGACCGGTTCTATTTTCTCGAAGTCAACGCCCGCCTTCAGGTCGAACACCCTGTCACAGAGATGGTCACCGGGCGGGATATCGTTCTCGATCAGCTGATGATCGCTGCCGGCAGACCTCTCGATCTGACACAGGAGGATATTCAGCCTCTGGGCCACGCCATCGAAGTACGGGTCTATGCCGAAGATCCGGAGAACAATTTCTTTCCCTCTCCCGGCACGATAACTTTCATCGACCCCCCGGCAGGACCGGGTGTCAGGCACGACTCGGGAGTCGCGGCAGGAAGCGAGGTCACGCTCTACTACGATCCCCTCATCGCGAAACTGATAACGTGGGCACCCGATCGGGCACATGCTATCCGTCGTATGCAGCGGGCGCTCGATGAGTACCAGATCGCCGGTGTGACGACGATCATTCCCATTCTCGGCGAGATTCTGCTTCAGGAATCATTCCAGTCGGGGGAATACGACACCACGATCGTGCCGCGGATGCAGGAGGAGCGCGAAGAGAGGCAGGCGGATGAGGATGATGACACCGCGTTCTTTGCCGCACTCTCAGCGGCTCTCTACCACACTGTTTCCGGCAGCGGATTCATTCCGGGCTCCGGGAGCAGGCCGAAGTGTTCCCTGAGTCCATGGGTCGAGAAGGGGAGGGGGGATCGGCAGTGGCGAAGATAACCTGGGCAGTAACCCTTGCCGGAGAGACCCGTGAGATCACCCTTGATCGATCACCCGATGATGGCGGGTTTCTCCTTACGGCGGTAAACGGCGATGGCAGTTCCGGTGAACTCCCTGTCACACTGAAACATATACACGGGGATCAATACTTCGTGAGCCTCGGTGACCGCTGTGAACATGTCAGTCTGCGCAGGGATGAAAAGGGGATCAGAACCGCTCTGAGAGGGCGGGAATTCGTGGCCGATGTAGAAGAAGCACGATTATTCCGGATGAAACGCGATAGTGCTGTTCAATCGGGCAGGGAAGGCCCGGCTGATGTTGTCGCTCCGATGCCGGGACTGGTCCTGTCAATCGATGTCACCGAGGGGCAGGAAGTCTCTCCGGGAGAAGGACTTGCTGTTGTTGAATCGATGAAGATGGAGAATGAGATCAAATCACCTCACGCTGGTATCGTTGAGTCGATCGTGGTAGAGGTCGGATCGGTTGTGGACAGGGGAGACACTCTTGTGCGGATCACAGCCCCGCCTGAAGGCGGATAGCCATCCAGCGCCAGAGTAAACCTTGCTATCGACGATTTCTCCAGAAGGCTCCTTGGCCTTGCTTTTTAGTCAACGACCCCCCTTCTTATAAACCTTACCCGGGTTGCTGACCCCACCGGGACTCTTTCCACCTGAGGGGAAGAGCATGGCCGGCGGGTCGGGGATCTCTGCAGGCGCGTGTTATAGGTTTTCCTATCCTCGTGAAGCGCCAGGCTTAAGGAGATTCTGAACGTACAGCCGATTTCGGGTGTCGCTATCGGTTGGGGATATAGGGTATCACCAATCGGTATAACCGCGAACAGATTCAGGGTGGCACGGTGGAGGAATCGAAACAGACAACGCTCATTGAGGGGTACGTTCAGCAGGTGCTCGAACTGGAGGATGATCTCGAACTCGTCGAGGTGCTCCAGTCGGGGAGTAATGTCGTCAAAGTGTTCATCTACCGGCCTGACGGAGTGACGATTGAAGACTGCACGCGAATCAATCGTCGACTCGCGCGGGCACTGGAACACGATGAAGACGTTGCGGTACCACCTGCTATCGAAGTCTCCTCTCCGGGACTTGATCGCCGACTGCACAGCAGACGCGATTTCGAACGGGTTATAGGTGAGCACATCAGGCTCGAAGTAACTGAAGACGATGGCAGGAAAAGCGCCATCATGGGCCTGCTGACCGATGTTACCGAGGAAGATGACCTTCTTCTGAATCCGCCGGTGGGAAAGAAGCGGAAGAGCGGCTCGAGCGGAGAGAAAGATCCGTTTCGGGTAGCACTTGCCCGGGTTCGCGAAGGCAGAGTAGAAATCCTTTTCTAACACTACCGGTGCGGAGGCAGCGGTTGGAGGTTCGATGGCAGAAGATATCAACTACGAGATTATCGAAGCACTCAGCCAGATTGCGCGTGAACGGAATCTGAAGCGTGAGATCGTTCTTGAAAGTCTCGAGATAG
>JALGVQ010000247.1 GCA_025774615.1 bacterium
CCCGTAGTATGTATACTCCCCTGTCGGCACGCTGGTGGCCGTATCCAGCTCGAACAGTTCCGTGAGGCTCTCCCGATATGACTTCATGGAGATGATGAGAGTGGTATAGTCGTTAAAAAATGCTGTCCAGGTGGGGCCGAATTCAGCCGATTCTACCGAACGGTCGGCGTTCCCCAGAGTAGTGAATCCCCCCAGGGTGATGTTGTGCCGGTTAAGGGGTGATTTGATCGACGCCACCCATCCGAAACCCGAGCCGAACCAGACGCTGGTGAAATCTTCGCGCAGGTCGAATCCGATCCCCGGATCGAATTCCTCTCCCGCACCGGATATACTCAAGTTGTAAAAGAAACCATCTATTGTCCGCCGTTCCAGGTTGAGCCGGTAGCGAGCCGGATCAAGCGATCCGATCCTGTGTTCTTCCCCATCCTCGAACGACTGAGCCCATGTCATCGAGAGATAGTCTTCCCCCGCTATCCGGAAGATCCCGTCGATTCCGTAGAGCAGATTCCAGGTGCCGTCTCTGCCGACCCGGCTGGTGACGATACCGCCGACATATGAATAGGGATTGAACACCTGCCGACGAAGACGCACGACGCCGAAATTCTCCGAAGAGAGTTCCCCACCGGGATCATCCCCCGTCTGCATATCGATCACTCCAACATCCCAGGCACCGACCCGGCCGACCAGTCGCATACCTCCCACGATGGGGATCTGACGGCCATCATGTAGACCTATGCGCCGACTGTAGAAAAGACGGTTCGGTCCCCCCATCGAGATGTCGAATACGCTCGACCGCTCCAGGAAAAATCTGCGCTTTTCGGGAAAGAAGAGTGAGAAACGGGTCAGGTTCACCTGCTGGTCGTCTGCCTCGACCTGCGCGAAGTCGGTGTTGTACGTAAGATCGAGGGTGAGATTGTTTGCAATGCTGTACTTGAAATCGAGCCCGACCTCGACAGTCCGGTCATCCACTCGATTCCAGACGGTCTCCGCGTCGTTCAGTTCATGGATGAACCCGGTTCCACCCAGAACGTATGGTGTCAGGTACGCCGATCTCCGGCTGCTGATACTCTCGAAGAGGATATCAGCGGCCTGTGAGGGCTTGAACGCGCTCATACCTCCCCACGAGGCCTCGAACGCGGGGAATATATCGATCTCTCCACGCCGGGCACTCCACCGCCATGCGCAGAGTCCCATAACCACCTCTCCATCGATGTCCTGGAACCGGAGACTGGTAAAGGGTATGCGGAACTCGGCGAACCATCCTTCATCGTTCTGGTGGACAGCAACGTCCCAGAAGGTGTCCCAGCTCGTGTTGAATGGAGCCGATTCGGGAGAGGATGGCTGGGCGTCGTTGAAGACAGTGAGTTCAAGACGGATTCCACTCGGAGTCGTGAAGAACGCCAACGCATTCTCGTTGTCATTGAAGGTGTCGAGAACGATGCCGATGTAGTCATTGTTCGGGGAGAGCATGTCACGTTTGAGCGATGGCCCGAGTATGTCGGCCGGATCGTCGTACATCTTCCCGGCCAGGTAGAGGTACCGGTCATCATACGCAATGCGGATCTCGGTCTCCCGGATGGGCGGCTGACCGTAGTCGGGTGACTGCTGGATCAGTGGGAGCGGTCTGACCCCCTGCCAGGCAGGTTCATCAGATTTACCATCGAGCACGATCTCTCCGGTGATCCGCGTGACGCGCCACGGTTCCTGGGAGAGGAGTGACCGGGGAATGATCGATACACAGATGAGTGTTATACATACCACTCTCATACATCGGGCCATAGCTGACCTCCTGCCATGGCCCGGAGAGTATCGGATCAGATCAAATCACACAACTTCAGACGAAATCGCGGCTATTCGGCCCTCAGTGCCTCCACCGGATCGACGCGGGTCGCCTTCAGCGCCGGCAGGAGCGTAGCCAGGAACGTCAATACGGCAAGAACCATGATTCCCATGACCAGGTAGAGTATCTGCACTGCCCGGATGCCGAATATCTGAGAGGAGAGCACGGTCATCAGGATCCCCGCGAGCACGGCCCCAACGCCCCCTCCCATCCTGGTGAGCCGCATTCCCTGCCGGGTGAAATGCCAGACGATCTGCCTCCGGGATGCTCCGAACGCGACCCGGATCCCGATCTCCTGGATCCGCTGAGCCACACGGAACGACATGACTCCCCAGGTTCCCGCGGTCGCCAGAAGGACGGCGATGATGGTGAAGAGCCCTATCAACATCGTGGTGACGCGTTGACCCTGTATCCGCTGCCCGATCATCTCTTCCATCGTCCAGAACGTATCCACCGGAATGAACGGATCGATCTCACCGACAGCTTCCCGCACAACGGAAATGAAAGAATTCGGATCCTGTTCGGTCCTCAATACCAGGTAGGCACCCATCCGGCTGGTCAGGCTGAAGGGTACATACCGTTCCGGAAGGGCCGGGTAGGTCAAACCCCACTGCCGGGCATTCTCCGACACCCCGATGACCGAGGAGGACCAGGCCGTTTCTCTGCCATTCTGACGGATCAGCTGTCCGACCGGTTCGACCTCCGCCTCCGTCCAGTAACGGTCGACAAAGGCCTGATTGACGATCGTGATACCATTGAGACCGGATCTGAAATCAACGGCCCCGGGAATGATGACCATCTCACCCGATTCGAATGTCCGTCCTCTGAGGATATCGATGCCCATGGTCTCGAAATAACCTGGTGTTACATAGGAGAGTTCCACCAGGGGGCGCTGGACCGCCGGATCGTAGGTCTCCCCCTCGACCAGAACGGGGCCGTTGGTTCCGCCGGCAGTCGGGAGTTTGGTCGTCGCAGCCGCTGCCAGTATACCGGGTGTCGATCCGACACGGTCCAGCAGCTGGTTCCAGAAACTGAATCGACTCTGCGGTTCTTCGTATCCGGATCCGGTCGTTTCAAGACTCACCACCAGGACATTCTCACTATCGAACCCCTGTGGCGCCCGGGTCACGTTCGCGTAGCTCACGAAGAGCAGGATGGCGGCGTTGACCAGCACGAGGGCAATGGCCAATTGCCCGACCACGAGCAGGTTGAGCATCCTGTTCCGTTTTCGACCGCCTGTCCGGCTGCCGCCACCGCCGGCCAGGGTACCGGTCAGATCGGTACGGGCCGCGAAGAGCGCCGGAGCAAGGCCGAACACGATCCCGGCGACCGCCATGATGATGAATGCGAAAATGAGCACCCACCAGTCGATCATGATCCCCTCGATGCGGGGCATGGTCGCGGGCATGAGGCCCTTCAGGGTACCGAGACTCCAGAACGCCAGGAATACACCAGCGATCCCGCCGGAGATGGAGAGCAGCATGCTCTCGGTCAGCAGCTGCCGGATGATCCTGCGCCCTCCGGCCCCCAATGACGCCCGGATGGCGACCTCGGTCTGACGGGCAGCACCACGTGCCAGCAGCATACTGGCAACATTCGCACAACCGATGATCAGCACGAATCCGACGACGATAAGCATCGCGATCAGAGTGCCAGTCATGCTACCGAGCGCCCGGCGCATGAGTGGATCGATCCATACATCGACCAGGGCGTTGGTGTCGGGGTACTCTTCTGCCAGCCTGGCGGCTATGACCTTCAGATCGGCCTCCGCCTGCCTGGGGCTCACATCAGACTTCAGACGCCCCAACGCGGCCAGCCAGTGGCTCCCCCGCCCCTCGGTGCGGGAGAACTCATGCGGAGAGTACCAGGCGACTTCCTCTGCATATCCCCAGGGGCTCGGGAACTCGAACTC
>JALGVQ010000248.1 GCA_025774615.1 bacterium
CACATCCTGAACAGGGCTGATTTCTACGTGGATCTCTCGGAGAGGCTGGCCGGTCTGCCGGGGATCGAAGCCGCGGGGGCCGGCACTGCCATCCCTCTGAGCGGGGGATTCAGGACCACCTTCACACATGAGGGGCAGCGGGATGTCCCCGATAGTGAAAGACCACTGACCCAGTATCTGTCAGTCACACCCTCCTACTTCGCTACGCTGAGGATTCCGCTGGTCCGGGGACGCTGGTTCCTGTCGCAGGACAGACGCGACCACCCCGGTGTGGTTCTTATCAACCAGGCGGCTGCCGAGGCTTTCTGGCCTGATGAAGATCCGCTTGGCCGAAGGATCTATCCGGATGTGGACATCACAGAGATCGATCCGACCGAATTCGAAGTGGTGGGTATCGTGGGTGATGTCAGGAATATCGGTCTCGATGTGGATGCCGGACCATGCATCTATGTGCCCTGCACACAGCAGACATGGCCCAATATGACCTTCGCCGTCAGGACCAGAGGTGATCCGATGATGGCAGCGACCGCCGTGCGCGGAGAAGTCCTTGCCATGACGGATGAAGCCTCATTTTCCTTCCGGCCTCTCGACGGGACCCTGACTCGGTCGATCACACAGAGACGTTTCCCGATGATGCTGCTTGGACTCTTTGCGGCGATCGCCCTGATCCTCGCGGCTGCCGGGATCTATGGCGTCCTCTCCTGCATGGTAGCCGAACGGACCAGGGAGGTAGGTATCCGGATGGCTCTCGGAGCCCAGCCCTCCCAGGTCGTGAACATGTTCATCAGGCAGGGTATGCGGCTCGTTCTGATCGGCGCGGCGGCTGGTCTGCTCGCTGCGTTGGCTCTTGCGAGGGTGATAGAGGGAATGCTTTTCAACACCACTCCTGCCGATCCGGGAACCCACATCATCATGATCGTGATCCTCATGATGGCGGCATTCGGCGCATGTTACCTGCCGACCAGGCGGGCGGCACTGATAGATCCGGTGGAAACACTCAGGAGTGAGTGAGAGAGTGCCGGTCCCGCAGCAGGTAATCAGGCTGCCAGTGTATCTCTCTACCAGTTCCAGGCGACAATAATGATGGGGAGAAGGCCTGGATCCCGTTCCGGGCGGATCAGACCGGCGCCGAGGTCGACTTATAGTTTCTTTCCGATGAACCGGATGCCGAGTGAGATTATCGTGTCCGTTCCCGGTTGGAAGTGATTCTCGCTGACCAGCTTCAGGTCCGGCCCCAGGCGCAGGTCACCGCCGATGAATAGTGATGCTCCCTCCGCGGTGCTGAGCTGGTTCCCGATCGAGTTCTCGAAATAACTGTAGCCTGCTCCTGCGGTGATCGACCTCTCGTCATCCCCGATGGTGATCACACCGTAGAACATCCCCCAGATCTCAGAGCCGCCAAAGACGGTCATGGCCGCCAATGCCGCTTCGAATCTCCTGCCGGTGGGCAGGTTGTATTTTCCCGACACGATCCAGGCACGGGAACCATCCACCTCTGTCTGCAGGGTCGTACCAGCCGAGAGGACCAGATCCTCAGTCATCGTGAGAGTGAGCATCGGCGCGATCAGTTCATACAGGGTGACAGCTCCCTTGCGTGACGGCGCTACGCGGGCGGTCGGCGCGAAGAAAAGGCGGCCGCCATTCGGGTCGGTATTCCACGACCGGTTACTCTCTGCTCCAGTGGTGCGGGTGGGTCTCTCCTGGGCGACCAGGGTGGCCGGAAGAGTGCAGATGAGAACGGCGGCAAGCGCGATGTTCAGTAAGCGTGTCATGGTGGTTGCTCTCCGATCGATCCGATCAGCCCGGTGCTTCATTCGTGCTGTGCTCCAAGCAGGGCGAGCCGGCGTCTGACCTCGTCGGCATCGTAGCCTTCTTTGTATTTCCAGAGGAGTGACTTGTAGATATTGATCGCACGATCAGGGCGACCGAGGTCCTCCCAGTCCCGGCCGAGCTGGAGAGCGCTGTTAATCCAGAGTCCCGACCTGACCCCTTCCATTTTAAGCAGTCGGTTCCGCGCTTCTGCGGTCCGTTCCCGGTCCCTGATGTGGTCGGAGAGTATCTCGGCGATCCGCAACTGTGCCTGCCAGTCGGTCGGGTCACTGCTGACGGTCTCGGTGAACCACTCGATCGCCTCTTCGAACTTCTGACGCTGAACGAGCGCCTCACCCTCACTATGAGCTCTCGCGCTCCTTCTCGTTTCCGGCATGAATATCGGTCCAAATACACTGTTCACCACCGTATTGATGATGTCGTAATAGATCCAGCCGAGGAGTGGGCAAAGAAGGGCGATTATGGCACAGATCGTCCCGAGAGGTGAATCGGGCATATTTGCCTTGAGAAACACGGACCAGATGCTGAAGGCCAGGAATCCCCACGCACCCATCATGATCGTCATCTTGAGACGAAGCGCGAAATCCCGGTCGTAGGGGTCACGGAACCGGGAGAACTTCTTTTTCGGTGTGCTTTTCTCAGTCATTGATCCAGTCTCAGCCTCATAGTATCGCTCCTCCGGAAAAACCTCAATCAGGATGACGGGAGCAGGAAAGGGTTGACATGACATAGACAGTAATCCTGCTTCATATGGAGAGGAGGGGCAGGGGAATGGTTGAAGCCATAGGGTCGATAATCGCAGCGGCATGGGATATACTTCTCGATTCCTCCCCGTTCGTCCTCTTCGGATTCCTCGCGGCTGGAGTCATCAAGGCCTTCATCCCCGATGACGCGGTATCACGTCATCTGGGAGAGAAGAGCGCAGGGGCAGTGATCAAAGCCTCCCTGTTGGGGATCCCGCTCCCCCTCTGTTCCTGCAGTGTTCTGCCGACAGCCATCAGCCTCCGCAAGCAGGGTGCGCACAAGGGGGCCTCGGCGGCATTCCTGGTATCCACACCCGAGTCTGGTGTTGACTCGATTGCCATCACCTGGGCACTGCTCGATCCGGTCATGACCGTGGCGCGTCCGATAGCGGCATTCATTACGGCAACTGTTACCGGTCTGGCGATCAACGCTCTCCCTGATGATGAACCAGGTCAGCAGGAACCTGACTCCGATTCAACGGACGGGCAGGGGGCAGAGGAAGCTGGATGCGGCTGTTCTTCCACAGCATGTGGGGCTGATACGGTCGGATCGGATAGGAAACTGACGGCTGCTCAACGGCTCAGGGGCGGGATCGCCTATGCGTTCGATGATCTCCTGAGCGAGATCGGCGGGTGGCTCCTGATCGGTCTCGGGATAGCGGGCTTGATCACCTGGCTGCTGCCGCCCGATCTGTTCGCCGGACGCATCGGTGGTGAGTTCACTTCGCTCCTGCTGATGCTTCTGGTGGGGATCCCGCTCTACATCTGCGCCACCGCTTCAACGCCGATCGCCGCGGCCCTTGTCCTGAAGGGGCTCTCACCTGGCGCGGCACTCGTCTTCCTGCTGGCGGGTCCGGCAACCAATGCCGCCACCCTCACGGTTGTCCTGAAACACTGGGGGAGGAAGGCCACGGTTGCCTATCTCATCTCGATCGGTGTCTGCTCCCTGGTTCTCGGCTGGATACTCAACCGGATCTATGCCGCCTCTGGTATTGATATCACGAAGTGGGTGCAGGCCGGTGGGGAGGGTGAGGATGGCCTGTTCTCGATCATCTGTTCGATCGGACTCCTTGTACTGATAGTCAGGAGTCTCCTGAAGAAAAGATCACTCTCCGTCACATAGATGAATAAATCAGTTAGTACTGCTATTGATATTCATCCCAATCCTGTG
>JALGVQ010000249.1 GCA_025774615.1 bacterium
AGAAGCCGCCCGTCAGAGTGAGTGACCACGTTGGCGTTGAAGTCGACATCCACTTCGGTCGCCCCGAGGACGACCACATCCACCATCGACGCGAAGTTGCCCTTGCCGTGGTAATTGTACGAGGTGAAGGGGCTGGTCATCACGTGTCCCGGATTACGTCCCATCGACTGCACCGCCTCAAGGTCGAAGGTCTGACCATCGAGCAGATAGTCGGTCAGTCCCTGCTCGAGCATGTCGACCAGGAACCCGGTCGTTCCGCCGCGCACGAATCGCGCCTTCACTCCCGCCCGTTCCATCCGTTCCTTCAGGTAGATCGCGAAGGCAAGCGCGGTGCCGCCCGCGCCTGCCTGGAAGCTGAAGCCCTCCCGCATGATCCCTGCTTCTTCCACGAATCGGGCGGTGAGATCGGCAATGAGCTGCCGGTCGGGACTGCGGGTGATCCGGGTCGTTCCCGATACGATGCGGGAAGCGTCACCCAGACTCTCCATCTCCACCACAAAATCGACATTGTTCCCCTGTATCTGCCATGGCACCGCGGGGAAGGGGATGAGGTTGTCGGTCGCGACGATCACGCGGTCGGCATGGAGAGAATCGGCCAGGGCGAACCCGAGCCCCCCGGTCGCCGTCGGGCCTTCCAGACCGTTCGCGTTCCCGAAAGGATCAGCGGTCGGCGCCGCGATGACGGCGATGTCTATGTGTACTTCACCATCCTGTATCGCCTGCCACCGCCCCCCGTGTGATCGCAGAATGTGCGTACCCCGCATCCTGCCCTCGGAGCAGTACGCTCCCAGGGGGCCGTTCAGGCTTCCTTCGATATGATGTATCACTCCGGAATCGAGGTGTTCAATCAACGGTGCGTGGCAGGGAAAGGAGGCGCTGGGAAACCACCTGAGATCCTTCAGTCCCATATCTGACGCTGCCCGGAAGACCTCGTTGGCGACCTGGTCGCCATCACGGAGATGGTGATGCGTGCTGATCGTCATGCCGTCCCTGGCTCCGCACGCACGAAGCGCCGTCTTCAGGTCATCGAGCCGTTTGTCACCATCGGCAGGATAGTCGGCGCACGAACTGATGGGGGAGGATGCCCGCTTCCCCTCGGGACGGTGGACGCCGACACCCTGATAAGCGACCTGACTCACTCCGTTGACAGAGTCAGGTACAAGGCGGCCGGCGGCGTTCTCGCTTCGTGGGATCCCGGTCTCAGGCATTGTTCGCGTCCTTCCCGGCTTCTGCCCCGGTTGCTGACACAGCATCCGAACCGCTTCGCCAGTCACTGGAGATCAGTCCGAGTGTCTCGGCCAACCTGACGGTGTGCAGCGCCCGTTCGACGACGGGAAGATCGATCATCTTGCTGCCGAGGGCGACAACACCTTCTCCCCGCGTTTTCGCCGATTCGAATGCTTCAACGATCCGCATCGCCTTCTCGATCTCGGCAATGGTCGGCGCGAACGATGCGTGGATGGTCGCTATCTGTCTCGGGTGGATACAGCCCTTTCCGACGAAACCGAGCGACTTTGCCTCGATGACTGAAGCGATCAGCCCATCGGTGTCATCGACGTCACTGAAGACCGAATCTGTCGGCTGGACAGAGGCTGCCACCGCGGCGTTCACGAGACATGACCGTGCCCAGAGCGATTCGGTTCCCTCCCGGGTCCGTTCCACACCCAGGTCGGCGGTGTAATCCTCAAGACCGATCGTCAGGGCGGCTACAAACGCGCTCGCTCCGGCGATGTCGAGCGCGCGCATGATACCGCGGGCGCTTTCGATGATCGGCATCAGAAGGGGTGGGCGGACACCTGTGCGATCGGCGATCCGCTGACAGGCCGTCTCAACCTCCATTACCTGATCGGGGCTCTCCACCTTGGGAATGAGGATCAGTTCCGGTGCCTCGGGCACGATCGACTCAAGATCGTCGATCCCGAGGGGAAGCTGATTGATCCTCACCATCACCTCTGAGTCCCCGAAATCCTGGCAGCGGAGCGCGTTCCTCACCACGATCCGCGCTTCACCCTTGCGGCCCGGCGCGACCGAATCTTCCAGGTCGAGGATCACCCCGTCAGGGCGATGCATTCCGGCATTCAGCATGAACTTCGGGGTATTGCCCGGCAGGTAGAGACGTGATCGACGCAGGCGATCCTTCACCGGTTCACGGACCGGTACGATCCTGTCGGGCAGGAAGGTCATTTCCAGGTCGGGGTAGGCCAGACCAGCTGCAACCTCCAGCCGCGCGGCGATGACCCAGGGGAGGGCTCCCTGGTCTTCGATATCCACACGTGAGTCACTGATACCCAGCGATTCGAGTCCCTCTGTGATAAGAGCTCTGATGCTCTCCCCATACTGGACCTCAACCTTGCTCGAGAGGGTGATCGCCGGTTCGGCAGAGGCAGTCACTGCGATCCAGCAGTCACTCCTCACGTCACCGCCGCGGTAACCCGATCCACCTGAATGGTCAGTTGTTCCGGTCATCGATTCAGTTCTCTCTCTCCGGCAAGACGGGCCCGGACTGCGGGCAGGAGTCCTCCGGCGTCGCGGATGGCCAGCAGCATGGCGGGAAGGGGAGGGATGCTGTACACCCGATCTCCTGTTCGGATCTCACCCTCCTCAAGGTCGATGGCTATCTCTTCACCCTCGCTCCACGACTCCGCCACCTCGGCGGATTCGATCAGCAGGAGCCCCTGGTTGATCGCGGCACGGTAGAAGATACGCGCGAACGAACTCGCGATGATGGCGGTGATCCCGACCGACTTGAGCCCGACCACCGGCTGTTCCCGGCTCGATCCGCACCCGAAATTCCGGCCGGCCACGATGATATCACCCTCGCGGACTTCCTCGCTGAACCGGGGGTCGAGATCCTCGAGCAGGTGGGGACGGATCTCCTCGGGGGTACTGCAGGTGTAGGTGTATTTGCCCGGGAAGAGCTGGTCGGTGTTCACGTCATCTCCATACCGCCAGATAGTCATGATCCACTCTTTCCTGCTTCGAGCATCTCCCGGGGATCGGTGATCACGCCGTTGATCGCGGTAGCTGCCGCGGTCAGGGGACTCCCGAGATAGATCCTGGAGTCGGGCGTACCCATCCGGCCCCTGAAATTGCGATTCGCGGTCGAAAGACAGACCTCACCGGGAGCGAGCACACCCTGATGCGCTCCGAGGCATGGACCGCAGCCGGGCGGGAGCACGGTAGCGCCGGCTCCGACCAGGATGGCCAGTGTACCGTCAGAAGCGGCTGCCTGGTATATCCTCCGGCTGGCAGGCAGGACCAGCAGACGGGTTCCCGGAGCGATCCTTTTTCCCTCGAGGAGTGTCGCGGCGCTCCGCAGGTCGGAGAGACGGCCGTTCGTGCACGTTCCGAGAAGAACCTGGTCGACATGCACACCGGCGGTGTCCTGGATCGGCACGACCTCATCGACCCTGCCGGGGAGCGCGACCACCGGGCCGAGTTCACCGAGATCGAGGGAAACCTCGCGTTCGAACTCGGCATCGTCGTCCGACCACTCGAATGCGTTGTCCTTCAGTTCTTTCCCGGCACCATCAAGGAAGAGACGGGTCGATTCATCGACCGGGAAGAGTGCCGCCTTCGCCCCCATCTCCACACCCATGTTGGCGATCGTGATCCGCTCTTCCATCGTCAGCCGGGCTGTCGAGCCGTGATATTCAACCGCGCGATATGAAGCGCCATCGGAGCCGAGTCGACCGATCAGTTCCAGCACGAGGTCCTTGGCGGTCGTACCGGGCGGCAGGGA
>JALGVQ010000250.1 GCA_025774615.1 bacterium
ACCGTGTAGGGGACGACATCCTCGAAGCCGGTCGGGGCAGCCACGACCTTCGTGAACGTATGCAGAGTGCTTCTGCCGCTCAGTTCGACGAACTCGAAATCGCCACTCATGCACGCTTCGCAGTCGGCTCTCGGCGGGAACGAGAACGCGCCGCAACTGTTGCAGCGTGATCCCATGAGACGCCCATCCTTCAGGTGCCTGGCGAAATCCGTGACCTTGGTGTATGGCGAAAAGTTGACTTTACCGAACCACTTGAACATGGCTCAATCCCTCTTCATGACTTGAACGAAGCAGTATTGACCTATCCCGCCCACGTTGTGAGTGAGACCGACATCAGCATCAGGGACCTGCCGCTCTCCGGCCTCCCCCCGAAGCTGCCTGGCGATCTCATAGGTCATCGAAATACCCGTGGCGCCGATAGGATGGCCCTTGGCCTTCAGACCACCGTCAACGTTCACCGCGACTTTGCCTTCGATATAGGTCTGGTGATCCGCGACAAATCGTCCACCCTCACCCTTTCCACAGAACCCCAGATCCTCATATGCCATGATCTCTGCGATAGTGAAGCAGTCGTGGACATCGGCCACCTTGATATCATCGGGCCCGACACCGGCCATCGCGTACGCATCGGCTCCGGCTTTCTCAGCGCTCGGAAGACCGGTCAGATGAGGCCTCCTCAGAACAGACATGCTTGCGGTCGCGCATGCCATCCCATCCAGCCAGACAATGTTGTCCGAGATCTCCTTCGCGCGTTCTTCACTGGCCACTATAACGCAGGCAGCGCCGTCCGCGTTCGCGCAGCAGTCGTACACCTGGAGCGGAGCTGCCACTTCCTCCGATGCCGCGGCCTTCTCCAGGGTGATCTCCTTCTGGAACAGCGCGTTTGGATTCCTGGCACCGTAGTAGTGGTTCTTGATGGCAACTTCGAATAATTGTTCCCGCGTCGTGCCGTATTCATGCATGTGCCGTTGAGCAAAGAGCGCGTAGTAGGCGGGGAAAGTCGTTCCGAATCCGGATTCCCACTGCACTTCCCCCACTCTGCCCATGAGCGCGAGTATTTCGGGCGTAGACAACTCCGTCATCTTCTGGCAGCCGATCACGGCAACGACCTCATGCACACCAGCCTTGATAGACATCCAGGCGGTACGGAGTGCTGCGCTCCCCGAGGCGCACGCCACTTCAGTCAGCCACGTCGGTTTCGGATTGAGACCGAGGTATTCCTGCACCACACCCGGCAGTGATCGCTGTTTATGATACTCGGGGACAGAACCGATCACCGAAGCATCCAGCGCATCCCGCTCGATGCCGGCATCATCCATGGCAGTCTTGAACGCTTCGAACGCCAGTTCCTGCACCGTGGCGTCGCTGCGTCGTCCGAATACCCCGTGACCGATACCTACTATTCCGACTCTTGTCATGGCAATCTCACGTATCTGGCTACATGTACTGGCCGCCGTCGACCTTGATGACTTCTCCAGTGATGTGGCGGGACTTGTCCGAGCAGAGGAAAGCCACCACGTTGGCGCATTCTTCAGGAGTCGAGAACCTGCCAACGGCAGTCTCCTCCATCGCCGCAGCGAGGAATTCCTGGGGAATATTGTGGGCCATGTCGGTCATCACCATACCGGGCGCGACGACATTCACATTCACATTGAACTTGCCCAGTTCTTTGGCAAGTGACTTGCTCATCGCGATCTCCCCACCCTTCGAAGCAGCGTAGTTCGACTGCGCGAATTTACCCCGAAGACCGTTGATCGATGAGATGTTCACGATCTTGCCGCCCTTCTGGTCCTTGAAGACGGTCGCCGCTGCCTTGTTGTAGTTGAAGTAGCCTTTGAGATTCACGTTGATCACCGTGTCCCACTGCTCTTCGGACATCTTCCAGATCACACCATCCCAGTTGATGCCCGCATTGCAGACCATGATGTCGAGCCGGCCAAATTCACTGATCACCGTATCTACCATGTTCTGAGCGTCATCATGATTGGCAACATCAGCCTTGATCGCCAACCCTTTGCGACCCATCTCCTCAGCCCTGGCGACCACTGCTTTAGCCTCAGTGTCGTGGCGCCGGTAGTTGATCGCAACATTGCAGCCCTCTTCGGCCAGAACGAGAGCTATGGCAGCGCCTATTCCGAGACTGCCGCCGGTGACGATCGCATTTTTTCCTTCCAGGCCCAGGTCCATACGTGCCTCTTTCATCCAGTCCGTGTGACGTGGAATACCGTCAACGCTGCCCCTTTCACAGGGCAGGACATCCGGTTCCAGCAGATATAGTAGTCATTCCGGTGGTCCCGGTCTCCCCGTAAACAGTACTGATACAAACTTCTTCCTGATCAGGCGAAGAAGGCGTCATCAACTGTCAGAATTTGCGTCGTTGTAATGTTACAGGTAAACAAATCGGTCAGACCGGACGTATCCAGTATCGAGAGGGGATCAGATCGAGTCGTTCAGAGTCCTGCCAGAACGGAGTCGCTCATGCCCCGTCCGCTGCCCGCCGCCAGAAGCATCACCGATATCCAACTGAGGATCGCAGGCAGTTTTGTCCTGCTCGCTCTACTCTCCTCATGTACCCGGAATCCGACCGAACCGGCCCCGACTGATATCCTGGGCAGACTCAGGGCCCTGCCCGGAGTCACGGTCACCGAGATCGAAGCCAGCTATGGCTATCCTGCAGCATTCCAGATCGACTTCCGACAGCCGGTGGATCACAACAATGCAGGCGGGCAGAAATTCACCCAGCGTATATACCTTCATCACGTGGATGAGTCCCTGCCGATGGTATTCTCAACAAACGGATACGGTACCACTCCCGGATTTGTCGCAGAACTCGGAGATATCCTGCAGACCAACCATATCAGTGCCGTGCACCGGTTCTTCAAGTACGCCCGTCCCTATCCGGCCGATTACTCAAAACTCACCATCCGGCAGGCGGCTGCCGATCACCACCGGATCGTCCAACTCTTCAAACGGATCTATAACGGACCGTGGGTCACCACCGGCGGCAGCAAGAGTGGTGAGACCGCTCTCTTCCACCGGCGGTTCTACCCCGATGATGTGGAAGCCACGGTGGCCTATGTCGCGCCATTGGTATTCGGAGCCCCCGACTGGCACTTCCCTCCCTTCTTCGACCACGTCGGAACGCCAGAAAGCCGGTCCGCCATCAGGGCTTTCCAGAGGCGTCTGCTTGAGAACCGCGAGACATTCGTTGTCATGGTGGGGCCGTGGTTCTACCGGAACGGATATACCTTCTCCGGCAACCCCGACGGGGTCTTTGAAAGCAGAGTTGCCGGCTATGAGTGGAACTTCTGGCAATATCATCGAAAAGAATGGACCGACATCCCTTCACCGGCCGACAGCGATTCCCTTGCCTTCGAGCATCTCGCTTTCGTATCCCGCCTCGATCGATCCTCCGACGAGGCGTACATCTTCTTCGAGCCATACTACTATCAGGCCCAGGCCGAACTGGGATATCCCGCCACCCCGGTCAGTCACCTGTTTGACCTGCTCCACTACGATTACAACCAGGGACCGGATGACGGGATTTCCTACTCTCCATCAACGGTACTTGATGTCTTCAGCTGGCTGCTCCAGGAGGGCAACAACATCATCTTCATCTATGGAAGTATCGACCCGTGGTCGGCGCGGGCAGTCGAGCCGATCGGGGTCACCAACGCCCTCTTCGTCATGCAGGAGGGAGGCGATCATCGGGTGAAGATCGAGGGCCTCGACCGGGAGCA
>JALGVQ010000057.1 GCA_025774615.1 bacterium
GCGCCCCGCTGGAACTGACCCCGGGCGACATAGATCTTGCCCATGGCATGGGGGATCGAAGGATCGTCAGGGTTCATGATCGCGGCGATCTGCCAGAATGAGAGGGCCTGATTCCATTCCTCTGCACGTTGTGCCGTTTCCGCCTGGAGTTTGTAAACGATCGATTCCCCTGGAAGTTCTTCGCTCAGGATCTCCAGGTTCATCCGCGCATTCCGCCACATCCCCTTCTCTACCTGAAGCTTCACCAGCGTGAGTCTGGTCTGGCTGAGTGACGGATCACTCTCCACGATCACCTGGTATCGCTCGATCGCTTCGTCGATGAATCCCCGACTCTCCTGGATCTCAGCGATCTTCATCTGCACTTCCAGGTTCCCCGGTTCAGAGTTGAGCACTTTCGAATAAGCACTCACCGCCTGGGAGATCTTCCCGGCCGCGAGCAGACGATCACCTTTCAGCTCATACTCGTCCGGAGAAAGGCTGAGGCTGCAGCCCCCAAGCAGCATCAGGTTGGCGAGGAGGACAGCTGTCAGGCCCGTCGGGAGCAGCTGACGGATGGTTCGGTATCGGATGCGTCGTTCAGACATAGAACGTCAAAATACCAGTATTATCTCATGGGACAAGGTGAGGTTATCGGTCTGCGGCGGGTTTGTCTTCCCGTTCGGGTACCTGGACCATGAAACTGTCACCTACCAGGGGCTCGAATTCCACATTTTCGAGTTCGGTCAGCGTCTGCAGTTCGTCAACGATCGCGTCAGCGGCTGTGATGATCCGCTGATAGCTTTCTGCGTCAGGTCCCCCCCGGTCCCGGCGCAGTAACACCTCCGACTGTCCACGCACCACCATCAGAGAATTGTTGATCTTGTGATTGAGACGGGAAACGGTTGCGATGAGGGTCTGGAGTTTCTCTCTTTTGACCGTCCGATCCTGATCCTGTATCTGATCCGTGATATCGATGAATATGCCGAACGATCCGAGGAACCGGTTCTGTTCGACGATGATCGGTGAACCGAGAACCCGCATGATCCGGATCTCGCCGCCCGGACGGGTGATCTCCACCTGGTATGCGCTTGCGATCCCATCAGGTCTCATCTTCAGGTGCTGTTCGATGATCTGCCAGTTCTCCGGAGAGAAGAAATCCTGCAGGAGTGATTTGTCCTGGGGGATCGTACCCAGTATCTGGTGCATGCTCTGGTTTGAATATATCGTCTGACGATTCTCATCAAGGATCCACATCCCGGCCGAGGTACTCGAGATCAATCTCTCCAGAAGGGCGGATCTTGACAGGAGCTTCCGGTATTCCTTTCCGGTCAGCCACGAGACGATGATGCCGGCAACTGCTCCGAACACCATGCATTCGATGATGCTCAGAAATGCAGAATCGGGATGGGGGAAACCGAGAAGGCTGCGGAGCACCAATAACCAGATCGCGCCGACCACTCCGGCAGCAATAGCGCCGGCAAGCAGATGGAGTAAATAGCGTGAGGATGTGACAGCCACCGCTCCGCCGGTCTCGAGCGGAGCAGTATGCTGATCACCGGTCATGGGAAACCCCTGTGTGACTTGTTCTCTTACGGCTTAAGGATGCCCGAACCCATGGTCGTCTTCGTTGCGATCCAGGTTCCTCCAAAACTGACGCCACTAATCGACGAGTCTCCGCTGAAGGCTCCCGAGGCGCCAGCACTCTTCGTGAACTCGCTGTTGTAGAAGACCATCTGCCCGGTACCGGCGATCCAGGTGGAGGTGCCTGCCGGGGTGGTATCGTATTCAAACGAGATGGTTGCCTCCATGGAGGTGATCATGGCATTCACGTAGGTGCCGGTGATGACTATGGAAGCTTCACCTCCTACTGAGCGGAAAACCGGATCGGTATCCTTGATGGTTCCGGTGCCGGTAAGGTTTCCGTTACTGGCGGTAAAGGTGATTAAAGCCTGAGGTGCTCCACTCAAGGCTCCCATGTACGTACCGTCGATTGGTTTCTGTGTTTGCGGACCCGTAGTACATGTTGCAAGTCCCGCTATAAGCGCGATTGCCCCAAGCGTCTTCATGCTATTGTGCAACATCAATTGTCACCTCACATGCAACATTTTTTGCGATTGAGCCAGCGTGAGTGCGGCTCCATTTCTTGATCGCTCTTGACGTTATCTCAGCGATCTCCTGAATTCAAGAACTGATTGTCTTCGAACCGATTTTTCTTTTCTCATTAATGCCGGAAATATCGTCCGTCGGGGGAACGTTCGCCCTCACCCTTGAGGTAGTGGTCGAACCAGGCGATCTGCCGCTGGTAGAGATCGATCCGGTGACGTGGTTCACCGATCCCATGTCCCTCTCTCGGATACCGGAGGAACACCACCGGCAGACCCTGTCTGTCCATACCTCGCCAGAACTGTTCAGCCTGGGCGATAGGGACTCGTCGGTCCTCCTCTCCATGGGTGATGAGCAGAGGTGTCGTGACATTGGTGACATACTCCATGCCCGACCATCGTTCCCAGATCTCCTTTGTCTCCCAGGGCAGACCAAGGAAGCCGTATTCCAGGTAGGTGGGTATATCGGTCTGGCCCCAGAATGACCACCAGTCGACGATCCCGGCATGGGCAATCGCCGCCTTGAAACGGTCGGTCTGGGTGATGGCCCAGTAAGTCATGAAGCCACCGTACGATCCTCCCATGATTCCCAGTTGCTCACTGTCAGTGAGACCCATCTCGATCAGGCGATCGACACCGGCCATGATGTCCTGGAAGTCCTTCCCTCCCCAGTCCCCCTCATCCGCGATGCCGAAGGCGGTGCCGTAACTGGAACTTCCCCGCACATTCGGTCCGACCACCATGTATCCTTTTGCCGCCAGCATCTGTGACATCCGGGAGTTGAATGTGTTCGAGTGTCGCCCGTTGGGGCCGCCGTGGATGACGAAGATGGTGGGGTACCGGCGGCCCTGCTCGTATCCGACGGGGTGGGTGAGCACCGCTTCGATATCGAGCTGGTCAGGTCCCTTCCAGGAGACCACCTCCTGTGAGGCGATCGCGTACTCCTTCAACTGCGGATTCAGATCAGTGAGCTGACGGCTTCTGCCATCGGGTCTGCCTGCCATTACTTCTCCGGGCCATTCGGGCCGGGTCATCAGCCAGACAGCCGTCCTCCGGTCATCGGAGAAGCTGAATCCCGAGTGACTGCCGGCTCCCTCGGTGATCTGCTCGACCGTACCATCCTCGATGTCGCACCGAAAGAGGTGGGTGTCTGTCTTGATGCCGGCAGAGAACCAGAAACTCTCTCCATCGGGGGTGAAGGTGACACCACCACCGACAGAGAAATCGAATTCGGCGGTCAGATTCCGGGAAGTGCCGCCGCTGGAGCGGATGATGAAATAGTCGGAATCCTCATGCGATCTCCCGGCCGTGGTGTTGGCTGAATAGACGATCCACTCCCCGTCGGGAGTGAAGGTCGGTCCCGAATCGGATCCGTCATTGTCAGTGAGCCGACGAACCTCACCTCCGGTTGAGGCGACGATGAAAATGTCAGAGTTGCTGTTGTACCAGGGACTCTCTGTCCGGTTGCTGGTAAATGCCAGCCACTGCCCATCCGGGGACCAGACCGGCCCGCCGTTGTCGAAGTCGTCGTCGGTCACCTGAACCGTCTCACCCGATTCCATGTCATGGACATGGATGTCGGAATGGAGGACCCGATCCTCCTCCACGATCCTCACGTCATCGTTCTTCTTTGCCCTGGCTTCCCGCTCGTCCTTGTCGGGCCACTCCTGCCGTTCCGTCCATGCGAACTTCGTCATCTCCCGGTTCCAGACGGGAGTACCGGGCAGACCGTCCTCGAAATGAGTGAGCTGGATCGCCTCTCCGCCGGAGAGGGGGATACTCCACACCTGTCGCTTCGAGTCACCACGGGTGGCCAGGAATGTCAGCGACCGGCTGTCGGGTGTGAAGCGGGGGCCCGACTCGCTCGATTCCCCATTGGTGAATTGTCGCGGCGCTTCGGAACCATCGGCCGGTCCGAGCCAGATGTGGGCCTCCGATTCCATGGAAGCCGTGTCGAGTTGCGATACGGTGAAGGCGACCCACTCACCGTCAGCAGAGATGACCGTACTGCGCGCGTTGTGAAGGGTCATCAGTTCCCAGAACGTCAGGGGTTTCTCCTGCGCGATAACCTGCGGTCTCAGGGGGAGCAGGATCACGAGGGAGACCAGCGAGAGTGTGTTGAACATGGATCTGCGCATCATCTGACTCCTTGACTCAGGGAGGTGATCCTGTGGGATCACCGTCCGATCTGATGACTCACTTTCAGGAAGAGGAGCGGGCGGGCATCCCGTTTGCCAGGGATCATCTCATGAGAGAATTCATCCCTGGAATAGGTGATGTACACAGCACTGAATGGGGGATCGTACCGCCAGCCGAAGACTGAATAGAGGTAGAACCGGTGGGTTCTGTTATTGTATTGCCCGAATACTCGCCAGTAGAGATCGGGGGTGAAGGCATACTCAAGCCGGAGGACATGTCGCTGAGCTGAGTCTTTCTCCAGATCGGGTACGAGACGCAGATCAGAGAAGGAGTAACTGGCTGTCAGTTTCGGCAGCAGGACCCGGTTGAACGATATCTCCCAGAGGGAGTAATCGCTGTCGTAGACCCATCCCCAGGAGTATCCGATCTCGGTGCTGGCCCACTCCTCGGTCTTGTAACCCGCTTCGATCAGGTGTTCCCGGTTGTAGTAGTGGCGGTCGAACCAGCGGTCGGGTTCCTGGTTCTCGAACGATCCTTCGTAGGCGAAACTGAGATCGTTGTTGAGATAGATCATGGCCTCCTGGCTTATCTCCCAGTTCCTGAGCCTGCCGTCGGTCCTGTTCCAGTAGATGTTGTAGTTCGAGTCGTACTCGATGAACTGGAATGGACCGTTCTCACGCCACCAGGTGTAGCCGGCGGCCGCATCGAGCTCCCGCCGGTTGTCATCTCTGATGAAGCCCACCGTGTTGGCGTTCTCGCGGAACCGCTCTCCCAGCTCGGTGTAGCGCAGGTGGTAGTCGTAGATGTTCGTCTTCCGCTCGGCCCGGAGGAAAAACCCGCTGGTCGCGAGACCGGGATCAGGCCATGAGAGCACAGCCTGACCGGTGATGTACCAGTCGTTGGCGAGATTCAGATAGATATCAGACCCGAGCGTACCCGCGTCGCCGTTGGTGTCATGCCGGTTCACGGCGAGCAGGCCGACGGTGCTGTTCTCCATCACATCCCGTCTGACCCGGAAGACGCCCCAGGAGGCGGGCGAGCGGGATTCATCCTGCATGGTCTCCGGATCGTCAGCGAATGAAGCCTCCCGCACCATGAGGGCCGCCAGGGTGTTCCGACCGGTTCTGCCAACCATTTTGGCGCCACCGTCGATCTGACCGATCCGGCGGGTATAGAAGGTCCTGATCCGGTTGCTCCACAGATCGTTCCCCTCCAGGAAGAAGCGCCTCTTCTCGGGGAAGGAGGTCTCGAAAGGAGTCAGGTTGATCTGTTCCCGGTCACCCTCGACGCTCGCGAAGTCGGGATTGAGGGTCGCATTGAGGGTCCAGGAGGAGCCGAGATTACTCTGAAGGTCGGCTCCGATCTCCGGATGCCAGCCCTCCTTAACACCGGGAATCGAATCGGGAGCATGGCGGAGGGAGAGGTAGGGAGTGACCGATAACGGTTCAGGCCGGTCAGGAGCCGGGATCCCCTCAAGGCGGCCGGAACGGGAGATATGGAAAGTCTTATCTACCGGACCGGTCCAGATATTGTAGGAGAGTTCAGCAGGGAATCCCCGGGCGAAGTTCACTCCCCAGACGGTGCTATCCGCCGGCCAGGAGATCGACCGGAAGGGGATCCGGAATTCGGCGGTCCATCGATCCACCTCGACGTTCGTCGCAACTTCCCATCGAGTATCCCAGGTCGGATCAATGGTCTCACCGTCGTTGGCGATCTTCATGTCCCCCTGCGTACCGAGGGCGTTGGCGTAGAAGACGAATGCCGTCCGACCGTCCAGGTACGTATCGAAATATAACCCGAGGTAGTCGTCGTCGCCCAGCCCATCACTGTCACGACGTGTGACCCCGGCCAGTGGGGGCTCGCCGTCTGGCAGGGGAGCGATGAAGGCGATATACAGAGATTCTCCGTCTGATGCGACCGATACAAGGGGGTCGGCCGCGCTCCGTCCTCCCCGGACCGGTCTGAGCTGCCAGAATTCACCCTGGAAAGTGGCAGCGGGCCATTCCGATTCCGGCAGACGACCATCCAGGACCGGAGGCGCGCTGATCGCGCGCACCGTGATCGACCGGACATCAGGACCCTGCAGATACGTGTTCTCCTGCGCGCTGACGGTTTGAGACAGAAATACGGTTTGAGAAAACATCAGGGATATACCAAGGGAAAACGACAGGTTCACAGATCTGTTCACTCTACCGGTTCCTCTCTCGAAGTGATCTCATTGACCGTCATTTCGATGATCGCGAGGTTGTCATAGCTTTCAGCTCTCTGCCGGTCCATCAGATGTCCCGATCCGGGTGAATACTTCTCGGCGAGCAATCTCAACGCCTCCACCTGTCCCTCGATGTCATCCACGACCCTCGCGGTGCCGTTAGCGAGTGTGCTGCGGAAGTTGAAGTGGAGTTTGCACGGGTCGGGTCCCGGGACGAGTTCTGATTCATCCACCACGAAACAGATCCTCGGATTGGCGTTGATGAAATCCATCTTCTTTCCGCTGGCCGACCCGTGGAAGAAGATCCGTCCCTCGTGGTACACAAAGGAGAGGGGGACCATGTACGGCTCACCCTCCCGACACATGGCGAGATGGCCGGTCTCTGCTGTTTCGAGCAGGTCTGTGGATACATTCAGGGGGGGTGCGTTTTTTCCGTTCTTTCTCATGCAGTTCTTTCTGCTCCAGGTTGTCCATCCGAGGCTCCAATGGAGCCGGGGAATGCAATTCGGGCATCGGCAGTGAGTCAATCCGGTAGTGGTCGGATTTGACAGTGCATTCTGGTTCAGGGGTATAGTGAAGTCAATCGGCACCAAATGAGGAGGCGGACGACATGCATCGATCGGAACGAGGACTCAGCGAATTGACAACCGACGGATTGTCAACCAGCAGGTTCCACAGAAGGGATTTCTTCAGGATGCTGGCCGGGAGCACCGCGCTCTCCGTGGTAGCGCTTGAGAATCTGAACGCGGCTATCTACGAGAACATCGAGAGCCTGAACAGCGGCCTCCGGCAGGATGAATCTCCCGACGGTGTCTACTGGGAGGAGATCCGCAAGCAGTTCATGTTCGAGGGTCGTCTGATCATGATGAACAATGGCACCCTGGGGCCGATGCCGAAGCCGGTGTTCAACACGCTCATCCGGTACTTCAAGATCCAGGCATCCAATCCTTTCGAGGCATATGATTATTTTCCATCCCTCAGGGATGGCGTCAGGAACAGACTCGCGGATTTCGTGGGCGCCTCTCCTGATGAGATCGTCATCAACCGGAACACAACCGAGGGAATGAATTTCATCGCCAACGGGCTTGACCTGGGTGAAGGTGATGAGGTTCTGCAATCGACAATGGAACACCCGGCGGGGATCCACCCGTGGCGGCTGAAAGCAGCGCGGTATGGCATCACGGTCACTGAGGCACCGTTAGGGGTCCCGCCCCGTGATGTGGATGAGATCGTGAGGGCATTCAGCAGGGCGATAACGCCGCGCACGAAGGTGATCAGTGTCAGCCATACCGTATTCATCACCGGGCTGATCGCTCCGATCAGGGAATTGAGCGAACTGGCCCATGAGCATGGGATCCTCCTGCTGACCGACAGCGCTCACGGTCTCGGTCACCTCGATCTGAACATGCACGACCTCGGTGCCGACTTCTTCACTACCAGTCCCTACAAGTGGCTCGGTGCGCCCACCGGCTGTGGAATGCTCTACGTGAAGTCGGACGTGCAGGACCAGGTCTGGCCCACGATCGCCTCTTCCGGATGGGACGAGCAGGGTACGGCTCGCAAGTTCGAGACCCTGAGCCAGCGCGCCGACCCGATCATCTTCGCGCTCGGCGAAGCGATCGAATTCCAGATCCGGATCGGCAAGGCACGGATCGAGAGAAGGGTCAGATCACTCGCCACCCATCTGAAGGATGGCCTGGTGTCGATCCCCGGGGTGCGGCTCCACACCAGCAGGGATCCCTATCTGAGCGCCGGCCTCACCGCCTTCTCGATCGAAGGGGTGGATCCCCAGCGGATTGTCGACTACGTGCGGGAGAAGTACAACATTGTCATCCGCACGATCGGAAGCGATGAAGCGGGTACACGCGGTTGCCGGGTCTCGACCCACATCTGGGTGAACACCCGCCATGTGGACATGCTGCTGGAAGGGATCGACCACCTGGCCTCACACCGGGGATAGTCCTGCTCAAGAGGGATGATGACGAACAGTTCGGCGATAGCTGACCCGGACTCTAACCAGGTACTGGAACATGGCTGAAACCAGACGTGAGTTCCTCAGTAGCAGCATCCGGGTCGGGACCGCCATGTCGGTGATGGGGTACCCGGCCCTCGCATCAGGTCAATCATCACAACCTGGCGTTGCGGCAACAGCTGATCGATCAGCGAAACCACTCAGTATCCTCATCCTGGGGGGCACCAGTTTTCTCGGTCCGCACCAGATCGCCTGTGCCATGAGTCGCGGGCATTCCATTTCGACCTTCACGAGGGGACGGACCGAGCCTTCGATCCACCGGGGATTGTTCAGGGATGTCGAGCAGCTTGTCGGTGATAGAGAGAACGATCTTGAAGCTCTTCACGGGCGTACCTGGGATGCAGTCATCGATAATTCAGGCAGGAAGGTGGAGTGGACACGCGACTCTGCCCGATTGCTTCAGGAACGTGTCGATCTCTACATGTACACATCTTCCACCGGTGTGTACTACCCCTACCTCGGCTCGGATATCGGGGAGAGTACCGAGCTGGTCCTCGAGGTGCCTGGGGGAATCGATCAGGAACAGTCCGGTGAATACAGCTACGGAGTCATGAAGGCCAATTCCGAGATCGAAGCAGGGAATGCGTTCGGCTCCGACCGGACGATAATCGTTCGTCCGACCTACCTGATGGGGCCCGGGGACGGAACGGACCGCTTCACTTACTGGCCGGTTCGTCTCGACCGGGGCGGTGAGATCCTGGTTCCCGGTAAGAGCGATGATCCTGTCCAGTATCTGGATATACGTGATCTGGCCGGTTGGATGATCCGACTCCTGGAGAACAGGACCGCGGGAACGTTCAATGCCGCCGGACCGGCCTCAGCGACGGGAATGCATGCGTTTGTCTATGGAGCGCATGCTGCCTTCAATTCAGCAGCTTCATTTATATCGATCCCGGACTACGATTTCCTCAGAGAACATCGCCTTTTCTACGCAGTCCCCTGGATCATGCCGACAGGCAACAATGCGGGATCGGCGCGGATAAACATACAGAAAGCCAGATCATCCGGGTTGACCTACACACCGCTTGCCGAGAGCATCAAGGACATCATCGAATGGTGGCACTCGGATTCCGTCTCGGGTGATCGTCGTGAAAACATGATATCCGGGCGACGATTACTCATGGCCCGGGAGGCCGCCATCATCACCGCCTGGAAAGAGCGCGGGTAGCTCCTGAAGGAGGAACGATATCCTGCGCATTGTATCTGCCAGGACGATTTTGTGACCATAGCGAACAGGTACAAAGTAAAGACGACCCAGCCAGTTATTGTACCGTGCCACCGTTGTTGCGGTTATGGTGCATTGCCCGTCTGCCTGCTCCGCATATAGTGAGATACGGAGATCGATGTAGCTGCGATCAAGCCCGATAATGATCTCGGTGCGGGACATCTCATGTACTTTCCACCCGCCAAGATCAGAGCCTGGTCTGATTTCTGCATCGGCTATGCCACCATGTTCCGGTATTTCGAACCACCATGGACGAAGTGACACGGAGAAGGCATCGACTATTGAACGTATACCCGGCTCTTCATCGGTGGAGATGCGAACCTGAAAGGCGTCCGTGAAATGATGACCGGGCAGGCTGTGCAGGATGACTGACGAGGGTGGGGGAGTGACGGTCTCGATTTTTGCTCTCATGACGATGCTGTACAGAATACCGAACGATAGTATGGTGCTGATACCCAGAGTCAGAATCATCGGACGCAATCGCTCTCTCTTTGAGCGACAGATTATTACCAGAGACAGAGCCAGAGTAAATGCTGAGAGCCCGGCCAGGGGGCCGATGGACATGACCGTATTGAAGGCCAGGGCGACAAGCACACCGCATATGACGGCGACAATATGAAGTGCCATTGTATCGGAATCACGATGAGCGGCAATGATTGCACACGGGCCGAGAAGCCCGAGAACCGCCAGTATGACAGGAAAAGAGGTGATGACGCCATCTCGTGCTGGTGAAAGGAGATAGACCACGGCTCCACAGATCGCAATGAGCGCCGTGAGAGTGGCCGTTATCCGGGAAGCGATAATGCTCATCTCTCACCTCTGATGTCAGCTCTGACCTGGTCTGATCGTGATCGGGTCATACCATGCCGGCATAACTTCTTCGAGATATGTCCCCCCCGGTTGCTGCGTGGTCGTCGGGATGCCTATATGGTGATACCTCATCGGTCGAGGTGTTTAATGAGATCGTACCGGTAGGGGAAGAGCGCCGGTGTGCCTCCGCTGTGGAGGAAGAGCACGGTGCTCCCTTCGGGGAAGAAGCCCCTGCCGATCAGATCGATCAGTCCTGACATGGCTTTCCCGGTATAGACCGGATCGAGCAGGATGCCTTCGGTCGTGGCGACCAGGTCGATGGCGTCTGCCACTTCCCGGGTCATGATGCCGTATCCCTCCTGGAGGTATTCGGGAAGTACGATCACATCATCTTCCTCCAGTCGCTGATCGACTCCCAGGAGGTCGAGGGTGGCCTCAGAGATCTCACGCACATACCGGGACATCGTCTCCTTTTCCTCCGATACACTGATGCCGATGATCTTCGTCTCCGGGGAGAGGATCATCGCTCCGACCAGGAGTCCGGCCTGTGTCGATCCTGAGCCGGTGGCAAGCACGATCGCGTCAGGAACACGGCCCATCGCGCTAGTCTGCAGGAAGATTTCGGAGAACGCTTCGACATAGCCGAGCGCTCCCAGAGGTTCGGTCATCGAACCTTCGACCCGCGAACCTCCGATCGACGCGACGTACGGAACGCGCCCGGCGTTCTGTTCCTCCTCTACCAGAGCATCGATGACACCGGCTACTCCGGACAGCTCCATCATTTTCGTCTCAGCGGACGCCTCAACGATCTCGACCCGGGCATTGAAGATCGTATCGAGCAGGAGATTCCCGTCCGGTTCAGTCGATCCACCCGGTTTCCTGAAGAGGACCACGATCGATCTCAGGCCGAGCCGGGCAGCCGCGGCAGCTGTCTGGCGGCACCAGTTCGACTGCACACCGGCCCAGGTGATGATCGTGTCGGCGTTCTTCGCAAGGGCGTCGGCCAGGATGAACTCGAGCTTCCGGGCCTTGTTGCCGCCGAACGCCAGACCGGTTCCATCGTCACGCTTGATGAGCAGGTCGATGCCGTCGAATCCTGCTGAAAGCCGCTTCATCTGTTCGATCGGAGTGGGAAGATGCGCCAGTGGGACCCGGGGAAAGGATCCGGTCTTCTCCTCGAGGTTATTCAGCTTCTCCATTACTCTCTCTCCTGGCCCTCATTTGCCTCTGGCCGGGTCTTTATCAGACCGGTCGGATAGCGGTTCACGGTATCGGGCAACATCGGACGGTATTGGAACCACCCGATTGCCATTCTACCGGTGAAACGGGTCCATCGAAAGCCTGGCGTATTGCGGAACGGGGCGTAAAAGCGTAAGGTCATGACACTGAAAACCGTTTCCATGAGAAGGAATGATAGAGGGAACAATGATTGTGAGACTGCTTGATGGATTGGGCATCCTGTTACCGGTGGGGATCGCATTCCTGCTGGTGACGGCCTGTGGTGGCGAGCGGGAAGTCACCGGAGGTGAGCTTCTGGTTGCCGTGAGCGTCCAGCCGCATGCCTGGCTCGTGGAACAGATCGGTGGAGAACGGGTAGATGTGATCGCGCTTCTCTCACCTGGAGACAGCCCTTCGACCTACCAGCCGACCGATGCCCAGATCAGCAGGGTGATGAGGGCCCGGCTCTTCTTCCACACCGGCGTTCCCTTCGAACACGGACGCTGGTTCGACACCCTCGAGTCATCTGACGGTCTGGAAACCATTGATCTGAGAGCAGGTGTCGAACTGCGGCACATGGAACACGAGCACAGCCATGAGGGTGAGGAGCCCTCAGGTACCACGGCGGGCACCTCCGAGGAAGAATCTGGTACCGATCCCCATATCTGGGTATCTCCGGCACTTCTGAAGATCCAGGCTCATAGCGTCGCCGATGCGCTCTCCTCGGCGGATCCTGAGGGTAGCGAGGAGTATCACCGACGCCTCGAAAACCTCGAGTCTGAACTGGATGCGCTCGGAGAGTACATCCACTCACGTCTCGACAGTCATCAGGGGAAGGCGTTCTACGTCTTCCACCCCGCCTGGGGATATTTCGCGGAAGAGTTCGGACTGCACCAGAAGGCCATCGAGATCGAAGGGAAGGATCCGAGTGACCACGATCTGACGCTCATCCAGGAAGGGATGCGGGCTGACGGCGCCTCGGTGATCTTCGTGCAGCCCCAGATCGGGAGCAGGGCGGTCGAGGCGGTCGCCGCCGCGATGGGGGCCGAAGTCCAGATCCTCGATCCACTCGTCAGAGATGTCATCAGCAACCTGCGGGTTGTGGCTGACGCGATAGCGGGGACGTTCAGGTGAGCGACGTTCAGCCTGCCGCGGAGATCGAACACATCACCTTCAGATATCCGGGAAGCGCTGATTCCCAGCCTGTACTCGATGATGTGACATTCCAGATCGCTGCTGATGATTACGTCGGACTGGTCGGTCCGAACGGGAGCGGGAAGACCACTCTTCTGAAGATCATGCTCGGACTGCTCAAGCCCGATTCGGGCCGTGTCCGGATAATGGGGATGTCTCCGGTGGAGGCCCGATCACGAGTCGGGTATGTGCCCCAGCACGCCGAGATCGATATCATGGTGCCGGCGACAGTGCTTGATGTGGTGCTGATGGGCCGACTCGGTCGTTCCGGCTGGGGGCCGAAGTTCACCGATGAACATATCGAGAAGGGGATGCAGGCTCTCGAACGGACCGGAGTAGAGGGTCTGGCCCGCCGAACGGTGTCAGAACTCTCAGGTGGCCAGCGTCAGCGGGTGCTGATCGCCCGTGCCCTTGCATCGGAAGCGGCGATACTCCTGCTCGATGAACCGACCGCCGGGATCGACGCGCCCATGGAGCGGTCGTTCCACGAACTCCTGGGAAATCTGAACGAGGAATTCCCCATCGTGCTGGTCAGTCACGATATCGGATTCGTCTCGGCGCACATGAAGACGATCGCATGTCTGAACCGCAAGCTTGTCTGCCACGGAGCCCCTGAGGTCACCAGGGACCTGATCAGCCGGGCATACGTGGAAGACGGAACGCTTAAAGAGGTGATACACGACGACGATTGTCCGACCTGCATGCAGGATGAGGAGGATCCGGAATGAGCGGATTCTTCCAGGATATGGCGATGAACCCCCTCCTGCTGACCGGCCTTCTGGCGGGAATTCTGGCCAGTATCGCGTGCGGGGTGATTGGGCCGTATGTCGTCACCAGGCGGATAGTCTTCCTGGTCGGCGCGATAGCCCATACAGCGGTAGGCGGCATCGGCGCGGCCATCTATCTGAGGTATCACTTCCCGGCAATGTTCGGGGGGCTCGAACCGTTCCATGGCGCAGTCGTGGCCGCCGTCCTCGGAGCGATCGTGATAGGCGTCGTGCATGAACAGGCACGAGAACGGATGGACACCCTTATCGGGGCGATGTGGGCGATCGGCATGGCCACGGGGATACTGCTGGTGAAATTCACCCCCGGGTATCATGTGGAACTGATGAGTTACCTTTTCGGTAATATCGCAGTGGTGCAGTGGGCGGACGTGCTGCGGTTGCTGGTCATGGATATCGTCATCGTCGGGGTTGTCGTGTTGTACTACAAGCGGTTCCTGGCGATCTGTCTCGATGAGGAATACGCCAAACTCCAGGGTGTCCATACTCTGAGGACGAACCTTGTCCTGCTCACCGTGGTGGCGCTCACCGTGGTCAGTATGATGCAGGTTGTGGGACTCATCATGGTGATCGCGCTCCTGACCAT
>JALGVQ010000251.1 GCA_025774615.1 bacterium
GGGCTGCCTGCATGCCCTGGGAAGAGTCATGACCCGTGAGTTGGAAGAGACCGTATTCTACCGGGAGCGGGTACCCCGGTTCATGAAACAGATGCTGGTCTTCGGTTTTGTGACGTTCGCGTGGATCTTCTTCCGGGCAGCCGATATGGGGGATGCCGCGATGGTTGTCTCCCGGATATTCACCACCGGCTGGATCGATCCACAGATTCCCCTGATGATGCTGGCGCTGGTCCTCCTGGTCTGGGTCTACCAGTACCTTTCGGAATCCCGGCTGAGGACACTCCTCGAATCGAGCGCGGTCAGGATCTCCACCGTAGTCGCGATGGTCCTTTACCTGGTGCTCTTTGCCCAGTCGGGGCAGCAGCCCTTCATCTACTTCCAGTTTTGAGGCGTGATGACCGGTGACACTCAAATAAACCCGCCTCCCGAATCGACCGGGCCGTTCTCCAGCAACCCGATCAGATTGTCGGTCAGGGAGTGGCTGATTACGATCACTATCCTGGCAGGTATAGCGATCATGCTGCCTGGAATCTGGTGGGTCCTGACGCCGTTCTCACCAGATGCCGATTACCGCATCCCGTACGACCAGAGTGAGGATTACTGGCTCTATCGGCACTACACCCGCTCCGCCACCGCTGAGGAGAAGACACTTCTGATCGGTGATTCGGTGATCTGGGGGCAGTACGTCGACCGGGATCAGACGTTGACCCACTACCTCAACGAGCAGGCGGGCAAGGAAGCGTTTATCAATCTGGGCCTGGATGGAACCCATCAGATCGCCCTGGCCGGACTGATACGCCATTACGGACGAGTGATACGGGACCGGGAGGTGATCGTGCACCTGAATCTGCTCTGGCTCAGCTCCCCGGAAGCGGATCTGCAGGCAGAGCGGGGAGTTCGGCTCAACCATCCCCGACTGGTTCCGCAGTTCGGTACACCTGTTCCGTCCTATACTGAATCTGTCTCAGGCCGGCTCAGTGTCATTCTTGAGCGGAAGGTCCGTCTGCTGGAGTGGGCCAGACACCTGCGGAGCACCTCTTTCGATAACACCAATCTGCAGGTGTGGACAGCCGGACACCCCTATGCCAGTCCCCTCGGCAGCATCACGTTCGGGATTTCCGACAGTGATGAACACCAGGAGCCGCCTGTCCGGTCCGGAGGCACAGGCAGGCAGATCCAGCAGTCCCTTCCCTGGGTAGATCGGGAGACTTCACTGCAATGGGAAGGCTTCCAGCGTCTCATCGAGGTGTTACGTGCCCGGAATAACCGGGTATCGGTCATCGTGGGACCGCTGAACGAACATGCTCTTGATGATGTCAGTCTGTATGAATACCGGCAGCTGTTGCACGATTCCAGGACAGCGTTGGCCGACATGGAGCTCGACGCTCTCTTCCTGCCGCTTCTGCCTGCTGACCTCTACGCTGACACAAGCCATCCGGTGGGGCCGGGATATGCCCTGATGGCCGAGGAGATATGGGAGTGGTTCGCGAGCCGGCCCGACTCATCCCCCCGCTAACAGCCACATCATGGTGACGTTGTGCTGATGGAAATTGAGGTCGTTGTAGATGTAGCGGTACTCGGCGACCTCCGGGTACTGCTCCTTGAAGGAACTCCCGATCAGGAACCTCTCCAGCCCGGTATCCGCCTCCTTCGCCTCGCACACCGCCTCCCACAATTGTGACAGGTACCCATACGAAGCGCGGAACTCCCCGACCGTGAAGGGGATATCGGAATGTCCGGTCACAATCATCTCAAGGTCGGGACAGGCATCGAGGATCGCCTTCCAGGTATCCATCAGGGTGAGGAAGCTGCCGGCGCTGTTCAGTCTGATCCACGGCAGTTGACCACTCGCGAATACATCACCGGTGAAGAGCATCCGCTCTTCGGGAACGAGGATGAGGATATCTGAATCGGAATGAAAGCCCATGAACGGATAGAGCAGGAACTGAAGATCGCCCACCTGGAACGATTCGTGGCCGGAGAACGTGAGGGTCGGGTAGCGGGGCTCGATCCCCCGTTCCAGGTCTCCGATCCCGACGGCGAATGCAGCGATACCTTCCCGGGCCTGCTCCTCCTCTTCAGGAGCGGACCCTTCCCCGGCGGCCCACTCAGCCCACCCCAGATAGGAGGCCTGGCTGCTGCGCAGCCGCTCCAGCAGTTCGGGGATGAGGTCGACCTCCCGTCTCATCTCCGCGATGCTCAGTTCGTGCCCTACCACAGTTGCTTCCGGAAACACCTCGTTGGCGAAAGCGTGATCGTTGTGGACATGGGTGTTGATGAGGTAACGGAAATCATTCCTGCCCAGTTCCTGTTCGATCATCGCCCTCTGCCGCCGGACGGTGGTCGGGCTGAGACCGGTATCGATCACGACCAGTCCTTCACTGGTGGTCAGGACGATCATGTTGGTTCCCTGGAAGTGATCACATGCCCAGGTGAGGAGCGCGCGTTCGCTCAATCGACGGCTGTTGATCGGTATCTCATCCTGTCCCAGGGTGGGGGCGACAGGAGGAAATGCCAGGAGTGGGACAGCAATCACGGCGATACAGAGGATCCGTCCGGAACGTACTCTCTTCGTCATGGCCGACTCCTTGTCCTGTCAATCGTCAGATCGTACCCATGATACTGGCAATTCTACCTCGATGTTTCGGAAGATCGGAGGGCACTCCGGGGAAAGGCGAACAAAAGGCGAATTAGTATCCTTGCCATGACACCCGATTACCCTGTAACGTGCCTCAGGTGATTCCCACACAGGTATATCACCTAACCTATGAAAGGGCGTGAGCATGGCTAACGAATTTGCGCATATAGAATTGATGACCCACGATCTGGAAGGCGCGAAGACTTTCTATTCCGCGATATTCGACTGGAAGTGGGAAGAGTACCCGATGGATACGGGGCCGTACTTGATGATCGATACGGGTAAGGATCCCAAGGGTGGGATCATGAAAGCTCCCCAGCCCGATATCCCTCCACACTGGATGGTCTACACGAAGGTGGATGATGTAGCAGCGACACTGGAGAAGGTGAAGGAACTGGGTGGTACCGTCATCGTGGAGAAGACACCGATTCCCGAGATGGGTTCGTTCGGGACGTTTCAGGACCCGACTGGTGGTATGATGGCGGTATGGGAAGCCGCCCCGGAGTCAACTGACTGAATCAGTACTATCGGTATGAACGGGTCCGGGCGATCGATGCCGAAATATCCGGGCCCGGCACGACCGGAAGGAGATGTCTGTACCGATGGATGATCGCAAACTTCGTGATCTGCGGGGAATCGGATCCTCGATAGAGGGAGACCTGCATGACCTCGGTGTCCAGAGCGTGGAAGAACTTACGAAGCTCGAAGGAGATGACCTGTATCAGAGGCTGTGCGATCTGAGGGGAACCCGTATCGATCCCTGCTGCCTTGATGTGTTCAATTGCGCTATCGCCCAGGCCCGGGATCCCGATCTTCCTGCCGAGCTGCGCGACTGGTGGACATGGTCCCGGATCCGTAAGGGGGAGTTGGACCGCTCGTCTGATTGATGGAGGAAGGGCTACGATGTTTCAGGCAGGCGCCTGAGTACCACTACGGTGATGTCGTCTGACTGGTGCATGCCCTGGCAGAACTCGGTGACCTCACCCATGATACTGTCGCGGATGGAGAGAGCGCTCTGACCGGTCGTTCTGGCCAGGAGCTGGTAAAGCCGTTCCTCCCCGTACATGTTCTCTTCGG
>JALGVQ010000252.1 GCA_025774615.1 bacterium
GATAAATCGATACCACGATTCGAGTCCATCGTTCTCCAGATACTCTCCATGCAGTCGGGAGATCAGGTGCCAGGTGGCCGGCGGGATTGCAACTCCGATGATCTGCTGGAACTTGTCGATCGCCGCGGTGGCGCCGGTGCCGATCGGGATGATCCGGCCATCCGGACCGGCGTTCACCGAGTCCTTGATGGTTTGTTCCGCTTCCTCCATGAGCCGGGTCATACTGCGGCCGGTGATGTCATCTTCTGTGTGGGTGTTCGCGTACTGCCGCTGGATCTCCTGCAGGTATCGTTCGATGAAGCTGAGATTCCGACCGGAAGCGGTGTAGTCACAATAGACCATCAACCGCTCACCGAATGGCGTGCGGATGATCGAATCGATACCGACACTCTCTCCTCGCAGGAACGAAAAATCGATGTCTGAAGGGCGCATCACGATCCGTCGCTGTCGGTCGCGGTAATATCCTCCGGATCCCCCGACCGGGCGGAGGAATGGAGTCGACCGATCGTGAGCTCCTCCTCGACCGACTTCTGGGTCGTCATCTCCAGCACGATGGTGACATGATCGAGCGGATCGGCTTCCAGTCTCCCGATCAGTTCACCAACGATCTCCTGATCACGGAGTTCGAGCAACTCCCGGAGCGATGCTGCCGTCTGCAGACGAAGGCCGATATCGGTATCCGCTGCATTTCCCGCAGCCGTGCGCAGCTCTTCGATCGTGGCGTACCGCGCCTCGATCCCATCAACAGTCATATGGTTCCGGAGATCCACGGAGAATCCTCCCTGTTGTCAGCGCTTCTTCGATCGGCGCTGAGTGAAGCAGAGCCCCGACCAGGTTTCATCGATTGCACAGATCTTGTAATCGACCAGGCCGGTCCCCAGCCCGAACTCCCGCACAACATTCTGTGTCAGATCGCTCTTGATTTCCGACGTCTTCTTCGGCCAGACGATCCACAGCCTGCCACCTGCTTTCAGTATCTTCGCAGCGGCAGGGAACCTCTTCCTGAGATCTGCGAGTGATCTCACAAAGAGGAGGATGATATCACTCTCGCCGCGCGCCTGCTTCCTGAGACGCACCCGTTCCGGTAAGGTACCCAGCGTATCCTCAAAGGTCGCGGGCGCACCGAGCAGGGCTATAGTGGATCCGGACGTGATACCGAGCTTTTTCAGGAGTGGTGTCCCCGCATAGCTGTCAAAAATGCCGGGGACGACCGGTTGTGAGGGCGCATTCCTGATCGTCTCCTCCACTGCGCGGAGTATCCCTCCCCAGTCAGTGTACCCGGCATCGGGCAGCAGCTTGCGGATACGCGCTGTTTTCTCCGGATCCCCTTCAACAAAGAGCACCGGTATGTTCCGGGTGGTCTTCTGTCGGCGGAGGTGGATCGCCACATCCCGACCGTGGGATGGAAGCCTGGCCAGATCGATCACGATCAGATCAGGGGAGTATTCCTGGATTCCCTTCATGTCGTGCGGGCTGAATTCAGAGGAGGGAATGACGTCGTATCCCGCGTCTTCCAGCCGTCGGGCCCGTTCGGCGACTTCTTCACTGTTCCAGTGGATGAGGAGTACGCGACTCATCCGCGCTCAGGTCTTGCAGCCGAGCCCCCGCAACTCTTCCGGATCGATGATCTTCCGACCGGTCTTGTCCCGGGTATATTCTCCCGGAGTGAACCGGTCAGCGGAGAATATCGGTCCATCGATGCAGAGGCGTTCACCTGAGGGGATCGAACATTTGCCGCAGATCCCGATGGCACAGCTGGTCACCCGCTCGACCAGGTGAAATATGTCCCCTTCGGGCGCGAATCGACGTTCGACACGGTCGGCACCCGCCATGGCGATCTCCGGGCCGCAATTGAAGTAACATGCCCCGGAAACATCCTCCCGCTCCAGCACCTGCTCGAGCAGATCTGCCACATAACCCTTGTAACCCATGCTCCCATCGTCGGTTGAGACATCCACCGGTCCCAGATCACGGAGCTGGTCGAGGTAGGTCAGTTCATCTGCTGTCACCGCGCCCAGCACGAACCGTTTCGGACCCGGGTGGTGCTCAGCCGCGTGATTCACCGGAGCGATGCCGCATCCGGCACCGACGAAGACCACCTGCCGCTCTTCGGGAAAAGAGAACTTCTGCCCATAGGGGCCGCGGATCCGTACCACATCATTCACCTTCAGTTCGAAGGCCTTCGTGGTCATCCTGCCGATACGACGCACGACCAGTTCCAGACCATCCCGGTCACTGGCAACAGAGAAGGGCTTCGTATGCCCGGTACCCAGTTTGAGAAAAACGAACTGCCCTGTCCCCGCATCGATGTTCTGATGGAAACGGAGCAGCCTGATCGATTCGCCATACTCTTCGATCCCGGAGACCACGAAGGGGGAATAATCCATCAGTTTCTCGGAGAGGGTCATCTCCGAGGCAAGATCGGTCCCCGCGGCAAGGTCATCCTCGAGTTGGTGGTAGAACCGCTTCACTCCTTCTGAATCGAGCCCGCCGAGCGCGGTACCTATGGAGAAATGGAAAGAGGGATCTATCTCCTGCAGCAGCCTGATGTCGGCCGCGCCCCTGATCCCCCCCATGCAGATGATCGGTAGTGATACCACCGAGCGCAGGCGCTTCACCGCCGCCACGGTGACGGGGAAGAGCAGTCCTCCGGATAGCCCGCCGAATCCCTTGCTTATCTCGGGATTCGGGCCCCCGATAGTGTTTATCGCGGTCAGAGCATCGGCCCCCGCCTCAGCGGCCGCCACGGCCACCTCTTCAAGTCGGCTGACACCGGCGTTCAGTTTCACGATCAGTGGTCTGCGGGTCGCGCGCCTCGACGCCTTGACTATCGAGGAAACGACCTCCGGGTTGCCGCCGATCAGGATCCCGCCCTTTTCGATGTGTGGACAGGAGAGGTTCAGTTCGATCCCGTCTACATCGCCTGCCCGATCGTACTCCGCGACCGCGTGCTCGAATCCCTCTTCACTCCCCTCCCCGATCTGCGCCATCAGGAAGACATCATCAGGAACCGACGCGCGCAGATCCCGGAAACTCTCGATCATGATCTCGAGGCCCGGATTGGCGTATCCCACCGCGTTCCAGAGAGAGTCGGGAGCCGGCTGACTGATGATATCCTCGGGGTTTCCTTCCCGCGGCTCGATGGTTGTGCTCTTGCCCACGAACCAGCCGATCTGCGGTACGTTCTGTATCATCCAGCGGGCGGTGTCCTCGTTCGTTGCCACCACTCCCGACGGGAAGCCGTAGGGACCCTTTATCTCTTTACCCAGGAACGAGATCATGGAACCTCCCTGCTTCACAGGACTCCTGCGATATCCTCCAGCACTGCCCTTGCCGCGCGTGGCCTGTCATCAGCGGCGGTGATCGCCCGACCGATCACCAGAAGCGAAGAACCAGCCGTCACTGCCCGTCCGGGTGAGAGCACCCGTTTCTGATCCTCTCCAGCGGGAGTCGAGGTCCCCTTAATGCCCGGTGTGACGAAGAGGAAATCGGGACGCATCCGGTCCTTCAGGGCTTCGAGATCCGCCGCCGAACAGACGATCCCATCAAGACCTGCCTGATCGGCAAGTGTTGCCAGGTGAGTGACATGTTCAGCCACACTTCCCGGAACCCGGCATTCAGAGTTGAGTGTGTCCTCATCCAGACTCGTGAGAACGGTAACCGCGAGTATCTTCGGCTTCTCCCCTGCTGGAGAACCGGCCTCA
>JALGVQ010000058.1 GCA_025774615.1 bacterium
GTATCTGTCGAAGAAGTTCCAGTAGAGGAGACCGTCATCACTCTCCGGTTCGAGCAGATATGAGACGATATTCGCAAGCGGCTGGGCGGTGGTGACGAAGAACGTCCCGGCCGGGAACTCTGCTTCTCCGGTCGCATACTCTCCTTCAACCGTGTTGGTGTAATGCCCCTGGTTCAGCCGGGTCGCGGCCTGCATGCCGGTGACGGTGAACGATTCCACATTGAGTGTCACCGGTGCGGTGAGGCGCTCTACCAGGATCCCATGCTGAAGGAGCTTCCCGACGACCGACATGTCCCGGACGGTGATCAGGTATCCTGCGGGCAGGGGGATCGTCCGTTCCGGTGTATAGAGACCGAAATAGGGGACATCGGTGTAGGTGCGCTTCACCTCGGTGGGACGGGATCTGGTGCGTCCGCCCGCCGTCTCGACAGCCTCCATCTCATACCCCTGGATCGTCAGGCGTTCCGGGATCGCTTCCCGGCCGTAGGAGATGATGAAAACGTCATCCTCCCGGGGATCGAGACCGCGCTCGACTGTCCGGCGGTCTGCGTCCCGTAGCATCGAGACGACTTCATCCCGGTGGTCGTAGAGGTAGTCGAGGAAGGTGAGGTAGAGGTGGTAACAGCCGCGGACCCGCGTCTCGTAGGGCGCGTAGGGGTAGTTTTCGTTCAGGACCGAGAGGCGGTTGCGCAGACCGACGTAATTGCTCAGATAGCGGGGCTGCGGGCCGAGCGGCACCCACCCCTTGCCGGGGTCGCTCGAGTCCAGGAAGTCGCCGTGCAGGGTGCACATTGTGTTGTACTCATCCACCATGTGCTGATTGATGGCCGGCATCATCACATCGGCGGTGAACTTGAGCAGTGCGGTGTCTCCGTTCGGATTCAGCCCCCACGTCCAGGTGACCGGCTCCTGGTGGTATGAGCCGTTGTGGGTGTGACTGTCGAAGAAAAGAATCGGATCCCACCGGTTCAGTACGTTCTGCACCAGTCCCTGCGCTTCAGGACTCTCCAGTTTCAGCCCGTCCCGGTTCAGGTCGAGGTTCTGCCCGTTGTACCGGATGCCCACCCCTTGTTCGGGCCCGTCCTGATTAGTCCGGTTCCGCGGACTGATTTTATCGTTCCCGTCGGGGTTGAAGTTGGGAACGATGAGGATGACGAGCCGGTCGAAGTAATCGCGTGTCTTCCCGAGTACGAGATCACGCGCGAGCATCAGCGCGGCTTCCTTCCCTTCCACCTCACCGGCGTGGATGTTGGCCTGGAAGTAGACCACGGCCCGACCATCGAAGTGGAGATCGGTTGGAGAGGCGGGGAGGGGGTCGCCGATGATAATCAGCGGGATCATCTTCCCCTCAGCGGTCCGGCCGAGTTCCTCGACCCGCAGAAGGGGACTGATCGACTGCAGTTCGGCGATGAAATCCAGTACGTCGACGTGCCGGGAGGTTGCGGTGAATCCGCTCGATTCAGCGACCGTCAGAGGCCCTTCCTGTGCCTGTGATCCGGCAGGGTGGAAGAGCAGGATAGCAGAGACGATCATGAGCGTACTGATAAGCAGATTGCGGCACTTCTTCATTCTTCGACCTCCGGCATTCCAGAGTGATCCATCGTCTTGCGGACCGTTCAGTAAGATGTGATCCGAGCATACCGTACGTGAGATATCCATCATTCCACAACCGGATAGTTCGCTCCCTGTTTGCCCTTGACCAGGACCGGGACGAGGTCTACTCTGAGTATTCGAACGAACGTTCGAACGGGTGATGTACCTTCAGGCCTCACGGCCTCTTCTCCGAGAGTGAGGAGTACCCTGCCTCATCCACCACACACCTTTCTGAACTCGTCTCAGACCAGTCGACCATCCGATGGAAGGACGCGGACATGATGGAGCAGTTCCAGGAGTGGGCGCAGGAGCGTCATTCCTACGCACAGGAGTGGAAGAAACAGACCGGCGGCAAAGTGGTCGGCTACTTCTGTACCTATGTACCGGAAGAGATCCTGTATGCAGCCGACATCCTGCCGGTACGCATCCTGGGCAGTCACGAACCACAGGATGTGACCGAACCCCACATCTTCGGCATGTTCTGTCCCTTCTGCCGCGACTGTCTGGCCCAGGGCCTCAAAGGACGGTTCGACTACCTCGACGGTATCATGATCGCGCAGTCGTGCATCCATATCCGGCAGGCGTTCACCAGCTGGGAGATGCACCTGCCCACCGACTTCAGTTACTACCTCCCCATGCCGAACCATGTGCAGAGTAAACGGGCCACACCCTTCCTGCGGGGTGAACTGGAGAAGTTCAAGGGTGCGGTCGAGGAGTGGACCGGTACGACGATCACCGATGAGAAGCTGAATACCGGCATCGATCTGATGAACACCAACCGCCGGCTCCAGAAGCAGATCTATGAACTGCGCCAGGGGGGCAACCCGCCCATCACCGGTCTCGAGGCGATGTACCTCACCATTTCGAGTCAGACCACATCGAAGGAAGACCACAACCGGGAGATGGAACGGGTCGTGTCAGAACTTTCCGACCGATCAACCGGACGCTCGATCGGCACCCGCCTCATGCTGGTGGGGAGCGAGAACGACGATACCGAATTTGTGAACATGGTGGAGTCGGTAGGAGCTACGGTGGTGATCGACGACCACTGCACCGGTACCCGCTATTTCTGGAACGAGTCGGAACCGAACGGGGGTGACCCACTCGAGGAGATCGCCCGGCGGTACGTCGATCGGCCCGCCTGTCCGACCAAGGACTGGCCCGATCGCACGCGCATCCCCCACGTCCTCAAGATGGCGAAAGAATGGGACGTGGCCGGCGCTATCCTCATCCAGCAGAAGTTCTGCGATCCCCACGAGCTTGATATCCCGGCGCTCACGAAGGCATTCCACGAAGCCGGGATCAAGACCCTCTTCCTCGAGTTCGACGTCACCGTGCCCCTCGGACCGTTCCGGGTCCGCGTGGAAGCATTCCTTGAGATGTTGAGCGACGAAGACCTTTTCTAGGACAGCCTGGCCCCCGAGAGGGCGGGTTTGAAGGAGATGATGATGGCCAAGACGTTACACCCTACCAGGCCGCTGGAATGTTGGGCGAAGGCAAAGGAGATCCGGCAGGATTACTACCGGAGCTACGCGGAGGCACACGACAAGGGTCAACTCCGCTGGGCGGGAGGCGCCTGGTCGTTCGACGCGGTGCCGGCCGGTCTGGGTGACGATATACGGATGATCACCTCCGAGCCCTATGGAGCCTCGATAGCCTTCGATCGGGAATTCTCGAACCGGTGTCTCGAGGCGGTCGAAAAAGCTGGTTACGCGCGTGATCTCTGTTCCTACATGCGCAATTACTGGGGCTCCATCCTGCTCGATGAATACGCCTTCGGCGGGAAATTCCCCAAGCCCGACTTCATCTGGCAGGATCACATCTGCTGCAGCCATGCCAAGTGGTACCAGGTGGTGACCGACATGGAGCCGGAGATCCCCCACTTCTGCACCGACGTGGGATCGGGTCCATATCACGAACTGGACGAGAACCGTCTCAAGTACGTCGTGGATCAGCTCCACGACGGGATCGAGTGGCTGGAGCAGAAGACCGGTCGCGAATACGATGACGAGAGACTGTACGAGGCAATACACAACGAGTGCCGCAGTACCTCCGTCTGGGCCGAGATCTGCAATCTGAACAAGGCGGTTCCCGCGCCGCTCGATGAGAAGACGATGTATTCCCTCTATGTCCTCGGCACGCTGGAGAAGCACAGCAAGGTGGTGGCCGACTTCTACGAGGAGCTCCGCGACGAGGTGCAGGACCGGGTCGATAACGGTATCGCAGCAGTGGGGAATGAGCGTTGCCGGCTCATATCTGATACCCAGCCGCCGTGGGGATTCCTGAAGGTCTTCCGCTATCTGGAGGAATTCGGAGCGATCTCAGTGGGTTCACTCTACACCTTCGGTCTCATCGGCATCTGGGAGGTCAAGGAGGACGGTACCTGGGGCCCCCGGACCACCCCCGCACAGCAGGGGGTCTCATTCGAGTCGCGTGATCACGCGCTTCGGGTGCTTGCTGACTGGAACCTGAGCAAACCGGAATGGCAGCATTTCTATTCACCCCAGTACAAGAGTGACATGATGCTCCGCATCGCCCGGGAGTGGGATCTCCAGGGTGTCCTCCTCCACTACAACCGCGGCTGTGAAGGTTTGTCGATCGGTATCGCTGAGAACCGCCTGGCCCTGCAGAAGGAGGGATACCCGGTGATGTCGTTCGAGGGGAACATGGGGGATGAGCGGGAGTTCGACGAGGCCCGGACGATGGCACGGATAGACGCGTTCATGGAGACTCTCGGGTTGACCCGGGATTTCGCGTAGGCACCGGGTGAACCGGTGACCGGAAACGTACAGGGAGCTTGATACCATGGTTTCGATCGGCGTGGACATGGGAGCCAAAAACGTCAAGGTGGTCGTCCTGAGGGAAAACGAGGTGATCGGCAAGGCTCTGGTCACCGCGGGACTCGACACTGAAGGCGCTCTGAAGGAGGCATTGCAGTCCGCCTCCAGGGAAGCCGGCATCGATTACGATGAGGTCGGGAACATCACTGCGACGGGAGCGGGACGCAAGGATGTGCCGATGGCCCGCGATGAACTGACGGAGGTGGGTGCCGCCGCCCGGGGAGCCCTTTTCCATTTTAGTGACGCGCGTACCGTGATCGACGTGGGCGCGGAAGAGGGACGCGGAGTTCGTTTTAACGCGGAGGGCCGGGTGATCGATTTCGTGATCAACGAAAAGTGCGCCGCGGGAGCCGGAGCCTTCACCGAAGCGATGGCGCGGGCCCTTGAAGTCCCGCTGGAGGAGTTCGGGCCGCTGTCTCTGAAGTCGGACCGTGAGATCCCGATGAATGCCCAGTGTGCTGTCTTCGCCGAGTCGGAGGTGGTGAGCCTGGTACACGCCAAAACACCGAAAAAGGACATTGCCCGGGCGGTCCACGATGCCATCGCGAGCAGGATCACCTCGATGGTTCGCCGGGTCGGCGTGGAAGAACGGGTGGCACTGGTGGGAGGGCTGGCTTATAACGTCGGTTTCATCGATTCCCTCAATAGAGACCTCGAGACTGAAGTCCTGATCCCTCCGGACCCGGAGTATACAGCAGCGATCGGTGCCGCCGTCGTGGCCGCCGAACGGGGAGCAAAAGCGAGTGAAGGGGGTGAGAACTCATGACGACCGAATACTGGCGCTGGAAAGAGTACAACTGGAAGAATCCCGACATCGACTGGAAAGATGCGAAGAACATCACGGTAGGGGTCGATGTGGGTTCAGTGAGTTCCCAGGCCGTGATAATGACCGACGGTGAGCTGTACGCCTACAGCAACATGAGGACCGGTTCGGACAGCCCTGAGAGTGCGGAGAACGCGCTTGACTGGGCGCTGAAGGACACCGGCATGACACTGGATAATATCCTCTACGCTGTTGGAACGGGGTACGGGAGGGTCAACGTCCCCTTCGCCGACCGAGCCATCACCGAGATCGCCTGCCATGGGCGGGGGGCCAATTTCATGTACGGTCCGACGGTGCGGACCATCCTCGATATGGGTGGCCAGGACTGCAAGGTCATCCAGGTGGATGAGAAGGGGAAGGTCCAGGAGTTCCTGATGAACGACAAGTGCGCGGCAGGGACCGGTCGGGGCATGGAGGTTTTCGCCGATCTGCTGGAGATCCCGATCGAGGATATCGGAGAACTCTCCTTCCAGGTTGATGAAGAACCGGAACCGGTCAGCAGCACCTGCGTCATCTTTGCCAAGACGGAGGCCACCGGACTCCTGCGACAGGGGTGGCCGAAGAATGATGTACTTGCCGCCTACTGCTCGGCCATGGCACTACGTGTGGTGGCGCTGATTGAACGGGTGGGAGTTGAGGAGGACTTTGCCATCACCGGTGGTATCGCCAAGAACGCCGGAGTGGTCAAGAGGCTCACCGGCTATCTGAATCTGGAGGCGCTCCAGCCGAAGCACGATACACAGATCGCCGGTGCGCTCGGAGGAGCGCTCTTTGCTCAGACACTGGCTGTCAAGGAGGGCAAGGTGCCGTCCTGATACCGGGGCACCCGGGTATCCGATGAATGCTGAGGGCACCACTACACCGCTGGAGGAATGCAGGAAATGAAAGCCAATTACGGCTACCATGACGGTTCCGGAGACTTCTTCATTACGATAGACAGCAACCTCTGCACCGGTTGTGTGGAATGCATTTCTTCCTGTCCGGCAGATGTTCTTGAAATGATCACCGACGACTATGACGACGTTGTCGCGGCGGTGAAGGATGAGCACCGGAAAAAGATCAAATACTCCTGTGCCGAATGTAAACCGGTCGATGAGCAACCGCCGCTGCCCTGCGTTGCCGCCTGCGAACCGGGAGCCATCACCCACTCCTGGTAGAGAGCATGTCAGTTCCTTATAACAACGGTCGGGTAATGGGCATCCAATGAGTACTCTGCGTCTTACCATCGGAGAGAAACAGGTCGAGGTGGCTTCCGGAACCTCTCTCCTTCAGGCAGCCCGTGAAGCAGACGTCTATATCCCCTCCCTCTGTGATCATCCCGATCTGCCTCCCTGGAAGGACCTGGATGAATGGACTGAGGTTTTCCAGGGGGAGACACGGATAGCCGGCGATCCATCAGCCAATCGGCCAGAACCGGGTTGCGGTCTCTGCGTTGTGATGGTGGAGGGGGACGATGAACCGGTCCGTGCCTGCGTGACTGCAGCGGCGGACGGGATGCAGGTCCGGATCGAGGGAGAGGATCTGCGCCTGCTGCGACAGCAACGACTTGGTGAGATATTCACCCATCATCCCCATGCCTGCCTTACCTGTGCCCAGAAGGTCGGGTGCAGCAGGGAACCGTGCTCTACCGATGTGCCGGTCGACGAACGCTGCTGCCCGCTGCTCGGTAACTGTGAACTGGAGCGGGTCGCCGACCATGTGGGGATCCCAGCCGATGCCGTACGATACCATCCGCAGAACCTGCCCCGGATTACTGATGACCCGCTCTTTGAGCGTGATTTCAACCTCTGCATCGCCTGTACCCGCTGTGTCCGCGCCTGCCGTGATCTGCGTGGAGTCGATGTCATCGGTCTCACCTTCCACGAGGGGCGATACCGGATCGGTACACGGGCTCCATCACTTGTTGATTCAGAGTGCCGTTTCTGCACCGCCTGTGTCGAGGTGTGTCCGACCGGCGCTCTGCGAGACCGCGATCTTCCTGCCGGGAAGAGGGACGATGCTCTCGTGGCATGCCGGACCGGTTGCCCCGCTCATACCGATGTGCCCGTCTACGTGGGGCTGGCTGCCGAAGGCCGCTTTGCGGAGTCTGCAGCGGTGGTGCGGGAACGCGCTCCCCTGGTCCACGTTCTGGGGCATATCTGCTTCCATCCCTGCGAGTCGGTCTGTCGCCGGGGAGAGGTGAACGATCCGGTGGCCATCCGTGCGGTTAAACGGGCAGCCGCCGAACATGATGACGGCCGCTGGAAGGAAGCGTATCCGCGGCCTGCTTCCACCGGAAAGCGAGTGGCGATCGTCGGAGCCGGTCCCGCGGGTCTCTCGGCCGCCTGGTTCCTGAACGCGGTGGGTCATGAGGTCATCCTCTTCGATCGGGAAGAGGGGGTGGGGGGGATGCTCCGGAGCGCAATACCGGCTTTCCGGCTCCCCCGTGAAGACCTTGAACGTGAGGTTACCGACATTATCGATCTGGGCATTGAGGTGCGCACCCGATTCGAGCTGGGTCGTGACGGCTCGGTCGACGACCTCCTCAACGATGGATTCGACGCGCTCCTGCTGGCTATGGGCGCCGGAAAGAGCAAGCAGATCCCGCTGCCCGGTAGTGACCTGAGCGGTGTTTTCTGGGGACTCGAATTTCTGAAGGAATGCACTATCGGCCCCTCTCCCGAACTGTCAGGGCAGTGTGTGGTGGTCGGGGGCGGCAACGTGGCCATGGATGTGGCTCGCTCGGCGTGGCGGCTCGGCGCCGACAGCGTGGACCTCTTCTGTCTCGAATCGGAGAAAGATATCCCGGCCTACGCACCGGAGATCGGTGAAGCGCGCGAAGAGGGGGTGACTATCCATCATCAGTGGGGACCGGTCGAGATCACTGGTGAAGAGGAAGCAGTCTCAGGGATCGAGTTCAGGCGTTGTCTCAAAGTGTTCGATGACGAAGGCAGGTTCGCTCCCGCTTACGATGACGATGTGACCTCCTCATTCCCGGCGGAGACCGTCATCCTTGCCATCGGCCAGGAGGTGGAAGCGGTCGCAGGTGATACTGATCGGGCCGGTGTCTTCCGGGCCGGTGATTGCCTCTCCGGGCCCTCCTCGGTGATCGAAGCGATTGCATCAGGACGCACAGCTGCTGAGGAGATCGACACGTTCCTGGGTGGATCGGGCGATCTCACCCTGCGTCTGGTCGAGCGTGACCCGGTACCGGTGCATCTGGGGAGGGAAGAGGGATTTGCCGGCAAGGTAAGAATCGATGTGCCCTCTCTGCCTTCAGATGAACGACGGTCTTTCGATTGCCTGTCTCCTGGCCTCGATGCCGGAGCCGCTGCCATGGAAGGCTCCCGTTGTCTCCGCTGCGACATGCGCCTTGAAATGGCGCAGGTCATACTTCCTCCACGCCTCTGGCTCGACTTCACCCCTGAACTGGTTGCAGAGGTTCCTTCAGAGCCTGGTGCCTATCAACTCCTCGATGGTGCCGGTAAAGTGCTGACGATCGCCGGTGTGCCTGATCTGCGGGAAGCGCTCCTGGTAGAAATGGAAGATGAGGGGGAAGTGGTATATTTCCTCTACCAGGAAGATCCGATGTATACCCGGCTCGAGAGCGAACTCCTCCAGCAGTGCCTCCAGGAACAGGGGGAGATGCCTGGAGGCTCCTTCGACGACCTGGATGATCTTTTCTGATCCGGAATGCTCCCCGGATCTGCGCGATCAGCGCCTGACTCTCACACTCCCTGATGCCGTGCTCAACATGATTTCCGGTCCCCCTGATCCCACCTTCACAGTCTTCCTCATGTACGTCCTGCCGTTCTTCTCGAATTCCTCTTCTGTGGTGAAGGACATCGGGCAGGAGATGCGGCCGCGATCCTTGCGGGCGACCATGACCAGGGTGTAGTTGCTGCCGAAGTCATCTGCCTGTAACTCCACATCACCAGAGGCGGAACTGACGGACAGATCATGACCAGGCAGCCGTCCGAACCGAACCACGACATCCCCGGAGGCAGAAGAGAAGTCACCCTGGTCCGTCAATTCACAATCGCTGATCCGTACATTACCACTGGCGGAACTCAGGTCGAACGCGCCTCTGCTTCCGGAGGCGCGTACATCCCCGGAGGCAGTTGAGAACTTACCCCGTGTGGGATTTGTTACGTTCAACAGATCTATATCACCACTTGCCGTACTGAACTCACAACCGGTTCCGAGAGTCACATCCTCCAGGGTGATGTCACCGCTGGCAGTATCGAAATCACAGTCATCACTCACCGTCATGGCGGTCAGAGTGATATCGCCGCTGGCCGTATCGAACCGGGAACCATCCACCAGGATCACCCCGGTCAGATCGAGATCTCCACTTGCGGTATCGAACCGCAGATTGACCGCGACCCCTTCTGCGGAGAGATCACCGGAAGCCGTATCCCAGATAATCTGCACCGGGTCACCGTTCTGTGGGAGATAGACCGTCCAGTGGACTCTGCCATGGGTGTTACGGCCACTCCACCGCTCCTTGATCCTGACTGAAGAGCCGCTCTGTTCTACTTCACCCTGGAAATTTTCAGACGGAGTCACGTCCTGGAACAGTTCGATCCGCACCTGTCGTCCATCGGTGGGTTTGATCGTCACATCGCCGGAGACACCATCACCGGTGATCCGGGTCACTCCTGAGAATTCGTGCTGTTCGGTCTGGAAAGCGTGTGCTGTGGTTGTTGCGCTGCCAAGCAGAAGAAGCGCCACAGCCGGCATCAGAAATCTTCGCATTGTTCCCTCCCTCGAGATACTGATCCGGGTGGCCCACTATCGTATCGAAGGCACACTTGCAGAGACCTGATACCCACTCGAATCATCATTCATGACATAACACGGTTACTGGTAGAGGTACGAAGAAAGGGAGTGGGTTGTTGCAGAGAGCGGGGTTACCTGTGAAGGGGGGACCAGTGTTACCGGCGCTGGAAAAGGAAGCGTCAACTGCATCATTGACATCATGGAGAGAGCGGATATCTTCCAGTTTCGAACCGGACAGGAAAGTCTGAAATGCTTATAATCGTCGCGAAAAGGACCACCTTGTTTATGGCGATGCCCAGGCCCCCGGAGGGGTGTCGAGGGTAACGCGACGAATATCGTCTTCTGCGCAGCCCTCCGGCACTCCGCCGCGGGGCTTTTTTCTTGGTGCAAACGGTCTACCAGGCAAAAGAAGCGCAGGAGAGATGCATGTATACCGAACGGTTCTACCGGGACTGGATCAGCCAGGACGGTTCCGATCGATTCGAGGTGACGATCGGGGAGAGCGATCTCCTCATCCGATGCGATCACGATCTGTACGATGTGGCCTTTGAGACTCTGGCGGAAGTCCGACGGGGAATTGAAGACCATATCGCCTCTGATCCCCGTTTCGCGGTAACACTCGAACCATGTGCCATCGCTCCAGGAGCCGCTCCGATCATCAGGGAGATGGCCTCGGCGGCGCATTCCCGGTCCATCGGTCCCATGGCCGCTGTAGCCGGGGCCGTGGCTGAAGCGGTAGCTGTACGCCTCCTGCGGGAAACCACCAGCGTCAGTGTTGAGAACGGCGGCGATGTTTTCATCAGGGCGCCCGGCCCTGTGATCTTCCTGCTCTATGCCGGTGAAGACTCGCCATTTTCCGACTCCATCGCTTTCGAGGTCGATGCGACCGAGGGGATCGGTGTGTGCACTTCGAGCGCAGTGGTGGGGCCCTCCCTCTCCTTCGGCCGGGCTGACGCGGTGGTGGCGATCGCCGGGAAGGCGGCTGTTGCCGACGCTGCCGCCACTGCCATCGCCAACCGGATCAGCACTCCTGGAGACATCGGACCGGTAATCGAAGCAGAACAGGATCGCGGGAGTCTGAAGGGACTCCTCGCCTGTTGCGGTGACCGGTTGGGAGTGTGGGGAGATGTCGCGCTGGTGGATCGATACGTACCTGAACGAAAAACCGGGATGACTCTGAAGCAACATCTGTCACAACTGATCGAAGAAGGAACAATCTCATGACGAAGACCTATGAAGAGATCAACGAGAAGATCCGAGCCAGGAAGGCTGTGGTCGTCACGGCAGAGGAGATGATCACCGTCGTCGCCGAGAGGGGGGTACAGGGTGCTGCCCGGGATGTCGACGTCGTCACGACCGGGACCTTCGGCGCGATGTGCTCCAGCGGAGCGCTCCTCAACGTCGGGCATCCGTCACCCAGGATCAAGATCCAGCGGGCCTGGCTGAACGGCGTGCCCGTGAACGGCGGACTGGCGGCGGTCGATATGTATCTCGGCGCGACCGCGCTGGCCGAAGGTGATCCAGCCAATGAAGTTCACCCGGGACGGTTCGCTTACGGCGGCGGCCACGTGATAGAGGATCTGGTCCGAGGGAGAGAGATCGAACTCCGGGCCGAGGGGTACGGAACCGACTGCTATCCACGGAAAGAACTGGTAAGGAAGATCACTCTGCGGGATATACCGGATGCCTTCCTGCTGAATCCACGCAACGCCTACCAGAACTACAATGTGGCGGTGAACGTCCACTCTGACCGGCCGATCTATACCTATCTGGGGAAACTGAAGCCAGGTATTGAGAACGCCGGTTATTCCTCCGCCGGCCAGCTCTCACCCCTGCTGAACGATCCCTGCTACCGGACGATCGGGATCGGCACCCGGATATTCCTCGGCGGCGGTACCGGGTATATCACATCCCGGGGAACACAGCACAATCCCGATGTTCCGCGCACACCGAACGGTGTGCCAATCGGCGGAGCGGGAACCCTGGCGGTGACCGGTGATCTGAAGCAGATGAACGCCAGGTATCTGAGAGGGCTGTCACTCAAGGGGTATGGGGTATCACTGGCTGTCGGTCTCGGGGTACCGATCCCGATCCTTGATGAGGAGATGGCCCGGTTCACGGCGGTCTCCAACACGGAGATCATGTCTCCGGTCGTGGACTACTCGGATGACTATCCCAACGGGAAGGGTGAACCTCTCGGTTATGTCAGTTACGCCGACCTCCGGTCCGGTATCATCGACTTCCAGGGGCGCAGGGTACGGACCGCTACAAGTTCCAGTTATGCCAGGGCATCCGAGATCGCCACGGAGCTGAAGCGGTGGATCGAGGAGGGTTCATTCCAGATCGGCCGACCGGTCGAGCTGCTTCCCGACGCCGGGGCAACAGAGCGTTTCGAGTCCCCGTCATACGACCTCTCCGAATACAGGACGGTGACACGATGAGCCGGGTCAACGTTGCGGTTCTGGGAGCGACCGGGATCGTCGGTCAGACCTTTCTCTGGCTGCTGGCCCGGCATGACTGGTTCACACCGGTCTATCTGGCTGGATCGGGGACGAGGAGAGAGAAGATATACGGCAATGTCACTCCCTGGCGCCTGCCGGTGGAGATGCCCGAAAGCATCAGGGACCAACCTCTGCATGCCCTCGACCTCGACGAGTGTGTGGATTCCGGTGCACGTATTATCTTCAGCGCTCTCCCCTCGAGCGTGGCGGCCGATGTCGAACCGGCACTGAAAAAGAAGGGACTTGCCGTGTTCTCCAACGCCGGGGCGATGCGTCACGCTCCCGACGTGCCGATTCTTATCCCCGAGGTGAATCCGGAAGCCCTCGATCACATCCATGAACAGGGATATCCCGACGGAGGTTTCATTGTCACGAACGCCAACTGCTCCACCACCGGGCTGGCCGTAGCGCTGGCTCCTCTCCGGGAGTTCGGGATCAAGGAGTTATTCATCTCCACCTGCCAGTCGATCTCCGGGGCCGGTTATCCGGGTGTTCCCTCGCTCGATATCAGCGATTCCGCCATCCCTTTCATCCCCGGCGAGGAGGAGAAAATCGCCTCGGAACTGCGTGAGATACTGGGGATAGATGCCGCGATTTTTTCCACCTGTGTCAGGATCCCCGTCAGGTACGGACACCTGGCAACGGTCTGGGTGAGATTCGATGGGCCGGTAGGGCGGGAGGACATCCTTGAGGTGTGGCGAGGATTCCGCAGTGAGGCAGTCACACCGACAACCCCGCCACATCCCATCATCTATTGTGATGAGGATTCCCGGCCCAGGCCCGACATGAGTTTCTTCGGTGACCCACCCGGTATGCCGGTTTTCACAGGTCGTCTCCGCGAGAGAGAAGGTCTTATCGGGTTCGTACTTCTGGTGAACAATCTGGTGAAGGGTGCGGCTGGCGGTTCGGTCCAGAATGCCGAGTTCTTCTTGCAGAAGGCAGGTGATGGATCATGAGCAGGATCGTCGTGAAGTTCGGTGGATCGAATCTGAGATCGGTGGGAGACCTGGAGCGGATCATCGAGACGGTCAGACAGTACGATGAACCACTCATCATTGTGGTCTCGGCTCTCTGCGGTGTTACCGATCTCCTGGTTCAGGCACTACGGGATCTGTTCGATCACACTGACGAGATGGAGAGGCTGGCCGGCATATCACGCCTCAGACAGCATCTGCTCGATGCCCATATGCGGTACATAGAACGGTATATCGACGATTCAGGGGTGCGCCGAGGGGTAGATGCCGGTCTGCTCGAACGCCTTGAAGAACTGGGGCGCTATCTGCTCGGGAGCAGTCTGCTGGGGGCAGCGCCGCCATTCGCGCACGACCGCATCCTGAGTCATGGCGAACGGCTCTCCTCCCTGATGCTCAGCGCGATCCTCGGGAACAGCGGGATCACCTGCACAGAGATTCTGCCCGAGGAGATCGGTCTAGTGACCGACGGTCGTTTCGGGGAAGCGACGGTAGACATCGATGCCTCGAAGGATCGAGTGGATGAGGCGCTCAGAGGGGCACTCGCGGCTGGGGATACCTGTGTCATCCCCGGTTTCTATGGGAGGATGTACCCGGATTCCTGAGCGGCGATCCCGATCTGGTGGATGATCCGATCCGGCTGGAGTCACTCACCTATGAGGAAGCGGCGGAACTCTCCTATTTCGGCGCTCGTATCATCCACCCCCGTGCCTTTGAACCGCTGCTCGGTTCCGATATCCCGGTGCGACTCTTCGATATCAGGACCGCGGACGACCTGAACAGATCACCGACCGTGATCGGGTCCTCGGCGAACACGAGCCCGACCGTCATCAAGAGTGTCACCAGCAGTGATGAGGTCGGAGTACTGAAACTGCGCGGCCCCGGTGTCGGGATCAGACCAGGGATCATGGCGGAAGTGGCGGGTCAGCTGAATGCGGCCGGGATCAATATCAGATCGATCCTCACTGCCCAGACATGCATCAACGTTCTCCTGGCTCCGGCCAACCTGTCGAGGAGTCGGTCGATCGTCGAAAAGGCACTGCCGGACGCGGTGGAGGAAATCACGGTCATGGAGGAGGTATCGCTGGTGGCCGCGGTGGGCAGCGGGATGCTGGAACGGGCTGGTGTCTGGGCCCGGATGGCAGGAGCCGTTTCCCGGGAGGGTATCAACATGCGCCTGGTCTGCGCGGGCGCCTCCGACGTCGTCGCCTACTGTATCGTGGACCGGTCAGACCGGAAGAATGCGGTCAGGGCCATCCACCGGGAATTCATCTCCTCCTGATTCATGGTTGTGCATCGACCAGTCGGCGTGATACCACTCATCTGAGTGTTGCGAAAGGTATTCGTACCCTTACAGGGGGACACCTGATGACCGGCAGCATGACGGAGCGGTCACGTGATCTGGACGCTCTCTTCTTTCCCCGTTCGGTGGCGGTGATCGGTGCCTCGACGAAGGAACTCTCCATCGGTAACCGGATCGTCAGGAATCTGCAGGACTTCGGTTACACCGGGCAGGTATTTGCCGTCAATCCGAAGGGTGAAGAAGTCCGCGGCCTGACACCGTACACATCCATCCTCGATGTCCCCGAAGAGGTAGAACTGGCTCATATCGTCATCCCCGGCAGGTTTGTGCCCGCGGCGATGGAGGAGTGTGGCCGGAAGGGGGTCAGGGTCGTGATTGTGAACTCTGCCGGCTTCAGGGAAGTCGGCGGCGAAGGAGAGGATCTGGAGCGACAGGTGGTGGCCATCGCCCGCGAGCACGGCATGCGGGTGTTCGGCCCGAACTGCCAGGGGATCATCAACACCGACCCGGAGGTCCGGGCCTACTGCAAC
>JALGVQ010000059.1 GCA_025774615.1 bacterium
AGGAGACCCCGGAAGAGCCGGCAGTAGAGGAACCGGGTGAGGAACCCGTTCTTTAACCTCCTCGGAATCGCCTTCAAAGGTAAGAACGCCGTTGTCGGGCGGGAGCGGGTCCGTGATGCAATACAGCGCCGGAAAGCAGTCCGTGTATTCGTGACGATGGACGCGGGCAATGCTCTTCTCGGTCAGATAACGAATTTGTGTCGGACCGGGAGTATTCCACTGACACGGTATGGAGAGAAAGCAGAGGTTGGACGCGCACTCGGCAGGCAGGAAGTAGCGGTTGTAGCATTGACAGACCGCGGCCTGGCCGAGGCACTTATAGCGTTGATCGAGGAGAGATCCACGGCAGACGGAAGCACCACTGGCAAGAGCTCTGAAGAATGATCTCAAGAGCTGTTCGGAGGAAGGCTTGACCAAGCAGAACCGAGTATACGATGTGGCACGGGAGTTCAAAGTCTCCAGCCAGGCGATGATCGAAGTACTTCAGAGCCTTGACTTCGAGATCAAGAGCCACATGAGCCCCGTCAACGAAGCCATGATGCTGGCCATCGAGGAATATTTCGAAGGACAGAAGGCTGAGTCGAAAGCCGCTGTCGCTCGCAAGAAGGAAGTTGCGGAGAAGCGCAAAGCTCTTGAAGAGGCCGAGAAGGAAGCGGTAAGGGCCGGGAAGGAAGCGGCGAAGGCCGAGCGAGAAACGGCGAAGAAGAAGACGGAAGGCGAGCCCCGGGTTGAAGGTCGCCCCGAGCGAAAGAAGCCCGATGGAGACGCCTCTCTCAGGGTCGCCGAAAAGCTGGCTCGCGCCAAGGCTGAGACCGAGAGACTGCAGAGACTTGCTTCAAAGACGAAGCAGGAGGCGGAAGCCAGGACTACCGCACTCAAAGAGGAGGCAGAGGTCGAGACCGTCGAGGCGGAGATCACTGATGCTGTAGAAGCGGTTCTGGAGGAAGCGGAAACGGTCGCTGCTGAGAGTGTAGAGGCAGTCGAAGCCGACACTCCCGCTGGTGAAGAGACAGTGGTTGCCCCTGAAGAGGTTACCCGGGCAGCGAGTGAAGAGGTTAAGGAGGAAGAGACTGCTGAAGAAGGAGTCGCCTCCCAACAGGATGCAGCGGAAAAGGCGGGACGACTGTCGGGGTCGAGCCTGCGTGAGCGGATCAGGCAGACCAAGGAGTCGAGGGAGGCAGAAGGGGAGGGGCCGAAGATCATCGAACGTCGCGCTCCGCAACCAAAGGAGCGTCGCCCTGCTCCCCAGGCAAGTGCAGCAGCAGCCCCGCAGAAGAAAAAGAAGCGGAAGAAGGGGCGTAAAGCGGTCGACCAGGAAGAGGTCCGTTCCACTATCAAGGAGACACTGGCGGACATACGCAGCGGTCCAGGACGTTCCAAGGGCAAACGCCGTCGTCGGGTGATCGAAGGCGAAGAAGGCGAAGTGATGGAGGTCGAGGAGCGCAGGGTGATCCAGATCACCGAGTTCGCTTCTGTTTCAGAACTTGCGACTCAGATGGAAGTGGGAGCGAGTGAAATCATCGCTGCCTGTTTCCAGCTGGGATTCGTGGTGACGATGAATCAGCGTCTCGATATGGAGACGATAGAGTTTATTGCCGATGAATTCGATTTTGAAGTCGAATCGATCGATGAATTCGGCGCCGACATCTTCGATGTGGAAGAGGACGAGGTAGACGAGGCGTTACTGACACCGCGGGCTCCGGTGGTGACCGTGATGGGGCACGTAGATCACGGGAAAACCTCCCTGCTTGACTTCATACGGCAGTCGACTGTCGTGGCCGGTGAGGTCGGGGGGATAACCCAGCATATCGGTGCCTACGAAGTTGAGACAGTGCACGGGAACATCACGTTCCTCGACACCCCTGGTCACGAAGCGTTCACGGCCATGCGGGCTCGAGGTGCTTCACTGACTGATATCGTGGTGCTCGTTGTTGCCGCTGATGACAAGGTCATGCCTCAGACCGTGGAGGCGATCAATCACGCCAAGGCAGCCGGAGTTCCCATCGTCGTTGCGATCAACAAGATGGATCTTCCCGATGCCGATCCTGAGGGTGTCAAGCAGCAGCTGACACAGCACAATATCGTTGTTGAAGATTTCGGTGGTGAAACCGTAGCCCTGCCGGTATCGGCGAAGACCGGAGAAGGTGTGGACAGGCTGCTCGAACTGCTCCTCCTGCAGGCGGAGATGCTCGAGCTGAAGGCGGATCGAACCGGTTTTGCCAGGGGGATCGTGCTTGAGGCAGAGCTGGACAAGGGGCGCGGGCCGGTTGCCACGGTCCTGGTGCAGAAGGGTGAATTGAAGGAAGGGGACGCCTTCCTTGCCGGCCTCCACTCCGGGAGGGCCAGGGCTCTCTTTGACCAGCGCGGACGCCCCAGAAAGGACGTCCATCCCTCACAGGCTGTTCAGATCCTCGGATTCGACGGATTGCCGCAGCCAGGTGATTCTTTCCATACCCTGGCCGACGAGAAGGAAGCGAGGATTCTTTCCCAGAAACGCCAGCAGATACGACGCCAGCAGGAATTCGCTGTCCGTGAAGCAACGAGTCTGAGCGAACTGCGAGCCCGGATCGAAGTCGGTGAGGTCAGTGAACTGCCGCTGATCGTGAAGGCCGATACCGATGGGTCGATGGAAGCTCTGAGCGATTCCTTCCACAAGCTGAGTACCGAAGAAGTAAAGGTGAGGGTCATTCATCAGGGTGTTGGCGGGATCAACGAGTCAGATGTGATGCTGGCTCAGACATCCAAAGCGATCATCGTGGGATTCCAGGTGCGGCCGGACAAAAATGCCCGTGATGCCGCGGAGCAGTTGAGCGTGGAAATTCGACTCTACGAAGTCATCTACGAGGCGGTCGAGGAGATCAAGCAGGGTCTTGAGGGTCTGCTGAAACCAGATATCAAGGAAGAGGTGACGAGTTCGATCGAGGTACGGGAAATATTCAGGGTACCAAAGGTCGGAACAATCGCCGGATCGATGGTCATCGAAGGAACGATCGTACGGAAAAACAAGGTCAGACTTATCCGTGACGGGATCGTGATCTATGACGGAAGGTTAGGGAGCCTGAAACGTTTCAAGGAAGATGTGAAAGAGGTCAAACAGGGATTCGAATGCGGGATCGGCATCGAGAATTTCAACGATATCAAAGTCGGGGACATCATCGAGGCCTATGAGGTCGAAGAAATCGCCCGGACTCTTGAGGGATAGGTATGACGCTCGGAACACTTTTCATCGATCTCTACCTGCCCGATTGCAGGTCTCTGAAGGAGAAGCGTGGTCTTCTCAAGAGGCTGATCTCACGGTTGCGCAGGGATTTCAACGTGAGTGTGGCTGAAGTGGATAAACAGGATCTCCATCAATCGGCGCGTCTGGGTGTGGCAATCGTCTGTAACGACAGATCGTTTGCCAACAGCGTACTGTCCAAAGTCATCGAAAAAGTGGAACGTGATCCTTCCTGCCAGCTGCAGGATCACGTTCTCGAGCTTCTCTGAAAATCGCCGTGGAACATTTCAAAAGAACAGACAGGGTCAATGACGAGTTGAAACGACTGCTCGGTGATCTGATAGAACGTGAGGTCCAGGATCCTCGCGTGGGTTTTGTCACGGTGCTCGATGTTGAGGTTGCCCGGGATTTCTCAGTGGCAACCGTCTACGTAACGCTTTCAGAAGATGAAGATACAGAGGAAACATTGGCCGGCTTGAAAGCAGCAGCGGGATTTCTGAGGAAACGGGTCGGTGAGTCGATGAGTCTCCGTCTCACGCCTGAACTGCATTTCGTCTACGACACCTCGCTCGACCGGGGATTCCGAATGGACGCGCTGCTGAAACAGATAGCCGACGATCGGAATGACGATGCTTGAAGGATTTGTGGAATTACGGGATACGCTCGAGGGAATCGAGAGAGTCCTCTTGACGACTCATGTAAATCCGGATGGTGACGCGATCGGATCCGTCCTCGGTATGCGATCGATACTTGAACAGTTGGGTAAAACGGTCGAGATCGTTGTCTGTGATCCCGTTCCTCCCAAATATCGGTTTCTCCTCGATCGACCGGTCAGGATCCTCGGCGATTCCGAACTTGAGGAGATGGTGAAAAAAGAGAAGTTCGGTATGGTGATCTATCTCGACGCCTCGGAGCAGCAGAGGGCCGGAGCGGTGGTGGAGTGGTGCGATGAGTGGATCGACGAGAGTGTCGTTGTCGTCAATATCGACCACCATATCAGTAATGATTCTTTCGGGGATATCGTGATCCTCGATCCGGAGAGATCCGCCACAGCCGAACTCGTGCTTGAAGCTGCTTCAGTTCTGGATGCCGAAGTGACGCTGCAGGCTGCAAATCAGCTGTTCGCGGGTGTCCTTACCGATACAGGCTCTTTCCAGTACTCCAATACAAATGTCATGAGTCTGACCGCAGCCGGCGTGATGGTGAAGGCCGGCGCGTCACCCGCCATGGTTGCCGACCAGATATATCACCAGCGATGCCTCTCTTTCTATCGACTCCTCGGATACCTGCTGGGCACGATGGAACTGCACCATCAGGGCAGAACCTGTGTGATGATGCTCCCCGCTGAGAACGCGAAAGCCCTCTGGCCTGAGGGAGAGATGGATACCGAGGGAATCGTTGATTACACCGTTCAACTCAAGGGTACCGAGGTCGGGATATTCCTGAGGGAAACAACGGGAGATACCCTCCGGGCGAGTCTCCGTTCACGGGGGAATGTGAACGTTCAGAAGGTGACAGAACTACTGGGTGGCGGCGGACATGCGAGTGCCGCGGGTTGCACTCTCAATGGAACTCTGAACTCGGCCCGGGATGCTCTCCTGGCCGAAGTGGAAAAACACCTGGAATGAACACCGAAACGAGAAGAGACGGGTTCGTCCTGGTCGACAAGCCTGAAGGCTGGAGTTCCTTCGATGCGGTGCGATGGGTGCGCAAGGCACTAAAGGGTGCAAAGGTGGGGCATGCTGGAACGCTCGATCCGTTCGCGACGGGGCTGTTGATCCTTCTTGTGGGGAAAGCCACCCGGCTCATGCGCTATCTGGAGGATTACCGGAAGTCGTACACCGGCGTGATGCGTCTGGGGATCAGGACCGACACCTGTGACCTGACCGGTACGGTTATTGAGGAGAAGTCGTCCGACATCGTTTCTTCCATGCCGAAATCCACGATAGCTGATGCCCTCAGTTCATGGATCGGAGAAGTCGAGCAGGTCCCCCCGAAATACTCGGCGGTGAAGATTGAAGGTGAGCCGGCTTATCGGCTGGCACGCAGAGGCGAAGCGCCAGAACTCGATGCCAGGGATATCACCATCCATGAGCTGACCATGGATGATTACACTCCGCCTGATGTCACCTTCAGCGCGGTTGTGGGCACGGGTACCTATCTGCGCGCACTTGCGCGCGATGTGGGAGAACAGCTCGGTCTCGGGGGGCACCTGAGAGAGCTGAGAAGGACCGGTATCGGACCATTCGACGTAAAGGACGCATTTCCCCTGGCTCAGCCGGAGGGTGAGGGGTACGTGCGTGAATGGATTCGGCCGATGACCGAACTCCTATCGAAGGATCTGCAGATCGAAGTCACTCCTGCCCAGGCGAAGCACCTCAAGCATGGGAACGAACTGCGATTGCCTGCCCAGGCCGTCAGGCATGCCGCTGAATTCTCCCATGTCGGTGTAGTCTGCCGGGATGATCTGGTGGCTGTGGGACGTCTGGTCGTTGTCGGGACCGAGGGACTGTTCCAGCCTCGGACCGTCCTCTCTTCACAGACGGGTGAGGAGGGCTGATCGATGGAGGTCTACCTCGGTCTTGATGGGCTGACCGCCAGCATGGCGAACCCGGTAGTGACGATAGGGGCCTTCGACGGTATCCATCTCGGTCATCAGCAGCTCATCGAACGGGTGAAGGCGAGGGCCTTGGAACTCGATGGAACCGGAGTGCTTCTGACATTCGAACCGCATCCACAGCGCGTAATTGCGCCGGGGACCGCACCGCCGCTCCTGACCTCGAGAGAGGAGAAGATCCCGCTTCTGGAGGAGACAGGCCTCGATGCCGTGGTGATTCTTCCCTTCAACCGCGAGTTGAGTGAGATGGAAGCGGAAGATTTCGTAAGCGGGATCCTCTGCAAGGCGATCGGTGTCAGGTTCCTCGTGCTCGGGCATGACCATGCTTTCGGTAAGGGAAGACGTGGCCGACCTGAACTGTTGCGATTGATGGCACCTGATCACGGTTTTGATCTTGAAGTTGTTACAGCAGTAAGGGAGAACGGCGATCCGATCACCAGCACGTTGATACGGAATCACCTGCATGACGGCGATGTTGAAAAGGCCCGTAATCTTCTTGGTCGTCCCTATGGTGTGAAAGGACTTGTCGAGAAAGGTGAACAGCGAGGCAGGGAGATCGGGTGGCCTACCGCGAACATTGCGTTGCCCTTTCCGGAAAAATGTACACCTGGGGACGGAATATACGCGGTACGTACGGTTGTACGTGATCAGGTGCTTGCGGGTGCCTGCAGCGTTGGAGTCAGACCGACATTCGGAGTCGGGACACGCACCATCGAGGTGCACATCCTGGATTTCGATGACGATATCTACGGTGAATCGGTGGAAGTCCGCTTCCACAGGAAGATCCGTGATGAAGTTGCTTTCGATGGAGTTGATGCACTCGTAAAGCAGATAGAGAGAGATGTAGTTGAGGCAAGAACGATTCTCACACAGGAGGAACACTGAGTGACCCTCAAGAAAGAAGATAAGACTGTTCTGGTTGAGAAGTTCGGTCGTTCTGAGAACGACACCGGTTCATCGGAGGTCCAGATCGCGCTCCTGACAGAGCGCATTACCGGTCTCACAGACCATTTCAAGAAGCATCCGAAGGACCATGCAGGTCGGCGTGGCCTCCTCAAGATGGTAGGCCAGCGCAGAAGGCTCCTGGATTATCTAGCACGGAAAGACAGGAAGCGATACAAGACCCTTCTGGAAGAGTTGGGTCTGAGAAAGTAACCGATAATCACGGCAGGAAGGCCCTGTCTGGATTCGGACGAAAAGAGAGTAGACAATAATGATAGTGAAAAAAGAAATATCAGTTGGAGGCAGGGTCCTGAGTATCGAGACCGGCAAGGTAGCCCGACAGGCTAACGGCGCGGTCTGGGTGCAGTATGAGGGCACTGTTGTACTGGTGGCAGCCACGGCGACCAAAAAGCCGAAGGATATGCCCTATTTCCCCCTGATGGTTGAATTCAGGGCGAAAACGTATGCCGCTGGCAGGATCCCCGGTGGTTTTTTCAAGCGGGAAGGTCCACCACGTGAGAAAGAGATCATCAGCGCCCGGCAGATCGATCGCTCGATCCGTCCGCTGTTCCCCAGTGACTACCAGAACGACGTGCAGGTATTCGTCAGCGTTATTTCCACCGACTGTGAGAACGACGCCGACATCCTGGGACTCATCGGAGCGAGCGCTTCTCTTTCGATATCAGATATACCATTCGCCAAGACCATTGCCAGTGTCAGAGTCGGTCGGATCGACGGTGAACTGGTGCTCAATCCCACCATGACGCAGTTCAAGGATAGTGATATAGAGCTCGTCGTGGCTGGTTCGGCGGACAGTATCGTGATGGTCGAGGGGGGCGGAAAAATCGTTCCCGAGGCCGAGATGGTCGAGGCGCTTGCTTTTGCTCACGAGCATATCAAACCGATCGTCGCATTGATCGATGAGCTCAAGGCTGAAGTCGGGAAACCGAACCAGGATTACACGCCGGTCACCCCGTCCGAGGAGTTCATCTCCCGCGTGGATGGAATCGCCCGCGAGAAGATCGTTGCGGCCAATCAGATGGGTGACAAGGTCGAGCGGGAAGATGCAATGGAAGCGGTGCTCGAACTCGTCAAGCAGGAGACCGAAGAGGAATTCGCCGACCAGCAGCGGTTCGTCTACAGGGTGACGCACGATATCCAGAGCGATGAAATGCGCAGTGCTGTACTGGAAACCGGTAAACGCGTCGATGGCAGGCAACCGGATGAACTCCGTGATGTCACCTGTGAGGTCTCGGTTCTTCCGCAGACTCACGGCTCGGCGATATTCACACGGGGAGAGACCCAGTCACTGACCGTGACGACGCTTGGAACCAAGCAGGATGAGCAGCGGATGGATGAGCTGGAGGGGGAAACGTGGAAATCGTACATGCTCCACTACAACTTCCCCTCATTCAGCGTCGGTGAAGTCCGGCCGGTCAGAGGACCCAGTCGTCGGGATATCGGTCATGGCGTCCTGGCGGAGCGCGCGCTCCGTCCGGTCATCCCGACCGAGGAATCCTTCCCTTACACGATCCGTATCGTCAGCGACATCCTGGAATCGAACGGTTCCTCGAGCATGGCAACGGTATGCGCGGGGTCGCTGTCCCTCATGGACACCGGTGTACCGATCAAGGAAGCGGTTGCCGGGATCGCCATGGGCCTCATCCAGGAGGGTGACAAGGATGTCATCCTTACCGATATCACCGGTACCGAGGATCATCTCGGCGACATGGATTTCAAGGTCGCGGGTACGCGTGATGGTATCACCTCGATCCAGATGGATATCAAGATCGATGGGGTATCAAGTGATCTGCTGGCAAAAGCACTCGATCAGGCCCGTGATGCCCGTCTGAGCATCCTCGATACGATGAACAAGACGATCGATACACCACGGACCGAGATCAACGACAAGGCTCCACGGATCATCAGTCTCAGGATCAACCCGTCGAAGATCGGTGAAGTGATCGGTCCGGGCGGCAAGGTGATCCGGTCGATCCAGGAGGCAACCGGTGCCAAGATCGACATCGATGATGATGGTCTGGTGACGCTTGCAAGTGTGGACAAGGACGCCTGCGAACAGGCATTCGCGATGGTGTCTGCGATCGTCGAGGAGGCTGAACCTGGCAAGATCTACCAGGGGATCGTAAAGACCGTAGTGAAATTCGGTGCCTTCGTGGAGATCATGCCCGGCAAGGATGGACTCTGTCACATCTCTGAACTCGCAGCTGGCCGCGTCAACGAGGTTGAAGACGTTCTGCGGGAAGGGGACAAAGTCCGGGTGAAGTGCATCGGGACCGATGATCACGGCAAGATCAAGCTGAGTCTGAAGGCAGCCATCGAGGAACTGGGCGAAGAGGACGTCTGGATCCAGAAAGTGCCGCGGTAGTCAGCAGATGGTCGAAAACGACACGGGCACACAGTCGCCCAACGGACACTATCAGCTCACAACGCTCAGTAACGGCCTGACGGTCGTTACTGAGACGTTGCCGCATGTGAGATCGGTAGCGTTCGGTGTCTGGAGCAGGGCGGGGTCCCGCGACGAGGAAGCAGGTCGCGAGGGCACCGCCCATTTCCTTGAACACATGTTCTTCAAGGGGTCAGAGAACCGCTCGGCCTACGATATCGCGTACGAGCTCGAGCGGAAGGGTGGTTACCTCAACGCCTTCACCTCGAAGGACCACACCTGCTTTTACGCGCATATCCTCGACGATCACCTCCCGGTGGCTGTCGATGTGCTGGGTGACATGCTGCAGAATCCGAAGCTCGATCCGGCTGAGCTGGAGCGGGAGAAGCAGGTGGTTCTGGAGGAGATCAAGACATCGATCGATACTCCGGATGACTGGGTCCACGAGCTCTTCCTGATGGATCTGTATGGAGAGCATCCCCTGGCCCATCCGGTGCTTGGAAATGAAGAGAGTGTCACCGGTCTTGATCGTGATCACCTGCGTTCATTCATCGATTCACGGTACAGGAACGGGAACCTGCTGATCGCGGCTGCCGGATCTCTCGTCCATGAAGAGGTAGTCGATCTGGTTGAGCGGACATTCAGTGAACGGTCTTCTGAGAACTTTGAGGACCGTATTGTGAGCCAGCCCGGTAAGAGTGGTACGGAATTCCTGCATCACCGGGATATCTCACAGGTCCATGTACTCCTTGGTTCCCAGGGTCTTCCCTACCGGCACGATGACAGGTACTCGCTGGTGATCCTGATGAATCTTCTCGGAGGAGGGATGAGCAGCAGACTCTTCCAGTCACTTCGGGAGCAGAGAGGGCTTGTCTACACTGTCAGCAGCGCCACGTCATTCCACGAAGACACGGGGCTCGCGGCCTTTTACCTTGCCTGTGCGCCAGAGAACGCCCGGCTCGCGCTTGATCTGATCGCTTCGGAGATCAGCGATATCTCAAGGGGTGACTCGGTATCTGAGGAGGAACTGCAGAGTTCCAGGGAGCAGGTGAAAGGGCATGTCATTCTCGCTCTTGAAAGTACCTTTCCGCGGATGTCCAGGTTGGCAAAGGGGATACTCTTCGAAGAGCGGATACTGAGTATCGAGGAGACACTGGCGAACATAGACGCGGTGACGGTCGATGACATGGTCCGGATGGCGAAGACAATCCTCAGACCCGAGATCATCACCACGACCATGCTCGGTGCCACAGAGGATGTTGCGTAATCGTGAACAGGTCCGAACGGATCAACGTGAAACTGATGTGGCTCGATGATCAGGCCACCCGGCCTCTACCCGCGTACGAGAGTGAAGGCGCGGCTGGTATGGATATCAGAGCTCATCTTGATGAACCGGTGACCATCGAACCGGGCAGCACCAGGTTGATACCGACAGGCTTTGCCATAGCTCTTCCCGAAGGGTATGAAGCACAGATCAGACCGAGAAGCGGTCTGGCCCTCCGAAACGCGATATCTTTGCCAAATTCTCCGGGAACGATCGACAGCGACTACCGTGGTGAGGTAAAAATTATCCTTATCAACCACAGCCGTGATTCGTTTACAGTGGAGGACGGGATGCGGATAGCCCAGATGATAGTAAGTCCGGTCTGCAGGGCGATCATCGAGGATGTACCGCAACTTCCTGAAACAAGCCGCGGGGCCGGAGGTTTTGGCTCAACAGGAAACTGACCATGAACACAAACCTGGATCAGAGCTACCTTGACTACTGGGGCTTCGATCGAGCTCCGTTCGCGCTTACTCCTGATCCCGATATGCTCTACCTCTCGAAGCAGCATCGCGAGTGCATGCTGCGCCTGCAGTACGCGATAGCCGGCAACAAGGGCGGCGCACTTCTGGTGAGTGAGAATCCCGGAGACGGGAAGACGAGTGTGCTGCGCAGGCTTGAGAAGGACCTCACTGCTGCCGCTGATGACAACTACCGGATCGTGTTCATAGATCATCCGACCCTGACCCCGAACCAGATGCTCTGGGAACTCCTCAGGCAACTGGGGTTCGGAGAATCGCAGGGGGAGAAGATCCAGAACCTGCTTCAACTGCGTGAGGCTCTGGTGGAAATGTTCGAGCGGGGTGAGCGCTGCGTATTCATCCTCGATGAAGGGCAGCTGCTCATTGACCGTCCGGAACTACTTCAGGAATTCAGGGTTCTCCTCAACTACACAGTAGGTGACACGTTCCTGCTGACATTCATCTTCTGCGGGCAGAGCGAACTCGAAGGCACGATGAAGCGGCTGCCGGAATTCTATCAGCGACTACCGGTCCGTTACTTCCTCCACAGCATGGATCTTGTTGATACCGGTCGGATGCTGGAACATCGCATCAAGGTTGCGGGGTACACCGGCCAGAAACTGTTCAGTGACGAAGCGGTGAAGGAGATCTACCGGTATGCCCGGGGAATCCCGCGCGTGATCTGTTCTGTCGCTGACCTGACTCTTGTGGTCGGACACAGCAGGAGTGTTCGTCAGATCCACGATCGGGAGGTCTTTATGGCCATCCGCGATATGGATCGATCGACACAGGATGGCTATCACTACTATCACTTCCTGCGGTCGGCAGGGGTTGGGACCCCCGAGGAGCAGAAGGAAATTGCTGCTGCTGATGCCGAACTGGATCGCAAGGAGGCGGAAGCGGCTCTCGACCGGCTTGAAGCGACCGAGAGGGGCGGTGATGTACCGATAAAATCCCTTGCAGCAGAGATAGAAGCCTGGTCTCCGGAAGAGGGCGCACACGATACTGAACTGGAAGAACACACTCTGGAACCGCAGCCGGAAGAATCCATTTCGGCTTTCAGCCTGGATGAAGAGGTCGAGCATGAGGAGTGGAAGACAACCGATGATATCGATGAAGAGCCGATAGCCGGTGAAGAAGAGTCGACCATCACCAGGGACAAAGCTGAAGTATCCCCGGATGGTTCAGGGATGGCAATACCGCTGATATCCGATTTCACGTACCGCTACTATGGCGATGAAGAGGATGAAGATGTCTCCGCACTGCCCGATATCGTGGAGAAACCTGGGTTGGGGGAGGAGCAGGAGGAGGAGGAGGAGGAGCAGCAGCAGGAAGAGGAGCAGCAGGAGCAGGAAGAGGAGCAGCAGGAAGAGGAGCAGCAGGAGCAGGAGGAGGTTGCTGACACGATCTCCGAACTGGATGAGGATTATTACCCTCCGATTCAGGACCTTTCCGGGGACGAACCATTCGTCAACTGTCCTTCGTGCGGGACCCGTCAGCAGGCTGATCGGGGAACCTGTGTACAATGCGGTGGTCCGCTTCACTGGATATGCCCGTCGTGTCAGTTCAAGAACAGTGCTCATCGCGCCAGGTGTGACCGGTGTGGGCAGAGTCTTGCACAGGCACTTCAAGAAGCCGAGCATCTTCTTCGGGAATCAGTGAGCTCATCGGTTTCCGGTCCCCAGTGGGGCTTTGTTTCAACTCCGGAATTCAGCCTGAAGCTGGGTGATGGTGAGAAGATTCTCGCAGTGGTGAAGAACAAGCCGATGCTGGGGAAGGGCGTGAATATCCGTGCCCGCACTCAGGCCTGGGGGGAGAGAGAACAGAAGGTGGATGTGGTCATCACAAACCATCGTCTGCACATAGTCGCAAAAGAACTCCAGAGCAGGGTTCCCTATCATGAGATACAGGGTGTCAGGGCGGGGAAGGGGAAGGTGCATCTCTTCTTCAAGGATGGTAGCCTCCGAATCGGATACCCGGCCTCAGAAAGCACCATATACAGTTTGACTCGAAATCTCATCGAGTTCCTCGAGTTCCAGACGAGCCGATACCGGGTCTGATTCCGATGAATGACCGGCCGGGCAGGGGAGCGCGGTTCACACTGATCATCCTCCTGCTTCTTCTGCTGGTTCCGTCACATGTTCTGCGTGCAGGCGACCCTCCGGAAGGACCGCCCTGGCACATGGATTACTGGACGGCAAGGAGTGAAGCACTCCGCAACGGTACCCCTGTCTTTATCTACTTTACCAAAACCTACTGACCACACTGTGTCCCGCTGGAGCGGGACGTCCTGAGTAACCCGGCGCTCGAGCCGTGGTATGAGAGTGTCACCTGGCTCTTCGTGAACCGGAACTTCGGCTGGGACCATCGGGATGAGACCGTTCAGGACGGGAGTCTGGCCGGCGCGCCCGACTCGCTTCTGACGGACATGGAGGCTCTGCGTATCCATGACCGGTTCGGTATCTCATCCTGGCCTCAGATGATCGTGATGGATCCCCGTGATGACCGGGTTATCGGCATGCCGGAGCGCACAGTGGAGAGCGTGACCGGACTCTTCGATACCGCGATCAGGGAGATCCCCGATCCCGGCAGCAATGCTCGGCGCCTGTACCGCAGACTCGATAAGGCCATCAAGCTGTACGAGAAGGGGAAGAGAGAGAAGGGGGGGGAGCAGCTGATCGGATTGAGCAGGGAGATAGATCCCTGGCTGGTCTGGCTCGAGGCCCACCGGGCCATGAAGGAATACACGGGCTCCGTTCTTGGTGAATCATCCAGCACGGGGTCGCAACCCGGAATACCCGATGTAGATGATCCCGACCCTGCCTGGCGCGCGCTCTCGCTGGAAAGATATCTCCTCGTTCTTGAGGATATCGCGCAGTTCAGCCAACTGGATGTGGAGTTCGGTTATGATGACAAACTGCTTCGCGCCGCGCTCTCTGATGAGGATATCGTCGTCCGCCTGCGGGCGCTCAGATGCCTCGCGTTGACGGAGCCGTCCATGATCATGGAATACGCGGCCGAACTGCTGCAGGTCCCCAACGATCCTATCCGCTATGAAGTACTCAGTGTCATCGAGCGTCCTGCGGATCAACACGGTGCGCTGTCTCAGGGAATCGGGAGATGAGAGCTGTGTGGAGGTACTGGTCTCTGAGGTCTCGGAGCCGAATCCGCGTAATTACCTGCATGGGCTTATCGTCGAGACGGTGGCGGAGATAGCCCTCAGAGGTGACGACAGTCTGCAGGAGAGGACAGTTGGTGATCTCCTCCAGTCATTCCCGGCTGCAGTGGATGTATCGGGGGGCGATGAGGATACCAGGGCGCAGGAGCTCAGGATATCGCTCTCGTTCACCCGGAAGGTGCACAAGGCGTTGGTCCACCTCAGCGGGAGAGAAGACCTCCCGGAACCGCCTGAAGAATGGTCACTTCGATCCAGAAGCGGGTATCTGGCTGAACTTCACCGTCTGCTCGGCAACGGATAGAACAGTGTCAGCCGAAATCTGAAACCGGGTCGGAAGAACAGGTGGCCGGGATCGTCATCCAGGTCCCACCTGGTGAGGATTTCGAGGCGGGTGAATTCCAGCGCGATGGCGGGACCACTCCCGGGTGTCGATCTGATCCGGAATCCGATGTCCGATGTCACCAGCCAGCCGGTATGGCCGGTGGTATCGAGCGGTGAAGCAGGCTGGGGCGCACCGATAGTACCGGAATAGACCAACCGCTCACGCTGGTTCGTGACACCGAGGAAGAATCCTGTCTCGACGGTGGCGGTAGGAGTTCTCATGACCTGGATGAGTCCTCCCAGCGAGAACGTGAACGAGGAGACCTTCAGGACTGGCCCTGGCATGATTCCGGATGTCTGTCCTCCGGATGCAGATCGGCGCCAGGGACAGTAATCAGCGATGAAAACGAACTGACCGGCCTCCGAGCCGGGGAATACGACCTGT
>JALGVQ010000060.1 GCA_025774615.1 bacterium
TGGTCGGTGATCAGCCCCGATCTCACCACCGCTGACACCTCCAAGACCAACGCCCGGAACCGCGGGGACATGCAGACCGGCGCGGAGAACCACTGCAACATCGTCACGATCGGTGAGTCACCACTCATCCCCGGCCTGATCTGGGTCGGGACCGATGACGGACTCGTTCACGTGACCAGGGACGGCGGCGTCATCTGGACAGAGGTCACCGATAACATCCAGGGCGTGCCGAACAACACCTGGGTCAGTCGCGTGCGACCGAGCGGTTTCGAAGCGGGGTCCTGCTACGTGACCTTCGACGGTCACCGGATGGGGGACTTCTCGACCTATGTCTACCGCACCGAGGATTTCGGCCAGACCTGGAAGAAACTGGGCGGTAGTCTGCCGAGTGACGATCCTGTCTACGTGATCACCGAAGACCCGGTGAACCCCGACCTCATCTGGGTCGGTACCGAACGGGGGGTCTACATTTCCCTCGACCGGGGGGAGAGCTGGGATCCGTTCAGCAACAACCTGCCGATCGTCCCGGTCCACGATATCGCAGTCCACCCACGGGAGCACGACCTCATGATCAGCACCCATGGGATGAGCATCTGGATCATGGACGATATCACCCCGCTCCAGGGACTCACCTCCAGCGCGCGGGAAGCGGATTTCGCCCTCATGGACATGAAGGACGCAATCTCCTGGAACTCCCGGTACGAGCAGGTCAGCCGCGGCGACAAGGTCTTCGCCGGCCAGAACCCCACCGACGGATTCAGGGTTGGCTACTGGGTCGGCACAGCGGCAGAGAAGGTGGAGATCGTCATCGAGTCTATCGACAGCACCGAGATACGCCGGATCGAGGGCAATGGTGAAGAAGGTTTCCATATGGTCAGCGTACCCCTGCGACCCTCATTCGCACGACGTGGGGCAGGTGGTGGTTTCCAGCGGCCCGAACCGGGTGCCACTCCGATGAGAGCTCTTGGAGTCGGCAGTTACCGGATGACGGTGACCTGTGGAGATGAGACCGCCACGAAGATCATCACGGTTCTCCCCGATCCGAGAACATCCGGAAGGAATTAGCACCAGGAACAGTCAGTGCGACCTGGTCATCCCGGGAGGGTACCCCTTCCCGGGATGACCTGATGGTCGAAAGGCACACATGAAACAGCGGACGGTGCCACTTTCGCTCCTCCTCCTCATCGTCTTCCTGTCTACACAGGCGTCCTCCTGCGGCCTCCTCGACCCTGAACCCGACCCCGACGATGCCCTGCCTCTCCTCCGACTCAATCCGGAAACACTCGTAAGCACAGTTGTGCAGGCCTCCATTCCCGACAGCTTCGGAAATAATGAGTCCGCTCAGATGCGTTTTGATCTTACGACCGGAGCATTGGAGGCGATCAAGAACGGCGCGATCATGGAACTGGCGCTCAGAGTACCGGATAGCGAGACATTCGAACTCACCGGCTGGACAGCGGACGGTACCACCCTGGTAACTCTTGAAACCAGGCCAGCAGGCAGCGGTTCCGGATCCACTGACTACTGGTGGCGGAAATCCTGGGCAGATCCTTCACTCGGTCAGCAGCTGGTCCCCACAGATGGCAGGGTGCGGATCTGCGTGACTCCGATACCTGAACCCGGTCAGGTTGTGTTGCGGGTAGTCGATATCCCGTCCCGGCTCAGGATCACTCTCTCACCCGGACCCACTCTGGCCACATCAGGGAATTCTCTGCTCCTCCAGAGTAGCGGTGAGAGCAAACTGATCCGCCGCGATGTTCAGGGAAATGAACTGGGGCGTATCGGATCAATCCTGGCACCGCGGAGTCTCTGCCATCTCGGTTCCACGTACTTCGGAGTCAACGCGACTGAACTGCGGTTCCTGACATCTGTCGGAGGAACGTGGCAGCGCCTTGCCACCCTGCCCTGGGGTGCGCAAAACAGCTACGCACTCACCACCGACGGGACCGACCTATACCTGGTGCGACGACCTCTACAGCAAGAGAGTGAAACGTATCAGGTGCTTTACCGGCTGTCGGCAGACGGGCTGCGCAACACATCCAGTTTCTCCGCGGCACTGATCGACTCGACAGTCCTCGAACGGAACGGCCTGCTGGGTGGAGTGACACCTGGATTCGCGTACTGGCAGGATGAACGTCTCCTGGTCACACCAGGGAGACAGGAAGGTGACTTCGGACTGGTCACATTCACTCGTGTGGGCCGATTCCGGGAATTCATTCCGCTCCCCTTCGTTGAGGGAGGAGTCGGATTCGCGTTTGTCGGGGATTATCTCTTCGTGACCTCGGGGAATCCCACACTTGATGCCCTGATGTGGACTGGATCGTTCACTCCCGCCCTTCCATCCGACCTGCTTCTCTACCGCTGGCCCACTCCCTGATCATCATCGACTGGTGTCTCCACGATCGACTGGCTGTTGACACTCAACAGCAGTTCGAATCGGGAGCGGAGGGCCTCCAGCTCGGCACAGACCGCTGACAGTCCCTTCTTCGTGGGAAATACGATGCGGAAATAGGACATCCCGCCGAGCAGGTTATCGGCATTATTCCGAATACGATCCAGGGATTCACTGATCATTTCGCGATCGGCCCACTCCGGTGTGATCTCATTGACGTTCGGGCCTCTCGAATTGTAATGGACGGTGGGGAAGAAGAAATCGAGGAGAAAGGTCACATGCAGCATGAAGGATTCAAGGTACGCATCGAGGTCGACCTCCCCTACCCGATTGCCGTGCGCCGAGATGTAGTCAGCCGTCTCCCTGACCATGCGCATCTCATACTCGAGCTGACTGCGGATCTGGTCCACATCCTCCTGCGTTCTCGGTTCAGCATGGGATACGGGCATGGCCGGGCCGAGTCGCCGATCTGAATCGCGTCGTTCATGTGAACGCCGGTCTTCACTCCTTCTATCTTCCGCACGTCTGTCCAGAGACATCAGACTCCCCTTTCACACACTGTAGCATCTACACGATCCATCATTACTGCATTGTCCCGGTCTGTCAGCAAACAATGCACCCTTTTACAGTACCGCCAGGAGCCTCTGCATATCCTCGGGCGGCTCGGAGAAGAGTGTGATTTCCTCTTCACTGACCGGATGAGTGAACGAGAGTTCAATGGCATGTAATGCCTGCCGGTCGATCATCTTCAGCAACTCCCCGGCCCGCTTTCCCCGATCGCTCCGCATCCCCCTGATCGCCTTTTCCCGCCCTCCATAGACAGTATCCCCGACAACCGGGTGACCGATGGAAGTGAGATGAACCCGGATCTGATGAGTTCGACCCGTTTCGAGATCACACCTGACCACCGATGCGAGATCAGAATCGGACAGGACCGAATAATGGGTGACGGCTCTGCGCGCGCCCGAGGGCACTCCTTCAGGTAACTCATTACCTTCCGGGAGCGTCAGATCATGCCCGGCAGGCACACTGCCGGATTCATCATCTCCAGGCTGCACATCCTCATACTCCACCGATTCCGGGATCAGGCCCTCTTCCCCCGGTCGTCCCCACCTCTTTACAAGAGGCCGGAGACGTTCAACATAGGAAGCCATCTTCTTGCGATCACTGCGACTCCGTCCGATCCATGACCGGATCGTCCCTTCCCCAGGATCGGGAGTTCCCCAGACAACGGCCTGGTAGACCCGACGGATATCCCGTTCCTTCATCGCTCCTGCCAGACCGATATGCGCCTTCTGACTCTTGGCGACCACGATCAGTCCCGATGTGTCCTTGTCGAGTCGATGCACGAGACCGGGACGCAGCACACCACCTATTCCCGACAGATCGTCACAGTGATGGAGAAGCGCGTTGATCAGGGTACCGGAGTGATGTCCCGGCGCGGGGTGCACTACCAGTCCCGCCTGTTTGTTCACGACGATCAGGTGCTCATCTTCGAATCTGATATCGAGGGGGATCGCCTCCGGCTCCAGTGACGGTTTATCCGGCGGCGGGACTGAGAGCACGATCTGCTGGCCGGGAATCGCTGAGCGGCTGCCCTTGATCCCCTTTCCGTCGATGGTGATCGCCCCTCCCCTGATCAGTGCCTCGATCCGGGACCGGGAGAGATCATCGAACTGCCGGCCGAGGAAATGGTCGAGTCGTTCCTTCTCACCCAGTGGCGTTGTCTGAGATCCCGGCTCCGATGTAACCGTGAGCTCGCGACGCTCAGGAGTCGAGTCTTGCATCACGTTGGTCCGGTTCACCGATAACAATAAAGTAGAGCATCAGCAGGATCACTCCGACACTGACACCCATGTCGGCGACGTTGAAGATGGGCCAGACGACCCGTGAGGAGAGTCCGACGTGGATGAAATCGACGACCTCTCCGAAACGAACCCGGTCGATGAGGTTGCCGAGCGCTCCAGCCAGAATCATCCCGAGGGCGATCCGCGGCCAGTATTCCCGTTTCGGTAACCGGATCATATACCAGGAGATCACCAGTGACGCGATGACACCGAAGATCACATTAAACCAGCTCGGCGCCAGTTCGAGTCCGAAGGCGGAGGCAGGGTTGTGGATAAAGGTCAGTTGGAGAAGATCTCCGATGAGCGGAATACTCTGATTCGGTGTCATTGAAACCGATATTAGAGCCTTGGTTACCTGATCTGTCAGCAGGATGAGTGCAGCAAGGCCGAATCCCCACATCAGATCTATTGATCCTTACTGGCGTCGTCGCTGGTCTTGCATGAAATGCAGAGGCGGCAGTGGGGGACCGCCCCGAGCCGGTCATCCGAAATTGGTTTGCTGCACTCTTCACAGTAACCGTAGGTACCGTCTTCTATCCGCTTCAGGGCCTGGTTCAGGTGATAGAGGAATCGGCCCTCACGCGAGGCCCAGAGGAAGGCCTTCTCCCGCTCCATCGCGTCCGTACCCTGGTCGGCCATATGGAAAGAATAGGAAGAGATGTCTCCGGAGGATTCGGTGATCGTGGAGCGCAAAGATGCATCCTCGAGATAATCGAGTTCCTTCAACAGTGTTTCGCGTTTCTCCTGGATCAGTTTGCGATATTTATCCAGTTTCGCTTTCGAAAAACGCCTGGGCATTCGTTCTACTCCTTCACCTTCACCTTAACCTTAACCATTGAAATCGTAACAGATTCACCGTCGATATGCCACTCCTCATGCCATTCGGAACCCTCAAGCAGGCCCTTCTGCATTTCAACGGCAAGAGCCTCTCCTGCAATATACCCGGTATGGGTTTCAATCGCCTCTTCAAGCTTCGGTGAGGCCTGAAACCCGAGCCTGATCCGGTCGGTAACTTCAAATCCGATCTGACGCCTGAAATTCTGAACCCGGGTAGTGAACTCGCGTGCCAGCCCCTCCCGGATCAATGCCTCATCGAGATGGGAATCAACCGCCACGGTGACCTCACCTTCTCGCTCGACCACGAGCCCTTCCGGTTCGGCCTCTTCAAGGATCACATCCCCCGGTTCGATCACTATCTCATCTCCATCGAGGGAGAGTCGCACGTCGCCGCCATCCTGCAGAATGTGAAGATCGTGCTGGCTCATAGACCTGATCACATCGGCGACCCGGTTCACTTCACCGCCGTGTTTCGGTCCAAGCGCAGAGAAATGGGGCTGAGCCTGCAGACTCATGAACGATGAGGATGATTCCACCGGTTCCACCTGCTTGACGTTCATCTCTTCGAGGATGAGCGTCTCCAGCTGGTGAAGGGCCTCCTTCTGCCACGGCTGGCCGGTTACCACCTTGATGACCGACAGCGGTTGCCGAACTTTGAGGCCGGCCCGGTTTCTGGCGGCTCTGCCCAGCGCAACGACCTCCCGCACGAAATCCATCTGCTTTTCCAGCTGCTCATCGATCAACGAGGCATCTCCGGCTGGATAATCGCTCAGATGAACACTTTCAGCGGCCCCTTCACGCCATGCCTGAAGGTTCCGCCACACTTCCTCACTGGTGAAGGGAATGATCGGAGCCAGGAGCCCGGCAAGGGTGACCAGTACCTCATGGAGGGTCTGGTAGGCTGCCGACTTGTCCGGTCCCGGTTCACCTTTCCAGAACCTCCGCCGGGATCGCCGCACGTACCAGTTCGAGAGATCCTCGATCACGAAATGCTGGATAGCGCGGGCGGCGCGGGTAACCTCGAAGGCACCCAGGTGGAGACGTACAAGCCGGGTGGTGCTGTGCAGTCGTGAAAGCACCCATCGATCGAGAGAGGACATCGATTCAACGGGGATCATCTCTGATCCCTCAGGTGAATATCCATCCACATTCGCGTAGAGAACGAAAAAGGCATGGGTGTTGTGAAGCGTGCCGAAGAACTTGCGGCTGACTTCCGCGATCCCCTCCTCATCGAATTTCGTCGGTGCCCAGGGTGGACTGTTCGTCACGATATACCAGCGCAGGGGATCGACTCCCCACTTCTCGATCACATCCCATGGATCAACCGTATTGCCCTTACTCTTTGACATCTTCCGGCCGTCTTTGTCGAGAACCAGCTCCTGCACCAGGCAGTTCCGGAAGGAAGGACGGTCAGTAAGAAAGGCGGAAATGGCAAGCAGGCTATAGAACCAGCCCCTGGTCTGATCCACACCTTCACTGATGAAATCAGCCGGGTACTGCCTCTCGAACAATTCCTTGTTTTCGAACGGGTAGTGCCACTGGGCAAAAGGCATGGCACCCGAGTCGAACCAGCAATCGATCACTTCCGGAGTACGTTTCATCACTCCGCTGTCACACGCCTGACACTGCCACTGGATCTCATCCACGAACGGCTTGTGCAGATCGATCTCGGCAGGGAGTTCCTCCCCGGCCCGGCTCCTGAGTTCCTCTATCGAGCCGACGCACTCGATCGCTCCGCACTCCTCCCGATCGCAGACCCAGATCGGCAGGGGTGTACCCCAGTACCGGTCACGGGAGAGCGCCCAGTCCTGATTGTTCTCAAGCCATTCCCCCATGCGACCGGAACCGATCTCCGCCGGTATCCAGTTGATCTCCCGGTTTGCCGAGAGGAGCTTCTCCTTGATCGCGGTAGTCCGGATATACCACGAGGGCTGAGCCATGTAGAGGAGTGGAGACTCACAGCGCCAGCAGAAGGGATAGGTATGGCTGGCCTCACCCGCGGCAAAGAGCAGACCCCTTTCCGCCAGATCCCTGATGATGCCCGGATCGGCCTTTTTCACGAACACACCGGCCCACTGCTCGACCTCAGGCCTGAACTTCCCGTCGTTGTCGACCGGTTCAACGATCGGCATGCCTTCACGCTTACCGGTGTTGTAATCATCCTCACCGTAGGCGGGGGAAGAGTGAACAAGTCCTGTCCCCTCCTCATCGGTCACATACTCGTCGGTGAAGACCACATTCGTGATGGATTCGTCCATCTCCATCCAGGTGAATGGCCGCTGATACCGGATCCCGGCCAGCTTTCTGCCCGTGAACCGTGAGACCTCTCTGACTCCCTCATGGTACTCAGCCGCTTCGGGATTGCCGAAGAGGTTGAACGCCCTCCGCTCGGCCAGGATGAGTCGTTCCCTGCCACCTGGCTCTTTCGAGACATCGTGGATCTCACGGTGATAATTCTCTCCGTAGAGATCATCGAGTGAACGGTGGAGGTGAGGCCTGGCGGCGTCGACTTCCAGTTCCACGTAGATCAGGTCGGCATGAGCGACCGTAAAGGTGTTGCTTATCATCGTCCACGGTGTGGTGGTCCAGACCAGGAGGCTGCGCGCCATCTCTTCCGGTTTTTCGGCGAAGAGTTGAGCGGAGGCTTCATCTTCCCGGACCGGAAAGCGGACGTGGATCGACGGGTCATTGACCTCACGATACCCCAGCGATACCTCGTGACTGGACAGGGGCGTACCGCATCTCGGGCAGTACGGCAGGATCCGATGGCCCCGATAGATCATACCTTTCTGGAAAAAGCGGGAGAGTATCCACCAGACGCTCTCCATGTACTGGGGAGTATACGTGAAATAGGGGTCATCCAGATCGAGCCAGAAGCCGATCCGTTCGGTGAGGCGACGCCAGTCCTCCTCGTATCGCCGTACCGAGGCACGGCATTTCTCATTGAACTCGGCTATTCCGTATTCTTCTATATCCGCCTTCTGGCTCAGGCCGAGCTGCTTCTCGACTTCGATCTCGACCGGAAGACCGTGAGTGTCCCAACCCGCTTTACGGAGGACCTGATACCCTTCCATGGTCTTCAGACGGCAGATCAGATCCTTGAACGTCCGGCTCTGCACATGGTGGACTCCGGGCAACCCATTGGCTGTCGGTGGTCCCTCGAAGAAAACATAATCGGGAGCATTCTTCCGCAGTTCGAGGGTTCGGGCAAAGATATCCCGTTCCCGCCACCACTCGAGGATCACCTCCTCGCGCGCAGGCGAGTGGTTGAGGTCCTCAACGGGACGGAAGGGCGAGTTATTCTCCTGGTCGGTCGCGCTCATGATCTCATCAGTGTCCTGAATCTCGGTATTCAGAGTTGTGCTATCAGATTCTTCACCAGGCGGTTCATCGACTGCTGTGCTGCGGCCAGGTTCGTATCATACATTTCCGCAAATCGTGTTCCCGAATCCTCATCTGACCCGGAATCGGTGATCGCCAATATGGCAAGGACCTCCCCTCCCATATGGACGGCGGCCGTGACCTCGTGTACTACACCAGCGCCTGCAGCATCAGCACCCAGAGTGTTCAGATGCCTCCGCTCGGTTCCGGACATCGATCCCGGACCGATCACCGCGGCATAGACCCCCTCGTGAAGAGGGATACGTTCTGCAATACCGGCCGCTCTGGCAAGCCTGATTAAACGGGAACTGTATGCGGTGGACATATCAGGGAACCGCGGACCGAGGCGATCGTCGTTCGGTCCTATCAGCGGATTGTCACCAGTGAGGTTGAGGTGATCGTTCACGAGCATTACCGAACCCGGTTCGAGTCGGTCGCTGAGTCCGCCTGCAAGATCGCATACGATCAGGTCGGAGATCCCGATCGCGCCCAGAAGCCGAATGGGGAACGCGGCATCCGCTGGAGTCCATCCCTGCCCTTCTGCCGGAATCGCGTGGGCGGCCGCGACAGGTCTGCCCGCCAGGGTGCCCAGAGTGAGTCCGCTCCCTTCGCGTCCACGGGGAGCATGCGGGATATCGGCCCAGGGAACGAATGTTCCTGTTTCGATTCCGTCGATCACTCCTTCAAGTTCCTCACCGATCACCATGCCGGCGACAGGCGCAGGATCAGCCTTGACCCCAAGACAGGAGGCAGCCTCACTGAGCCGGTCATAGAGGCCGGTCACAGAGTCTCCCTCCCATGGCAGATCAGAACCCCCTGTCTTCTTCCTCGACCTTGTCCTCCCCCTCCACGTCTCCGGTTTCTTCAGTTTCTACAGTTTCTACGATTTCTTCTTCCAATAATTCTGTTTCTTCCGTTGCCGGCTCGAGGGGTATTGCCGCGCTATCTTCATTATCGACGGTCCGAGGATCGGAATCTCCGGCCAGTGCCACCCGCTCCCGGGCCGCCGCGGTGAGTTCTTCGAGCCGTTCCTCGAAGATATCGAGTGTCGCGTCGGGAGTTTCCTCTTCCATCTCAGCGAGTTTCAGCATGTCGAGCTGGGCCTGCACAAGCATCCGGAGGCGGGTCACGTAAGAATCCCGCATGCCTCTCAATTTGGCCAGTTCCTTCTTTATGTCCCGTATCGAGCGGTGGGCGTCTTCGATCCAGTTCCCGGCCCGGACCTCTGCCTCCTTGAGGATGAGTTCAGCCTCGCGGATCGCCGCTCCCCGCTTCTCCTCTGCTGCCCGCTGAACCGTCATGAGGGTCTCCCTCATGGTGGCTTCCATCTGCTGATACTCGGAAAGCCGTTCCTTCAGGGACACGGCTTCGCCCTTCGCCTGCTGGGCCGTACTGATCAATTCCTCCATCTCTTCGGAGACCATGGCCATGAAGGTATCGACCTCATCGATGTCATAGCCTCGCATGGCCCTGCGAAACTCCTGCTTCCGAATGTCGATCGGGGTTATCCGCACTGTCGGGTCCTCCTTTGAGATGGTCTGCGGACCGTTATCTCATCCGCATTCCGACATCGATCAGACTCTGGAATACCGCGCCGTTTAAGAACCAGAGCGCCAGAATGATAAGGAACGGCGTGAAATCGACACCGGTATTCCACAGTACCTTCGGCATGACCTTCCGAACCCTTTCGTAGACCGGGTCGGTAAGTCCCCTGAGGAGCTTCACTGCAGGGTGCCACGGATCGACCGGAAACCAGGTGATCACGGCTGAGGCAATCACTATCAGCATGTACAATCCGGCAATGGACTTCAGCAAACTGCCTGTTGTCACCAGAAGATTACCAAGAACAATCACGATCCTATCCTCTCGGGCCGAACAGGACTGATCCGAGGCGCACAATGGTAGCGCCTTCAGCTACAGCCCATTCAAAATCACCACTCATCCCCATGGAGAGTTCGTTCATCTCCACACCGGGAATATCCCACTCCCGGGCTTCTTCAAGCAAGCGGCGCAGTCTGACAAAAGCCGGACGCACTATTGTCTCACGGGGATCGAACGGTCCGATGGTCATCAGACCGCGCACAGTGATCCGATCCAGCGCCGAAACAGCCTCCAGAAGCGGCCTCAGATCGTCCGGAGGAACACCAAATTTGCTCTCCTCACCCGAGGTGTTCACTTCCAGGAATACCGGCAGGTTCCGCTCCTCGATCACAGCCCGCTGCTGAAGCGCCGAGGCGATCCGTTCCGAATCAACACTCTGGATGACATCGAACCACCGTGCCGCCTGTCGCGCCTTGTTTGTCTGGAGGTGTCCGATCAGGTGCCAGACGGCCGAGTCTCGGCCCAGTTCCTCGATCTTCTGACAGGCTTCCTGGATACGATTCTCACCGATCGCGTCGATGCCTGCCCGGATCGCGGCTGAGATGAGTGAGGCCGGCAGCGTCTTGGTGACTGCGACGATGCTCACTTCAGACGGATCCCGGCCCCCTTCCCCGGCTGCCCGCGCTATCCGATCCCGCACCTCTTCCAACCGCGAGGGGATCTCCCTGATCCGGGTCTCAAGTTCCACGATCAGAATTCCAGTCCGGTATCATTCGCCAGGTCGAGCAGTCCGAGGAACATCAGTTTCGCCACGTCTTCCATGATCTCCGGAGTCAGTGTCTCGACGACATCCAGAGGATTATGATAATACGTCCGCATCCCGGGGATCCGTCCGGTGGTACCGAAACTCATGGTCCTGAACCCTGCCCGGTTGAAAATGACCGAATCACTGCGGGGGCGGCCGGCTGATGACCGTGAGGCCGAGGTGCGCAACGTCCTGTGCAGATACATCCGGTTCGCCTCTTCAAAGTGTCGAAATACCTGCGGGTATGTCTCTCCTCCGCCTACCGACAGACCGGTACCGTGCCCCACCATGTCGAGATTGAAGTATACCACTGTCTTCTCGAGCGGGAACCGGGGGTGGGCGCAATAGTGGTAACTGCCGAGAAGCCCGCACTCTTCTCCACCGATGAAGATGAACATGATCGAGCGCTTCGGCCGCACAGGGGAAGATGCCAGGGCGCGGGCGGCGGCAAGCATGTCGGCGCATCCTGATGCGTTATCGAGGGCACCAGGCATCACCTGGCCGAGATAACCGACCGCGTCGAGATGGCCACCCACAAGGATGACTTCATCCCTGAGCTCCGGATCAGAACCTTCGATCAGACCGATGACGTTGCATGCCTGTGAATCGGGGAGCCGCCTGATATCGGCGGTTATCGTTGCTTCCTTCCCGAGGGCCAGCGAACGGGGCTGCAGCGCGCTCCTGATCTCTTCCAGTACATCATCGTGTGTCTGACCGGTACCGAAGAAGAGGTGGTCGACCACGTGCTGGTCGATATGACAATAGACCAGGCCTTCGTTGAAGGAGGTATTGGGATTGGCAGTCTTGCCGATATAGAGCAGGCCGACAGCGCCATGTCGACGGGCGTTGTCCAGCTTGAACTGGTGATAGCTGTACGGAACCCAGTCGATGAATACATCCTCATCACCCTGGTATGGCACGGCAGCGTCTATCACGACGATCTTGCCCCGGACATCAAGTCCCGAGTAGTCATCATAGTTCAGTTCGGGAGCCGTTATGCCATATCCCACGTACACGACTTCCCCGGTAACAGTGCCACTGTCGGAATTGGTGCCGGGATAGTAATCATCCGGGAAAGAGTACGAGAGATTCAGTTCCTCACCATCCTTCTCCATCTGCAGGGAGAGGCTTCCGGCGCTCTCGACCCGACTGTGCGGGTTGTCGAACATCTGGAAGTACGTTCCATCATCACCGTACGGCTTGACACCCCACTCCTCGAGCAGAGAGGCGACCCACCCGGCCGCCTTCATGTACTCCGGTGTGCCGGAGAGACGACCGCGGTATTTCGCGTCACTCATCTCGGTGGCATAAGAGAGGAGCTCATGACTCGAGATGGAATGGAAGACCTGCATGAGTTCCGCTGACTGGTTGCTCGCCTGTGCCTGAGCCTGTGTCTGCAAGAGACTGGTACCGGAGAGCAGAAGTATTGTAACACTGAGGAGAAACCTGATTCTTGACATGATAGTTCTTTTTTTAAGGTGAGCTGTTGACTGGTGTAGTGTATCCCCAGAGCAGTGGATTTCGAATGCTGTAGTCATGCGAAGAACGGCAGTACGGCGATACGGCAGGCTGCCCGACGGTATCCGACATCGAAGAGTTCCCGGAATTCCTCCAGGTGAAGATCGTTCTCTCTGCAGGTCTCGATGACGGTGGGAATGTTCTTCGTCCTGGCGAAGTACGTTCTCAGATAGGCGATGATCTCCAGATGTCTTTCAGTAAGGCCCTGCTGCAGTTTCCATTCACGGATAATCAGATGAGCGAATCGTTCATTCCACTGGTCGAAGTCTGTCAGGAATCCGCGCGGGGAGAGCTTGAATTCTTCCTGGAGAAGCGTGGATGTCTCGTACGTGAGCCAGATATTTGTCTGATACATGAAATCGTAATTGATCCCGGCGATCCTGCATGCCCCCCGATGATAGCCGGTTGGAAAAAGGAACCTCAGATCGCTGAGTTTGAGGCTGTTGTCAGCACAGGCAAGCACCACAACCGGCACTGTCTCCTCTTCGAGAAACTTCGTCCTGAGATAATTGATGAAACTCCACTGTTCATCAGTGAGACCGCCGTAGATGCCCTGCATCATGGCCATACCTTCGGCGAACACCTCATCCCATTGATCGGGCGGATCAAGAAACCCGTGACCATCAAGGGTGTAGGTGCTGTCGCCGAAGGTCACCGATTCTGGTTCAGAAATGGTCACAATCCTACTCCGACTGGTGATCTCGAAAATGTACTGTGCGAGCTGCAGATGCTGGAGATGTAATCGGCCTATTCGTATATGGTCCGCTCCGCAGCCTTCCCGTTGATCTTGATGGCCCTCGACAGCATGTCATGCACACCACCGACGGCATAGTCTTCGTTGTGGTATTCGACGAGCTGCATGAACTGCCTCTTGCAGTTGGAGCAGGCCGTCGCCAGATATTTGGCCCCGGTCGCACGCACCTGTTCTGTCTTCTTCTTGCCGGAGACGTTCATCCTGAATTCCTGGATATCGTCCATGGCTGAGAGACCACCACCACCTCCGCAACACCAGTTGTCACCACGGTTGGGGTGCATCTCACGGAAGTCTTCGCAGGAGGCATCAAGGATCACGCGGGGCGCCTCGACGATCCCGCAGCTTCTCCCGAAATTGCATGGATCGTGATAGGTCACCGGCATGGGATTCTTGCTTTTATCGAACTCGAGTTTGCCCTCCATGATCCGGTCGGCTGTCCACTCCATGCAGTTGATGACCTCGAAGGGGAGTTCACCCCACCACTGGGCCTTTTCCATCATCATCTTCATAATCCGGTAGGCGTGGCCGCATTCACCCATGAGCATGTACTTCACACCCAGATCGATCGCCTCATCAACATACGGCTTGTTGTCTGCCTTCATGTCGGCATCGTTGCCGGTGAAGAGACCGTAGTT
>JALGVQ010000253.1 GCA_025774615.1 bacterium
CCGTGCGGAACCGCTACAAGGGCGTCGATCAGACGTCGCGCGAGATCATCGGAGAGGACCTCTGTACCCACCATGCCTGAGGTTATCTCGATCACGAGTCCGGGATCGATCTTTCCGAACTCTCCCATGAACTCAACCGTGAGTTCTTCGGTCACGGTGCGGATACGATCCAGGGATCCCTCGGCGGCTCTGATGCCGGCAAAGGCTTCCCGCGGGATCGCGTTATGCAGCATACCCCCCTCGATCGTGGCCGTGTCGAATTCGATGCCGGAAATGCGGAAAGTCTGGAGCAGTCTGACGAGCAGTTTGAGGGCATTGGCACGGTTCTCGTGGACGTCGACCCCGGAGTGGCCACCCCTCAGTCCCTTGACTGTTATCTGGATCTCTTCCGGAAGGGTTGAGGTCTTCTTCTCGAGGTCGAAGAAGGTGTGCTGGTCCGCGCCGCCAGCGCACCCGATGTAGAACGCGGCGTCCTCTTCAGTATCGAGGTTGATCAGCATACGTCCTGTAAGGAGCGTTTCATCCAGCTCGGTAGCACCCGTAAGGCCAGTCTCCTCATCGACGGTGAAGAGGAGTTCAAGAGGTGGATGTACACATTCCGGGTCGGACGCGGCCGCCATGCTGAGCGCTATCCCGACACCATTGTCTGCTCCGAGAGTGGTCTCAGGAGCAACCACCCAGTCACCATCGATCACCGCTTCGATCGCGTCGGTAAGGAAATCGTGGTCTGAATCCCGATTTTTCTCCGGGACCATGTCGACGTGTCCCTGCAGAACGACGGGTGCCGCCTCTTTGTTTTCATCGGTCGCTGGAACGGAGACAACGAGATTGCCGGCAGCGTCTTCCTGGACGCCGAATCCTCTCTCCTCAGCCCATGCTTTCAGCCATGCCTGTATCTTCTCTTCGTGTTTTGAAGGTCGGGGAATCTTCCTGATCTCATCGAAATATTCCCATACTACACGAGGCTCGAGTTCTGAGAGGGTATTGCTCATTCACATACTCCGGCAGTCAGAAAGTCAGGAGTGATTAGTCTGTCTATATCACTACAGATGCATGTTCTGATAATATCAGGCGTTACGCAAGTATTTCGCGAATTATCCATAAATCGGTCAGCAGTTCCAGCGACCGGCTATCACCGCTCCACAGGCAGGGCATCGGTTCCCATCCAGGTGGTTGGCCCGGATCGTGAACCCCTGCCGTTCAATGAGGATCATGCCGCAGGAGGGGCAGAGTGTGTTCTCAGTACCCTCGACCCTTCCCGGCATGTTCCCCGCATATACGTGCCGCAGTCCCCGGGAGCGGCCGATCTCAGCGGCCCGGAGCAGTGTTGCGGCCGGGGTTGGCCCCGGCTTGTCCATACGGTATTCCGGACGATACGCGGTCACATGCCAGGGAATGTCCACTGAGATTCCCGCAATGAACGATGCGATATCGTTCAGTTCCCTGTCGGAGTCATTAAATCCGGGGATCAGCAGGGAGACGATCTCAACCCACTTATCCATTCTCACCAGCGTACGGATCGTTTCCAGCACCGGTTCCAGTCTGCCTCCCAGTCCACGATACGTTTTATCGGAGAAGGACTTCAGGTCGACTTTGAAGAAGTCGATCCAGGGGTCCAGATAAGCGAGTACCTCCGGGGTAGCGTTCCCGTTGGAGACGAATGATGTAGCAAGTCCTGCTTTGCGGGCCAGTCTGAATATCTCAACTGCCCACTCAACAGTGATGATCGGCTCATTGTATGTGCTGCAGATTGATTTCGCTCCGGCATCGAGGGCCTGGGCAACGATCTCTTTCGCAGATATCGTGCGAATGGACACACCCTTCACATCATCTCTGAGCGCCTGGCTGGTGACCCAGTTCTGACAGAATGAACAGTGATAGTCACAGCCGATCATGCCGAGTGAGAGCGCGAGCGAGCCGGGGAGGGTGTGGAAGAACGGCTTCTTCTCGACCGGGTCGGTCTGAAGGGAGGTGACATATCCTCTGGGGACCCGAAGAGAGCCCTGATCATTAAATCTGACTTTGCAGATCCCTGCAGCCCCGGGAGGGATCCGGCACCGGTGAGCACAGGCCAGGCAGGCGATCCGCCCGCCTTCCAGTGGTTCACTCAGCTCGCTTTCTGTGGTGAGGTTCCCGAGACGATCCCCGAGTGATTCTCCAGATTTCTCTTTTTGTGGTGAATGCTTTACAGGAATCATGGTGTTAACGAGTATAGAGAGGGGCACGTCCAGTTACCAGAGGTACCATTTGCCGGACAATACCGGATCACCAATCACATGCGTTGCCCCACCCAGGGAAAAGGGAACACCCAGGGAAAAGGGAATACAGATGCGCTCTCGATACAACCTGAGGACCGCAACAATCACCATTCTCGTTCTTGTGCTGATACTTGTGGGTTGCGATGCCATAAACCCCGACGACGATATCGGCTTTCAGACGACATCCCTCGTACCGGGCAGTCTGCTTTTTGCCGGCCACTCCGGCGTTTCGGGGAACACAACGCTTGAACTGCGCGCCATCAATGTACAGACAACGAATCAAGTGCTTCTTGTGGGGTCGGGTGTTCACGATTACTCGAGTCCCGATATTGTTGACCGGGCCAATGGAACGTTCTTTATCGGATTCGGCAGAACGAATCTGAAGATCCTCGATACGTTCTTCTTCAAGGTCAAAAAGGTGAACGGGTTCGGCGCCCAGCAGCGTGCTCTCAATTTCAACCGGGAGGATCAGGAGAGTTTTACCTACATGGATGGCTCTCCCACCGCCGGTTTCGATATTATAGTTCAGAATGGGCTCGATGCCTCGCCTGTGGCAATCACCTCTGATGGCTCATCATCAATACAGAACTGGACACCCTGCTACTCACCCGACGCCCAATGGATTCTCTTCGCGAAGATTCCCGCGGGTGCCACATCGGGTTCAGGCTGCGAGCTGTGGCGGGTCCACCCTGACGGCACCGGGGCGGAAAAGCTCCCCATTACTACTGTTGAAGTGCCCACATACGCGACCTGGAATCCTGACGGCACCGAGGTCTTCGTGCCTGGCGATTTCACCTCGTACCGGATCAGTGATGGCACGGTCGGGAAGATCGATCACGTACGCGATCTGGACGAAGTAACCACCAAACTCGCCGTGTGGGGATATGAACTGGTCGGCAGTCCGTTGACCGGACCCACACATGAGGGGGACACAGTTTCCCAGGTCCGGCACACCTTCCCGATATCAGCGGTCTGGATGCCGGGTGACAAGCTCTATCTGGAAGCGCTGGTTGCGTATAATGACGGAATAACACCGGCACCTCATGCTGTTGCCGGCGTAGGTGTATTTGCCTGGTTGCGGGATGCCCAGGTGCTCCTGAAGAATATGAGTCCGGTCCCTGTATCGGCGACAAACTCCGAGGGCTACTCCTTGAGTATTCTGCACCCGACGATCATTCCCTGATCAGGCTCTCTTCAGACCGTGCCCGGCTCTCGAGCCGGGCACGGTCTCTTACGCGATCAGATATCTCAGCTCTCCAGGAACAGGTGGGCCATAACAGCGGCGTCTCCCACCATATAATCGATCACACAATACTCATCCGGCATATGTGCCTGGTCGTCCATGCGGGACCAGACTGCTGCGGGTATCCCTGCCTTCCTGAAGAATGACGCCACTGTTCCCCCTCCGATCCCCATGGGCCTGGCGTCCACACCATAGGTATGCTTCACCGCCCTGCCAAGGGCACCGACGATAGGGGCCTCGGGGGATGTAGGCGGCGCTGCCGGCTGCCATGAGGGGGTCTCGATTCCGATCGTCACTCCGAACGTCTGCTCCACTTCCCTGACGTATACCTCGATCCTGCCGCGAACGTCATCGAGGCTGTATGCGGGCATGACCCGGCAGTCGAACGCAAAAATATCCTCACCGGGTATGGTGTTGATGTTCTCCACGTTGGCTCTCTTCATCGTGGGCTCGAATGTGCTCACCGGAGGGTCGAAGAGATCGTCCCGGACAGGGAAATCCTCATACAGTTGTTCAAGGAGTACGATGAGGTGGGCCCCTGCCTTATGCGCGTTCACGCCATGGTCGGGTGTGGAACCGTGGGTCTGCCTGCCGCGCACGGTAAACAGGAACCATCCGATCGATTTCTCCGCCACCTCGATCATTGTGCCATCCTCATCACCCGCGTCAGGGATGAGGAGCAGGTCATCCGGCCCGAAGAGGTCCCGGTGGTGTTCCATGAGGTATTCGGCGCCGAAGTGGCTTCCTGTCTCTTCATCGGCCACGAATGCCAGTGCCACGTCATGCGGCGGGGTTATCCCCTCCTCAAGGAGTGCCCTGAAGGCGAAGATGCCACTCACCATCCCCTGTTGATTGTCTTCCACACCTCTGCCGTACAGCTTCCCGTCCTCCTCCCTGAGCGTCCAGGGATCACCGCTCCACAGGTTCTCCTCACCTGGAGGCACCACGTCGAGATGGGTGAGTACCCAGGTCGTGTGGTCGTGCGAGGCGCCGGGGAGGCGGACGATGTAGTTCGGTCGTTCACCTTCCGGCACGTCATCTGACGGAGCAGGGTAGTATTCAGGCTCGGGGAATCCCCATCCGGAGAGACGCTCCATAAGCCAGGCGGCTTTCGCCATTTCTCCGGTTCCACCACTTGATGGACCAAGGGCTGGATGGGCGCACAGACCTCGCTGGAGTTCGATCATCTCATCTCTGGCGGCCTCAATCCTGGAAGTGACCCGCAAGAGGAGTTCGTTGTCGATGTGGTGGCCCATATTGCTCCTGTTCGGTATCGAGGGGCTGGTTTTGCGTCGCTGGAATAACCGACTTTACTCCCGGAGACAGGGGTGGTCAATGGGGGAGGGAGTGGGGGAAATGGCGGAAACCCGCCTGAATACTGATTATTCTGACGATTGACTATATTGATGTCCAGAGAAGTGTAAGGAGGACCAGACGGTCCTGTTTCATTTTATCATGGACAGACTGTACAGAACTTTTTACTATCGCCGCTGCTTGACCATGAAGCAAGAGCCGTTCGGAACTGAAGTACCCTAACACATGTTAATGAAATCTTACATAATCCGGCAGCTTTCATCGTAACTTGTTGATAAACAGTAAAATAGAAGTAGTAAATAATTACTTACAAATCGAAAGTGGTGTTGAATCAACACTCTCGAATCGTCTCTAATTCGTTGACAATCAACGAATTGTGACTGCTGAATCTGATTTGCGGTCAGAGACGCGGAGGCCACATGGTGTTAACCGTTATTAACAGATTCATGGCTGCCACTCGCGTGAGCAGTAACCGGTCAGGTTATACGATACTTGAGGTCCTCATTGTGATGAGTCTGGTGGGAGTGTTCATCGCCGCCACCATTCCCAACTTCAGCAAGATCATCCCCGAAATGAAGGTGGACAAGGCGGCCAGCAAACTGGCGTCCGATCTGCGCATGGCTCAGCAGCGGGCCATCTCGGAAATGGCGATCGTGCGTTTCAGGGCGGAAGTGGATAGTGAACGGTATTATGCCATGCTCAAGGCGCGCGATACGGGCGGACTCTGGTATCAGGATAATTATAGTGACTATGTAGAAGACCCACTGAATAGCGGCGCTATAGTACTGATGGATTTCACCGACTCGAACAGCAAGTTCTACGGACTTGTGATACAGTCGATCGAGCCCCGGTTCGCCTATGGTGAGCAGTGGGGTTTCTATATCAGTCCTCTGGGTGACCTGCGCTGGCCCTTCGAGAATATAACCATCACCATTGCTGATCCGAAAACCGGTTATAGCCGCAGTGTGCAGATAACCTATCCGATGGGAAAGGTTTCGGTTCTGCCGTGATTCGCCCTTTC
>JALGVQ010000061.1 GCA_025774615.1 bacterium
GGACCAGCCGGATCTTCGAGTGGCGGTCCCCGGATCGAAAGCGGCGAACTCGCCCGGGGCGATGAGACCATCGATACCGGTGAATTCATCGACCTCTATACCTTTGAGGGAACCGCAGGTGAACAGGTCGTCCTCGACCTTCGCTCGGTCCATTTCGACACCTACCTGATCGTTCTCACACCGGGTCAGGAGAGACAGGAGAACGATGACTTCGAGGGTGACATGGATCGATCCCTGCTCAACCTCGAGCTCACCGAGAGTGGGACCTACACCGTCGGCGTGACCTCCTACGAAGCCGGAGAGACAGGAGGATACGACCTGCACATCCTGCGGGGCAGTCCGGCATCGGTATCAACAGGACCGCGCGTCGAGCAGGGCTCTCTCTCTGCAGGTGACGAGACTTTGGGCGACGGGGAGTACCTCGATGTCTTCACCTTCGAAGGCCTGCCGGGACAGCACGCCCGGATCGATGTTTCCAGCTCGGCGTTCGACACCTACCTGATCGTGACCGGCCCCGGTGAGTTCCAGGAGGACAACGACGATGCAGATGACGCACCCGGTCACAGTATCGTCGAGTTCGATCTCACCGACAGTGGTACCTACTCCGCCATCATCACCTCCTACTCTACCGGAGAGACCGGTGATTATGAGCTCTCCATCGAAATCGGTTCCGCCGCTCAGGGTGGCACGGATGCTGACAATCCCGGACAGCAGGACATCCGCCGCCTCTCTCCGGGTCAGAGTCTGTCAGGCAGGCTCGAGTCCGGAGATAATACTCTCGACAGCGGTGAGTACAGTGACATCTTCACCTTCGATGGCCAGGCAGGTCAGACCATATCGGTCGAACTGGCATCCTCTGAGTTCGACACCTACATCGGTCTCGTCTTCCCTTCGGATGAACTCCTCGAAAACGATGATCACGAGGGAAGCACGAGCAGATCCCGCATCGATCTCACCCTTCAGGAGAGCGGACGGTACTCTGTTATCGCCACCTCCTACGCAAGTGGCGAGACAGGATCGTACCAGGTTTCATTGACCACCGGTTCCGCAGGTCCCGCGTCGACATCCGGTCCCTCCGGTGCAGGAGGCAACGTCTACGGACTCTTCGTCGGCATCAGTGATTACCCGGGCGAGGGTTCCGACCTGAGCTTCTGCGCCGAGGATGCCACCACCTTCTACTCGGCGATGCAGCGCGGAGCCGGCATGCCCTCCGGTAACGGGCGCGTCCTTACCGACTCCCAGGCGACCGCGTCCAACGTACGGAACGCTCTGCGTGATTTCGGCAACCGGGTCGGTCCCGATGACGTGTTCGTCTTCTTCTACTCAGGTCATGGCAGTCGGGTCGAGAGACCGAGTGGGTTTGAACGTGCCGACCCGGATGGGATCGACGAGTCGATCTACCTCTACGACGACCAGATCCTCGACAATGAGATGGCGGAGATCTTCGACGAGATCAATGCCCGTATCGCCATACTCGTGCTCGATTCATGCTTCAGCGGTGGGTTCGCAAAGGATGTGATCTCGGTTCCCGGCCGGATGGGGTTCTTCTCTTCCGAGGAGGATGTCACCTCGATGGTCGCCGCGAAATTCATGGCAGGCGGCTATCTGGCCAAGTTCATCTCCGACGCGGTCGGTGGCCGGTACGCCGACATTGACCAGGATGGCGAGATCAATGCGCTTGAGCTCTCACAGTACCTGTTCGAGCAGTACCGTGCCGAGGTGAAGTCGGGAACCAAGAGTGACTACGTCAGCCTGAACTCCAGGCAGCTCGGCTACCAGCACCTCATCGTCGACCGGGGGAGCATAGGAGCCTACGATGTCGTATTCAAATAATCACTCCGGCCTCCGTGCGGTGTGAAGCCATCGGGAGAGGGAACAGATGCAGATGAAGAGAGAACTGTCGGGACTCGCGCTGATCGCAGTCATCGCGATACAGGGCCAGGCGATAGCGCAACAGGGATCGATTTCGATACAGGAGCAGCGACTTCTTGAATCGATCACACCCGCCTCCCTGGAGGGCCACCTCGAGTTCCTCGCCGGCGACGAGCTCATGGGGCGCGACACCCCCTCCCCCGGTCTCGATATGGCTGCTCTCTATATCGCCACCCAGTTCAAACGCGCCGGTCTGGAACCGGCTGGGAACGACGGATACTTCCAGAGCGCGTGGTGGGTCATTAATACTGTCGAACGGGAGCGGACCCTCAGCTCGGGTGAGACCAGGGTATTCAGGTCGCAGCGCCCGGTCCCTGTGGAGGACGCCGAGAACCCTGAGGGGGAGCCGTTCGTGCTCCGGAACGTAGTCGGCCTTATACCCGGGTCCGATCCGGTTCTGAAGGACACCTACATCCTGGTGACAGCCCATTACGATCACATAGGTGTGAGGTCAGGTTCGGAAACGGACAGTATCGCCAACGGGGCCAATGACAACGGAAGTGGAACGGTCGGCGTGATCGAACTCGGGGCCGCGCTCGCCCGGCTCGCAACAGCACCGAAGAGAAGCATCCTCTTCATCGCCTGGTTCGGCGAGGAGAAGGGAATGCTCGGCTCGGCGTACTATGCCGAGCATCCTGTCGTACCGCTGGAGAAAACGATCGGCGTCGTCAACCTGGAGATGATCGGACGAACCGATGGAGTTGGCGGGGATCAGACCAATCGCGCCTCCTTCACCGGCTTCGACTTCACGGATCTGCCGCTGACCTTTGTTGAGGTGGGAGATCAGATCGGGATCGAGGTCTACCGGCATCCACAGAACTCTGAACGGTATTTCGGTGCCAGTGACAACGGCCCCCTGGCACGTAAAGGGGTTCCGGCCCATACGATCTGCGTGACCTTCTCCTACGACGACTACCATCAGGTAGGAGATCACTGGGAGAAGATCGACTTCGGGAACATGGCCAGAACGACCCGGTTGCTTGCGATCGGACTCCTCAGGATGGCGAACAGCGACCGGGTGCCGGTCTGGAATGAGGAGAACCCGGGTGCTGAACGGTATATCCAGGCCTGGAAGGAACTTCACGGGAAAGGATAACGGCCCGGGAGTGTCCATGCTCTGAGACATCGCGTGTCCTTTTATCGGGACATGTGCGAGCCATTATTTCGTTCCTGACAGGCACAGGTGCGCTTCCGGTCCACTATATCATGATTCACAGTGCCCTGGTTTATCTGTAACCACCTGATTCACAACAGGTTACTGACAAACTAACCGATCTGTTCATTTCCAGTTCCAGATACACTCCTCGTGGCATGGTTCTTGCGATTGTATATGAATCGGAAGCAGCAACAACCGACCATATCCAGGGCAAGGTCTATTCTTACAAGCCATGTCTATGATTCTCGAAACCAGGAAGACCGGTCATTCACGATCTGTGGATGTGTACCGACTGATGGGCAGGAGCAGCCGTCCGCTCTGTATAGCTGTACTGACCATAGCATTGTGTATGGTTTCCTGCGCTGCTCCTGCCCGGATGTACTTCATCGAAGAAACCGCTCCCTATTCCATCGATCTTTCGCAGGGAACAGCCTGGGTCTACTGGATGATCGATCAGGATGAAACCGGCAGCCGATCGGCTCCCCTCGACACGCTCATCACCTGGGTTGAAAAAGAAGTGTACCACCCGCGGAACAGGATCCTCATCGATCCCCTGGTGAACTTCACCCGCCATCCCGCTTATGAAGAATTCCGGCACGACCCGGGGGCGCTGATCAGGCACCTGAAGGACGATCCGGTATTGCTGCCATTCGGCAGTTTCCACCTGCCCGCGGCAGGGTGGTTCGACTCCACCGGGTTCATCGAACATCAGGTGGTGAAAGTCGTCGGTCCCGTCTGCCTGATAGAGGCGATCGGTGATTCATCTCTGGGGAAGTATCCTCACTACATGGCGAACTCCACCGCCGGGCTCCTCGATCTGACCAGCTGGATCTGGCAAGGGAATGAAGAGGCGCCCCGCCCTGTCTATCGCCCCTATATCCGGATGGCCGACCTGATCGTTCCCGCTGCGGGATCGAGAATCGGAGGCTGGAACACCGGTCAGAGCGGCTGGATGGTGACCGCGACCGACACACTCATCACCGTTCCCTCTGGCTCGTACTCCTGCATTGAGGTGTCCTACTACCAGGAATCGGACGCACCCGATGGTCCCGGATTCGAGGAATACCGGGAATACTGGACACCGGGTGTGGGACTGATCGCCTGGATCGACAGCAGGAGACACGGTGACGGGCACTGGGTCCTGGCTGAATATGGACCGGGAGCCGGCGGTGGACCGGCCAGAAATCCTGACTGAATAATACGTATCTGTATAATCCTGCCACAATCCTGCATCGGAACGAAACTTCACTACTCTGAAGTACGTAATAGTAAGTGCGTAATAGAACAGGAACGGCATGCAGGGTGGATCCATGTGGGGATTTCCACTTTTGACAGCCTCCAGAGCTGACACCCTCACCAGGATCTGTCGATGAGTTCTCTTCTCCAGGATTTCCGCCACAGCGTCCGGATGTTCGTGAAGAACCCGGGCCTTGCCATCACCTGTGTGGTGACGCTGGCATTGGGCATCGGTCTCACCACCACGATGTTCATCATCGTCAACGGCGCATTGTATGAACCGCTCCCCTTCGAAGAGTCCCGGGACCTGCGGTTCCTCACGGGGAACAATCCTTCCGAAGGCCTGGATCAGATGGGCATCTCGATCCACGACTTCACCGACATGCGGGCCCAGCAGACCTCGTTCGAGGATCTCTCGGGTTGGTATGGGGGCACTGTCAATATCGTCAGCGAGGGAGATAATCCGATCCGGTACGATGGCGCGTTCATCACTCCCGGCGCTTTCTCCGCTCTGCGGATCCAGCCCGTGATGGGCCGGATCTTCACCGAAGAGGAGCGGGCAAGTGACGCGTTACCGGTGATCGTGATCGGGTATGACGTCTGGCAGACCCGGTTCGAAGGTGATCCGGAGATCCTGGGCAGATCGATCCGGGTCAACGGTGAGACTTCGACGATCATCGGCGTCATGCCCGAGGGATTCTTCTTCCCGATGGAAGAAGAACTCTGGCTGCCCCAGAAACAGGATCCCCTGGTACTCCTGAGGGGTGACGGCGTCTATCTGAATGTGATGGGACGCCTGAGAAAGGGTGTCAACGACGAGCAGGCGACCGAGGAATTCAACTCCATTGCCGCCAACCTGGCCCGTGAGTATCCCGAGACGAATGAAGGTGTTGGCATCCAGGTTCAGAAAATTTCCGCGCTGATCATGGGATCCGAGGGAAACATCGTACTCCACCTGATGCTGGTGGCCACATTCGCGGTGATGCTGATCGCCTGCTTCAACGTGGCGAACCTCCTGCTGGCGCGCGCATCCCTGCGCACCAGGGAGATGGCGGTCCGGACCTCTCTCGGAGCGACCCGGAAGAGGTTGATCAGACAACTCGTCATCGAGGCATCATCCCTCTCTGTTGTCGGAGCTGCAATCGGTCTTGCCCTCGGTCACATCGGTATCACGATATTCATGCAGTACGCCCAGGGGAGCGATCCGCCCTACTGGTTCAAGTTCAACATCGATCTGAATGTGATCCTCTTTGTTACCGGGATGATGCTTATCTCCTCCCTTTTTGCGGGGATATTCCCGGCACTCCAGGCTTCAAGCCCCAATATCAATGAGGTCCTCAAGGATGAATCCCGGGGCGCTTCTGGTTTCCGCATGTCGAGATTCAGCAGGTTCCTGGTCATCTCCGAGATAGCCTTTTCACTCGGCCTCCTCTTCGCGGCTGGCCTGATCACGCAGAGTGTGATGAACCTCAGCCGGTTCGACTTCGGGATCGAGGGTGAGAACGTCATGACCGCAAGGCTCGGTCTGTTCGATACCGACTATCCGACCGTCGAGAGCCGAACGCAGTTCTTCAAGGAACTCCATGCACAACTGAATGAGATTCCAGGTGTCTTCTCAGCATCAATCACTCCCTTCCTGCCGGTACGCGGTGCCGATGGAACCGACTTCATATTCGAGGGGGTCGATTATCCCCCCGAATCAGATTTCCCCTTCACCAATCTGAAGCCCGTCACCCCCGATTATTTCAATACCTTCGGGATCGAGATCCTCCAGGGCCGTGATTTTACCTCTACCGACGTTGCCGGCGGACTCCCCGTAGCTCTCGTAAACCAGAGTTTTGCGGAGAAATGGTCTCCGGGTGAGAGCCCGATCGGAAAGCGGGCGCGGGGGGCCACCGATGGCGGGAATGACCCCTGGTTCACCATCATCGGGGTAGTCGGAGATGAATGGACCGATACCGAGAACAATGTACCGGAGATCGCTTATGTAAGCCTCTACCAGTCAGATGCCGAGTTCGTCAGTCTGGCGGTGATGACCGGTGGCGATCCGCTTTCCTACGCCTCTGCAATACGCGGGGCAGTACAATCGGTGGATGGAGACCTCCCGATCTACTGGGTCATGCCGATGAGTGAAGTGATCTTCGAGGTGACCTGGTTCTACGCGGTCTTCGGGTCGATGATTATGATCGCCGGGCTCTTTGCGCTCTTTCTTGCTTCGATCGGTCTCTACGGCGTGATGGCCTTCTCCGTCAGTCGCCGGACGCAGGAACTGGGGATCAGGATGGCACTCGGCGCACAATCGGGGAACCTGGTTCGCATGATCGTCAGACAGGCCGTGGTGCAGCTTGTAATCGGCGTGGTTCTCGGTATCGGTCTTGCGCTGGGTCTCGCTCAGGGTGTCCGTATGCTCCTTTTCGGGGTCTCTCCAACCGATCCCGTCATGTTCGTACTCATCGTGGTGATCCTGGGTGGGACCGGGACCCTTGCCTCACTCATCCCGGCAAGACGGGCGACCCGTATCGATCCATTGATGACTCTCAGGTATGAATAGACGATAACCTGATGTAGACTCGCCTGCGATCGGATCTGGTTCACACCGAGAGGGAGCCCCGCACGGGTTCAGTGATGAATATTTCCGGAGGGCGACAACGGCAACAGTCGCCTGGTTCGAGAAGTGTCTACTGGACAGATAGTTCATCAGAACTAGATTCTTGATGCAGATGAGATCCAGAAAACCAGGCACAAGGGAGATGTTTGTGAAGAAGATACGACAATTGAGAGGCGTTCCATGGTTGGCTCTGGTACCACTCCTGATCCTGGGATTATCAGGCTGCTCGAAGGAGCGCCGGCCACCGCTGCGCTGGATACGCTCCAGGCGGAGTACGACTCAAGCGAACTGGCTCGTGGTGAGAAGGCTGCAACCTTCTTCACGAGATACCAGGACCTCGCGAGCGAGTACCGGGGTACGGAAGCAGGGCTGAAGGCTGAGATGTGGATCCTCAGCGCGACCGAGGCACGCTCCCTCGAAGAGGCTGAGAGCATCGATGCCCCTTCCAGGGAGGAAGTCATCGAATCGATCTTCGAAGGATATACCGGTTCTCCCCATATGTACCTTCTGTCGGAGAACTGGTATGCAGTTCCAGCAGCCGAGCACCAGGAACGGTTCGGCTATCTGATGGAGAATTCCCCCCACGCACAGGTCCGGGCATCAGCCATGTACGTACTGGCCACCCTCGCCGAGCGTGGTGATGTCACAGCCGAGATGGAGCAGCGCCGCGTCGACCTTCTGACCGGGCTGGTCGATGACTACACCGATGAAGCCTGGAATGAGACCACCTATGGTGCGATCGCTGCGGCGGAGCTGAACCCGCACGACCCGGCCGACCTCGAGGTCGGTGACCCCGCGCCGGAGATTACCGGCTGGAACCATGACGGTGAGGAGATGAAGTTGAGCGACTATCTCGGAAAGGTAGTGGTCCTCGATTTCTGGGGGGACTGGTGACCGCCTTGCCGGGCCATGTACCCACACGAGCGGTCGCTCGTTGCCAGACTGGAAGAAGAACCTTTCACCATCGTCGGCGTGAACAGCGATCCTGCTGAGCGTTACCGGACCGCGATCGTCGAAAACGAGATCACCTGGCCGTCATTCGCTGACGGCGGCACCACCGGAGGACCGATCGCCACCCGCTGGGGCGTGACCGGGTGGCCCACTGTGTACGTGATCGATCATGAGGGCGTGATCAGGTCGGTCAGCCACTCCCTCGACGAGGACCTGGTCGACCAGTTGATCGCAGCATCCCGATCAGGTTCTTGAATACCAGAGCGAGAAGAGCTCTGCTTCCCGTTCTGCCGTTATCCCGGCCCGGAGACGCGCCTGGCGTTCTTCCGGCCGGGTGAAGTGGTAATCGAGTGTATCCTTTGCTGTCACCGGCAGTGGACGGTATTTCAGCCCCGCTTCCCATGATCTCGTCAGATCGAACCGGTTGAATCCTGTATTCCGACCAACTGCGGGCATCCACAACGGCATGTGTGAATAGGCCCTGACTCCCTGCTGCTGGAGGAATTCCGTATCCATCCAGGTGAAGGTGGCATCCGACTCGACTCCCTCCCGCACCCCCTCCAGAAAACCCTGGAAGGTGAGCGGTGTGTCGGGTCCGAGGGCCATGAATGTACCCGTATATTCCTGCTCGAGCAGGTGGATGTACCATTCCCCCATGTCGCGCACATCGATGAACATGACCGGGTTGTCCGGCTCCCCCGGCGCGAGCACCTCCCCACCCCGGTGGACGCGGACCGGCCAGTAGGTGAAGCGGTCGGTGGTGTCGCCCGGGCCGACGATCAGGCCGGGCCTGACGATGAGAGCCCGTTCACCGAAAGCCGCGATGGCCTCCTTCTCAGCGGTGGCCTTCTGGAGCCCGTAATGCATTGAGCCTTCATCCTCCTCTGTCCAGGAGTCGATCGAGTAGACAGGTCCGTCGACATCCATGGGAATATTGCTCAGATCGGAGAAAACCGAACGGGTCGATGTGAAGAGGTAAATCCCGACCGAGTCCTTCAGGAGCTGCGCCGATCTGCGTACCCAGGAGGGTCGAGTCGCTGAATTGTCGATCACCACATCCCACTCCCTGCCTTCCAGTGCCGACAGATCATCGATCCGGTCACCGACGAGTTTTTCAACTTCAGGGAAGAGATCGGTATTGGTCCTGCCCCGGTTGAAAAGGGTGACCTCATGTCCCCTGGCCAGCGCCGGGCGAACCTGGTGAGGACCAACGAAACTGGTGCCGCCCAGCACCAGGATCTTCAGCCTCCTCGGGGAGTTCGAACAGGCGTTCAATCCCAGGCTCATGGCACTCCCGGCCACGGCTGAAGTGATCAGAAAGTCGCGTCGTGTCGGTGACATGCTGGTGCCTCTTCTTTCTCTACGGTGTCGCGTGCCAGGGTGTGATCTGTTCCGGCGTGATCAAGATGAGTGTACGCTCCCGGTTCCGTGCTTCGGTGACGAGCAGAAAAGTATCCGGTGAAGGCCTCAGATACCCCAGAAAAATCCATCCCTTCTCCAATGGGTCGGCAGGAAGGAAGGCATAATCCGACAGTATCTCCCGGAAGTCCGCATAGGAACGGATCGTCGATGAAGATGGATATCCGGACCCCTCCTCTTCTGCTGTCAGCATGACAAATGCCATCTGGATGTTTCGGAGCTGCCCGAGAGCAACGGCCATCTTAGACTGATCGAGCGCTCTGGCTGCTTCACTCTGGAGTGGGACCGGAGGCAACGTCAGGTTCAGGCTCTCATATCCGGGACCTGGATCCAGCGAGATGCCGAGTGTCTCGAGGAGCGCCCCGGTCCGATGCAGGTGAAATGAGCACTCTGCCAGCTGCTCTTTTATCTTCCCCCTCAGGCCCTGCATCTGAAAGAAGAGCACACCGGATATCAGGAGACTTACCAGGGCAATACCGAATGCGATTCCTGCCGCAGGAGTTTTTCCCTGTTCCATGGAGGTTCCTCTTCTGAAGGAGTGTGATTCGTTTCGCACCTTACCACCCCCCCCTCCCGATGGTCAATCAGGGCAGAATGGGTGTACCATGGGGGATATCATGGAGGTGTTGATTATGCCTGAGTCTCCCGGAGTTGATAACAGGATCGCTGTTGTACGCCCCTCTGGCAGGATGATGGATCCTTTTGATACCAGCCGGATTCACAAGCCTGTCAAAAAGCATATCGACAAAGGTAACCCCTGGGTGGTTATCGATCTCGGCAATGTTGAATGGATGAACTCAAAAGGGATCGGGATGCTGATCAGCTGCCTGACAAGCTGTCGAGACGCTGATGGATTGATGGTCGTAGCACGACCGAGCAAGAAAGTAAAATCGCTCCTGATGATCTCGCAGGTGATCAGGCTCTTCGATTCCTACGGATCAGTGAGGGAAGCGAAGAGGGCTCTCCTTGAAATGAAAACAGCAGGCACCGGCTGATCACCGGTCCCTGATCGTCACGAAACCGGCATCGATATACTGCCCTCCACCCGTCTGGTGACAATGGATGGCGATCACATTGCCTCTGCGCCTGAGTGAGGCCTTCGCTTCCTGTGAGATCGGCTCATCAACGTAGGTGGAGGTATATCCTCTCAGCGTGGCAGCCAGGATACCGTTGATATAGACCTCTGCGTCCTCGTCATGATGAACGGTGAGGTAGAGGTCGTCCATCGTTCCTCCCGGCAGATCGAACCGGCGCCGGATCCAGATATCTTCGCTCTCCCAGAGAGTGCGCACGATGGTTCCGGGTGTATCCTTCCTGCCGAATCCCGCTTCCCCCTCCTGCCAGGAGACATCGTCAAAACGGGGAGCGAACCAGTCGCCCTCAGGTTCGTTCAGGGTATACCACCAGAGGTACGCTTCATCGCGGGCGTCCGGAACGACTGTCGAGACCTCAGGGGGTGGCAGTTCAAGCCTCCGGTTGGCAGCCGCCACCCGGTCGACATCCATCTTGATGATCACCCGGTCATACGTCATCAGTCCATTCACTTCAGTTTCGACATCCGACGTCTGGGTGTAGACGGCAGCCGAGAGTCCCGGTTCGGCTATCAACCTGTGGAGTCGTCTCAGAAGGGTTTCATACGCCATGGTGAGATCGTCGGCAGACTCGTAGTTCCGGTATCCCCAGTTCCGCTCACTCTGCCACAGGTGGCCTGGAATCGGAAATCCAAGTCCCCCGAACTCACCGAGCACAATGGCGCGGTCGGGCGCGGCTACCGGTGCCGCTGGACCGGGATAGGAGTGAACATCGTGCACATCCCCTACACCCCTGTCTGACCAGCCACTGGCAGTGTTCACGAGCCGGGTGGGATCATATTCTCCGATCCAGTTACCGAGCCGTTCGGTATCGTACTGTCCCCACCCCTCGTTGAAGATGACCCACATCACGATACTGGGATGATTCGAGAGGGCATCGATGTTCCGCTTCAGTTCCAGTTCGAACTGCCGTGCCGACTGGGCAGTCCGTTCGATATCGGGATCATCGCCTCCGATGTACCGGTCGCCACTCGGCATGTCCTGCCAGACAAGCAGGCCGAGTCGATCACACCAGTAGTACCAGCGGTCTGGTTCGATCTTGACGTGCTTGCGTGCCATGTTGAAGCCGAGCTGTTTTGTCACTTCGACATCGTACCGCAGGGCCTCATCACTCGGGGCCGTGTAGAGACCATCCGGCCAGAATCCCTGGTCGAGAGGGCCGACCTGGAAGAGGAACTCGTTGTTCAGCAGGATGCGGAGGATGCCGTCGTGGTCCCTCCCGAGAGAGATCTTCCGCATGCCGAAGTAGCTGTTCACCTCGTCGACCGCGGCACCATTGCGCAAGAGCGTAACCTTGAGGTCATAGAGGAAAGGTGAGTCGGGAGTCCACAATTTCGCGTCGGGTATTTCGAGCACGAGTTCCCCGCTCACCGCTCCCGTGGCACGAGCCACCACCCTGGTTCCGTCGAGGGCGAGAACCTCGACCACAGTTTCACTATCGGTCGTGGGCACATCAGCGGTGATGACCAGGCGTTCCCGGTCGATATCGGGCACCATATGGAGACGCTCGATCGAGTATTCAGGTACCGGTTCCAGCCAGACCGTCCGCCAGATACCGGTGGTCGGTGTGTACCATATCCCACGCGGTTGATCTACCTGCTTGCCCCGCGCCTGGTATCCCGAACTGGTTGGGTCCCAGACTGCTACGACGATCTCCTGTTCGGAACCCGGCTGAAGAGCCGAGGAGATATCGATGGTGAAGGGATCATACCCACCACGGTGTTCTCCCACCATCCGGCCGTTCACCTGAACCATCGTCTCCCAGTCGACGGCCCCGAAATGAAGCAGTACCCGCTTATCCGTCCATGAACCGGGAAGAGTGAAAAAGCGGCGGTACCAGAGCCGTTGATCGGCGTCGATCCGTTCCATTACACCTGAAAGAGCAGACTCGACCGGAAAGGGGACGAGGATGCCGGAATGCCACTCTGCCGGGCGAGCGGAATTCCGGGGGGTTATCGCATACTCCCAGAGACCATTCAGGTTCTGCCACTCGGTGCGCACCATCTGGGGGCGGGGGTATTCGGGATGGACGGAGTCTGGTGAAACATCCTCCGCCCACCGGGTCATGACCGGAGCATCCCGGGCGGTCCATTGGGCTTCCACCTGAAAGGGTGCAACACTGGATGTGCTGACAGTCAGAATGATCGCCATAATCGTGCAGAGTGTCAGTCGCCTCAATCCAGGTTCCCCCCGTTCATTTCCATTATTATGGGATCTATATGCACAGTCGTTGCGATGCCCGACTCTTTCATGATTCTGATTTCGAGTCTGTTGGCAATTTCATGTGCTTCCTGCAATCGCATCTCTGCCGGGAGACCGATATGGAATGTCAGCTCTTTGTGTTCTCCGTATACATGGACCCTCGGATTGTGAAAATGTAGTTCCATGTCGGCATGGTCGACACAGATGGCCCGGATAGCCTCCATATCCTCTTCACTGAGCCGTTCTCCGAGGAGAGGACTGATCGCACCCTTAAGAATGCTGACCGTAACACGCAGGAGGACGACAGTGACCACCAGTCCGAGCACGCCGTCGGTCCACCAGAACTTCTGCCCCGCGATGATACCGACCAGGATGAGGACCGAAGAGATCGCGTCACTGCGATGATGCCATCCATCAGCTATCAAAGCAGGAGAACTGACCCTCCGCCCCACTCTGATCGAGATCTGGGTCATTATTTCTTTGAGCAGTATCGAGATCCCGATGATAACCAGCGCGAGAGTGGAATATTCAGCGGCCTGTCTCTCGCTGAGTCGACCGATTGATTCGATCAGAAAATCGATGCTGACTATTGCCAGGAGGAAACCGACCGCAAGTGTCGCGATCAGTTCCGCCCTTCCGTGCCCGTACGGGTGCTCCCTGTCGGGTGGCTTGGCTGAGATCCTGAAACTGATGAAGATGATGACTGATGAGAGTGTGTCAGAAAAGCTGTGCCACGCGTCGGCAAGAATGGCGATCGAACCGGTTGAGTACCCTACCCAGGCCTTGAATCCGGCAATGACCAGGTTCGTGATCGCAGAAAGAGCACTGACGACATATCCGGCCCTTCTCTTCTTTTCGGCCGGTGAGTCACGATCATGGTCGTGTCGTGAAGTCTGGTGCATCGCTCCCCCTTCAGGAGTCTGTCATGATGCCCCGAAACCTCACTGATTGGCAAACAGGAACAGTACTCTGCGGTTGACCGACCAGTACCTACTCCTGCGTCAACACAACCATCGGATCAATCCTGGCAGCCCTCCACGCAGGCAGGAGGCAGGCCAGAAGCGCAATCGCGGCAAGCAGGACAATTCCCGAAAAGAGAGTCAGCGGGTCGAAGGAGTTGACACCATATATCAGATTCGAAACCAGTCGTGCCAGCAGAAGGGCTCCGACAACACCAGCCCCGATCCCTATCAGAACCATCCGGAACCCGTCACGGACGATCAGGCCGATAACACTCCATGAACCAGCACCCAGGGCAACACGAACTCCGATCTCGCTGGAACGCTGAGCGACCGAGAAGCTGAGAACACCATAAAGACCCACTGCGGCCATGAGGAGCGCTGTCAGAGCAAAGAGCCCCAGAAGCTGCATGTTGAACCGGCGCTGGGCCAGAGAGGTCGAGAGGACCTCGACCATGCTCACCATCTCGGTCACCGGCTGATCAGGATCGATATCAGCCACGACCTGCCGCAGAGTGGAGAAGACCATTTCAGATTCGGCCCGACTCTTGATCACCATGGTCAGAAACGGCATCGGTGACTGCGAGAAAGGCCGGAAGATCTCAGAACGTGGTTCACTATCAAGAGATTCAAACCGCGTGTTCCCCACAACCCCGACGATCTCAGCCCATAACGTCTCGGGATCGGTCGGATCGCCCCAGGTAACCTGTTTACCCAGGGGATTCTCTCCGGACCACATCTCCTCGGCGAGCGCCTGATTTATCACTACAACCTGGGGGCCATTCTCGTTGTCAGTCTGCTCCAGAGTCCTCCCGCTCAACAATGGGATCCCCATGATCCGAAAATAATCTTCGCTCACCAGCTGGAAACCACAGACCGGATCCTGGCCTGGTTCCACCGGTCTGTCCTGGATGTTAAAGGCAAGGGTTCCGGTTAAACCTGGATTGATCGGCAGGCTCAGAACCGCCGCGGCTCCATCGATCCCCGGTCTGGCCTCCATCTGCTCGATGACCTCCCGATAGAATCCGGTCACCTGCACATCTTCACTGTATGTACTGCCGGGTATCCAGACACGCGCGGTATGGACCAGCTCAGGATCGAACCCCGGATTCACCTCGTTGAGAGCCATGAATGTCCGCACCATCAGGCCGGCACCGACCAGGAGTATCAGAGATACCGCCACTTCACTGATGATCAGCCCATTGCGAACGTTTCTTCTGGTTCGCCCGGCGGTGTGCTTCCCCCCACCTTCACGCACCGCATTCATCAGGTTCCCTCCAGAGGAATGAAGCGCTGGAAGCAGACCGAACAACAGACCGGTCGCCATGGAGATGAACATGGTAAACCCGAGAACGGTCCAGTCGACCGCAACCGAGGCCACCCGCGGAATCTCCTCGGGAACCAGTGCGAGGAGGAGCTCGGTTCCCCAGAACGCGAACGTGAGTCCGAGGATTCCTCCCACGAGAGCCAGGATGGCACTCTCGGTAACAAGTTGCCGGATCACTCGCGTTCGGGTCGCGCCGATCGCCATCCTGACGGCGATCTCCCGCTCCCTGCCGGAGGCACGCACCAGAAGCAGGTTCGCCACATTTGCGCAGGCTATCAGGAGAACGAACCCGACGGCACCGAAGAGTGTCATGAGGATAGAGCGTACATCACCAACTATCGCTTCCCGCAGGGAAACGATGTTGTAACCCTCGTCAGCGCTGAATCCAGGATATTCCTGACGGAGTCCCAGACCGATTGACTCGAGTTCAGTGCGCGCCTGCTCCAGGGAGACATCATCTTTCAGCCGCGCGAAGGTATCAAAATATTCCGCTCCACGATTATCTGCCGGATCTCCTCCCAAAGGGAAGGGAGGGTCGGGTACGCTATATCTCGATGAAGCCCAGAACTGGGCTGTCTCGGGATAGCCGACACCCGGAGCCAGTATCCCGACGACGGTATATGGTTCATCATTCAGCTCGATCGATTGTCCGAGAATCCCTTCATCCCCCCCGAATTCCACCTGCCAGAGGCCGTGGCTGAGCACGACGACGCGATTTTCTCCCGGCAAATCGGTCCCGGAAGCCAGCACCCGTCCCCGCCAGGCACCGATTCCGAGCATCTCGAACCAGTTGGATGTGACCGATGCACCCCTCAGCATCCGGGGCAGATCGTACCCGGTCAGGGTAAGGTTGGCTCCGCATATACCTGCCAACTCATCGAAGGAATCACTCTGCTCCCTGATGTCGATGAAGGTCGCGCCATCCCAGTTGTCCCGGTCGCTATCGGGAGTGGTGCTCCAGACCCGTACCAGACGATCAGGTTCCCTGAATGGCAGAGGCTGCAGCACGACACCGTTGACGATACTGAAGATCGAGGTGGTTGCGCCGATCCCAAGTGCGAGAGTGAGCACGGCAATCACGGTAAAACCGGGTCGTTTCAACAGGGTCCGGATCCCATATCGGATATCGTGCAGAAAGTCAGCCATGGATCACTCCCGGGGTTCTGGTGTCTGTGTTGAGAACGGTCAGATGAACATGAATGTTGCCTGCTTTCTTCTGGAAACTGTTCTCACTCCATTCAATCTCATGAACCATGAAGATACAGGGATACCTGTACTGTATTACTTCTGAACTGCGCAGCCTCCTGCGCCTCGCACAACCGGATCCATCCTGAAGGAGATTGCATCGATGCTCGTCCGACACCGCATCCGAACTCTGGCCGTGATCCTTTCCATCCCATGCTCTCTGATCGCTCTCACTGATACTGCCGCGGCCCAGCAGGGTGATAACGGACTACCCGATTTCAATACCCGGGATGTGATCACGCTCGATGTCGATCTGGCCGTCCAGATCGCCCAGGACCGTTCTTACCGGATGGAGCTGGGCAGGTACGGCCTGGCGCGCAGCCGGTTCAACCTCGAAGCGAGCCGGGCGGCATTGAAATCGAACGCCAGCATGGACTTCACCATTCCTGATTACGACCAGTCGATCAAGGAGGTCCTCGATTATGAGACCGGAAATCCCAAGATCCTGAGTACAAGCGGGGCCCGCTACTCGACCTCCATCACTATCCGCCAGCCTCTGCCGACCGACGGCACACTCTCGTTGAGTGGCGTCATGAATCGCACCAGTGACCAGCTCTTCTCCTATACGCCAGGAGAGAAGAATTACTACAGCAGGCTTCTTCTCAGGTTCCAGCAACCCATCCTGCAGCCCAACGAGATAAAGAACAATATCAGGAAAGCTGAACTCGATCTGGAGGCGACCGAGCTCGGTTTCCGGGACGAGGAGATCAGGATTGCCACGCAGGTGTCACGGAGCTTCTACGAACTCTTCGAATTGACACATGAGGACATCATAGCCGCCGGAGAGGCCGAGCGGCTCGCCGAGATCTACCAGATCGGTCAGCGATTGTATGCTGAGGAGGTGATCTCCGAGGTCAACCTTCTCCAGCTGGAGGTCAATTCTGTCACGAGCCAGAATGAAGCTTCAGCCAACGCCGGCCGACTCGCGCGTGAAATAGATGATTTCAAACAGGAGGTCGGACTGCCCGCGGATACCGAGATCGAGATAGACGCCTCGATGGAGTACACACCCGAGGTGATCGACATTGACGCTATGATCGAGAAGGCCCTCATCCAGCGTTCTGACCTGCGCAGTACCCTGAGACGACGGGAAGAGCACGAAATGGACATCATGGAACGCAGGGCCGAGGGCAGGCTGACCGGTGACATCAGCCTCACTCTTGGTCTCGAAGGACGCGGCCAGGAGATGGCTCAGCTGTATGAAGCGATCCGTGATCCTGATCAGGCCCGGGGCGTTGCCATTAAATTCGAGCTCCCCCTGTGGGACTGGGGGCGGAACCAGGCACGGGTCAATTCAAAGCAGACCGAACTGGATCAGAATCTCCGAACCGAGGAGGAACAGATCAGGACCATCCGGCGCGAAGTGGAAAACGCAGTCGCTCGGGTCCGGGAAGCAGAGGGCAGATTACGGCTACTTCAACCGGGTGTCGAAGCGTCTGTACGTTCCTATGACCTCGCTCTGGGGCAGTTCAAGGCAGGGGCTCTGAACGTGCAGGACATTCTGCTCACCCAGGATCAGGTCAGTGACTCGCGCTCCAGTTACCTGGGAGCATATCTTGATTACGAACGAGCACGTATCGACCTGCGCGCGGTAACCACCGGGAGTGGCTACGGTGGTCGATTCAGGGGCTGATTGCTGGTTGCGCCACCGACTGCAGATGAGTTGAAAGACAATACCTGGGAAGTGCTGAACAACGGCCGGGCCGTACCCGGGTTCGGTCAGGGTACTATCGGTCTTCTCACGAATTCCGCTTCCTTGTCGAAAAGCATCCGGTAGGTAGCCATCTTCCTGAACAAGCTGGTCCCGAGCGAGCCGATAATGTGGATCATCCTGGGATTGAAATCACCTATCCACGCGAGAATCACGTCGCGGTATTGCCCCCGCTCCACCGCCCGATCTCCGAAGGCTTTGAAGAGAGCTCCCGCCAGTCCCTGCCCCTGATAGTCAGGATCGATCCCGAACGCGATCCCGAAGACCGAGGTACAGGGAGTTCTTGATCGGTGCCACAGAAACTTCAGTTTCCCGATCAGGCTCAGATTTCCGTCGATGAACCGCATGATCTGGTTCACTTCAGGCAGTGTGATGAGGAATGCGATCGGCCGGCCGCGGTGATAAGCATACCAGATCAGATCCTCGTCGATCATCGGCTTCATGGACCGGACGATTTCAACCGCCCGTTCCTTCGACAACAACTTGAATATCTCTCCGTCCCTGCCCCCCCACGCCCGGTTGAACACCGTCCGGAAATCTTCCGCACACTCCCTGAAACGCTTCTTATCGAATCGCCTGATCTCATATTCAGGATCGTGACTGAACCGCTCAGCGTTCTTCAGGTGTTTCTCATCGAGAGTGCCGGTCAGAGTGCGCCAGTAGATGAGTTGTTCGTAATAAACCCTGAATCCATAATCTTCGAAGAAGTCGACATAATAAGAAGGATTGTAATTCTGGTGATAATACGGAGGGTGGGAGAAATTTTCGGTTATCAGGCCCCAGTATCGGTCGTTCTCACCGAAGTTGATCGGTCCATCCATGGCCTCCATGCCCCGTTCCTGAAGCCAGTTGCGACAGGTATCGAAAAGCATGAACGCCGCTTCCCTGTCATCAACGCAGTCGAAGAAGCCCATGCCGCCGGTCGGTGGATCGAATCGTTCAGCCTGTTTCCGGTCGATGAACGCCGCGACCCGTCCGATCAGATCACCCTGATCATCCACCAGTATCCAGCGCGCAGCATCACCGTTGCGGAACGTCTGGTTCTTCCGGGGGTTGAATACAGCCCTGATCTCCTGATCGACATGGCTGATCCAGTGCGGATCATTGCGATAGATGACACGGGGTACCTTCAGGAATGCTTTCCGGGTAAACGGGGAATCTGCCTGGACGATCTTCATGACGGAGCATCCCTTCAGGTGCAGGAAACGTCTGCATGATACATCAAACAGCTCTCTCCCGGTCAACTGTGAGAAAATAAGGTGGGAGAAACCCGCGGCATGGTCACTCCGTATGAGTAAGTATCTGTAGTTGTTACCTGTGGGGACCAACCTGGTGGATGGGGATCTGATCGCATGGAATCATTACTGCAGGATCTGAAGTACGGACTGAAACTCCTCTGGAAAGAGAAAGGCTTCACCATCACGGCGCTGCTGACCCTGGCGGTCTGCATCGGCGCCAACAGCACCATCTTCAGCGTGATCAACACGGTGATCCTGAGACCCCTGCCCTACGAGGATCCGGGACGTCTGGTCATGACCTTCAACAGCTATCCCGGAGCTGGCGTCGGAAACATGGGCGCGGTTGGAGGTGGAGACTATTTCTTCCGGCGGGATGGTATCGAGGCGTTCGCTGAATGCGGCCTGTTCCAGAATGCCGGCAACACCCTGGGTGACGAGAACGGGACTGAACGGGTTGCCAGTGTCAATGTCACTCCATCATTCCTGCCGATGCTGGGTGTTGAACCCGCCCTGGGGCGACATTTCACCGAGGATGAGATGGAACCGGGCAATCAGTTCAAGACGATCATCACTCATGGATTCTGGCACGATCGGTTCTCCGAATCCCCTGATATCCTCGATCAGGAACTGCGGATCGACGGGCGAAATTACACCATCGTCGGCGTCCTGCCGGCCGATTTCCGGCTGTGGAACCGACGGGACACCCGGTTCTTCCTCCCGATCGCATTCCCCGAAGAGGCCCGCGGACTTCAGTCGCTCCACAGCAATAATTTTCAGATGATTGCCCGTCTTGCTCCCGACGCCACCATCGAACAGGCGGTGAGCCAGCTCGATGTGCTGAACGCAGCCCTTACCGAACAGTCCCCGATCCCCAACGCCATCCAACTCCTCGAGGATGCCGGATTCCATACCCAGGTCCATGATCTCCAGCGCTTCCTGGTGCGGGATATCCGTGACTCCTTCTACATGCTCTGGGCGGGTGTGTTCCTGGTTCTGCTCATCGGCTGTGTGAATATAGCCAACCTTCTCTTTACACGGTCGAATGTACGTATGGGAGAACTTGCCACCCGCTTCGCGCTGGGAGCCGACCGGAAGCGGCTTACCCGCCAGCTTATCTCGGAGAGCGTTCTCCTCTCGATAATCGGCGGAGCTCTCGGGATCGGTGTCGCTCTGCTCGGACTGAAACTGCTGACCGTCCTTGGCGCCGATCAGGTCCCGCGGGGCGCGGAGATCGGTCTGGACGGCAGTGTTCTGCTCTTCACCCTCCTCCTTGCCATCGCTGCCGGGATACTTTTCGGCGCGATCCCACTTTTCAGGATCTTCCGCCTCGATCTGAGCAGCGTCTTCCGGCAGGAGGGACGTACGATCACTGGCGGAAAACGCACATCACTGCTACGGAATACCCTGGTTGTATTTCAGGTCGCGGTGGCGTTCATCCTGCTTGTAGGAGCAAGTCTGCTGTTCAGCAGTTTCCGGCAGGTCCTGAAGGTGAACCCCGGTTTCGAGCCTGAATCGATCCTGACCGGTTTTATCGACCTGCCCGGATCGAGGTATGAGGATGCCGCCGCCCGCCGGCAGTTCATCGACCAGTTGCTCGCAGAGGTACGCACACTCCCCGGTGTCACTGAGGCAGCCGTCGTCACCGGACTCCCCTTCACCGGTAACAATTCTTCGAATGTGATCATGCCGGAGGGATACCAGCCACAGCCGGGTGAGTCAGTTCTCGCTCCAGCGACGATATGGGCGGGCCCGGAGTACTTCCAGACGATGGGGATCCCCCTGCTCGAGGGCCGGTATTTCGAGGAAGCCGATACCGAAGGGACCGAGCAGGTACTCATCATCGATGCCTGG
>JALGVQ010000062.1 GCA_025774615.1 bacterium
ACACCGTCAACAGTATCGTGATCGGTAACCGCAATGGCCGCGAGGCCTGCTTCGAGTGCGGCCTCTACGAGCTGACAGGGCGTGAGGGAGCCGTCACTCGCGGTGGTGTGAGTGTGCAGATCGATCAGGTTCACAGGTGCGACCGCTGGATGACTATTCTTCTTCAGGTGGCCGCCGTCCAGAAATGAGGAGTGCTCCCTCTTCCCTGAAGTTCTTCAACTGCTCGAGAGTGGTGAACCACTTGCCGTCGATCTCCTGGGGGAGATCGCCTTCTTCACGTATCCTCTGGTCACCCACATCGATGAACCCGCATGCCCGGAAGAGCGTATTGTACTGTTCTGTTCCCTTGCAGTGCATGCTGACATCCAGGTAGGTCCGCCACTGGTGCGACCAGGGATTCTCCAGGAAGAAATGCATCGCGACGAAGAAAGTGCCGCCCGGTTTCAGAACCCGGAACATCTCATGTCCCGCGGCAACCTGGTTGGGGAAGTAATAGAAGGATTCGATGGAGGCGATATGATCGATGCTCTTGTCCTCGAAGGGGAGTTCCTCGGCGTTGGCCACTTCGAATCGCACATTACCCGGGTTGTCACTGTCCTCGCTTGCTACCTCGATCATCCCGGGCGAGAGATCCACACCGATCACCTGACCGTCAGGAACAACCTCTGACGCCAGATGCCTGGTGAACCAGCCTTCACCACAGGAGAGGTCGAGGATCGTATCGCTGCTGCCGGCGGGCAACTCGCTTGCGATAGTCAGACCGAGGTGTGAATGCCCTTCCCTCATAAGTGCTGCAGTGCCTTCCCGGGCCCATCCGTCGAACGTCTCCTGAAGACGTTCCCAGGCCTGTGGATTAGGATCAGTGGGGGGTGGTGTGCTGGGTATATGTGCCATGAGACCTCCGGTACACAACGTTCCTGCTGAGAGTGATGGGGCGCTGCCGCCGGTGGTCGGTCTTGCCCCGATAGAGTGCCAAACTTATAGTGCCATCAACGACATGCCAATACCCGTTACACAGAATGATCATCCCGGCCGCAAACCCGACTGGCTGAAAGTCAGGGCCCCCGGCGGTGGAGAGTACGCAGGCCTGAAGCGAGCCATCCATGATCTGGGGCTCCACACGGTCTGTGAGGAGGCCGACTGTCCCAATCTGGGTGAATGCTGGGGCGGCGGAACCGCTACGGTGATGATACTTGGTGACGTATGCACGCGGGCCTGTCGCTTCTGTAACGTTGCGAGCGGGGATCCTGCCGGACTGATCGATCATGACGAACCGGACCATGTTGCCGAGTTGTTGACAACACAGGAATTGCGATATGTGGTACTCACCAGTGTGGACCGGGATGACCTCCCCGACGGAGGAGCCGGACAATTCGCCCGGACTGTCAGGGCGATCCGGGAGCGGTGCCCGGAACTGTTGATCGAGACATTGATCCCCGATTTTTCTGGGGATCACAGATCACTCAGGACCCTCCTGGCCGCAGGCCCTCATGTCATATCCCATAACGTAGAGACGACCAGGAGACTTACCCGATCTGTGCGTGACGCGCGGGCATCCTATTCATTGAGTCTCAGGGTGCTGGCCGATCTGAAGAAACTGGCGCCGGAGGTCAGGCAGGAAAAGATATGGACGAAGTCGGGTATCATGGTCGGTATGGGTGAAAGTGTTGACGAGGTGCTGGTGACCATGGATGATCTGCGTAACGCGGATGTCGACTTCCTCACCATCGGCCAGTATCTGCAGCCGACACGGAAGCACCATCCCGTGCGCGAATACGTAACACCAGCCCAATTCGAATCGTTCCACGAGATCGGTCTGGAAAAGGGATTTTCCTATGTGGCGAGTGGACCGCTGGTACGTTCCTCTTACCGGGCTGGTGAGTTCTTCATCGCGAACATCATCAGAACGTCAACAGGAAACAGTGACAGGATGGAGAGATAACAGATGGCCTCGAAGGAATATGATGCAGTCGTCATCGGCGCCGGACCGGGAGGATATGTCTGCGCCATACGCCTGGCACAGCTTGGCAGGAAGATCCTCTGCGTGGAGAGCCATAAAATCGGCGGGGTCTGCCTCAATTATGGCTGTATCCCATCGAAGGCGTTGATTTCAACCGCGGACCTCTATCATCGGATCGGCAGCTCGAAATCTCTCGGTATCACGGTCGGGGAGAAGAACCTTGATTTCGGGGCCACCCAGAAATTCCGTGAGCGGGTGGTCAAGCGGATGACGGGGGGAGTGAAAGCGCTCTTCGAGAGTAATGGGATCGATGTGCTGATCGGCATGGCATCGTTCCGGGACGCAAATACTCTGCAGGTAGCCACCGAAGAGGGCGAAGAGACGATATCCTTTACCAACGCGGTCATCGCGACCGGATCAGTGCCGTTCTTCCTGAAGGGATTCGAACCTGATGGTGACCGGGTCGTAGGCAGCAGGAAAGCGCTCGAGTTCGAAAAAGTGCCGGAGAGCCTTCTCGTCATAGGCGGTGGGTACATCGGGCTCGAACTCGGTATCGCCTATGCCAAGTTCGGGACGAAGGTCACCGTCATCGAGATGATGGAGAGTCTCCTGCCTCTCTCCCCGAAGAACCTCTCTGCGTTGGTGGAAAAAAGATGCCGCAAACTGAAGATCGACGTGCATCTGGGAACTGCCGCCCGTGAACTCGAAAAACATTCCGATCACGTAACTCTGGTAGCGACTGGTCCCGGAGATGAGGAACTGCGATTCGACGCCGACAGATTGCTGGTCACGATCGGCCGCAGACCGAATACCACCGGCCTCGACCTGGAGAATGCAGGGCTCGAGACAACTTCACATGGATTCATCGAAGTCGATGAGTGCCGCCGGACCGCGGTGCCGAACATCTATGCCATCGGTGACGTGGCCGGAGAGCCGATGCTCGCGCACAAGGCGAGCAAGGAGGGACTGGTTGCGGCCGAGGATATCGCCGGGCACGACGTGACCTATTCTCCGAAGGCGGTGCCCGCGGTGATCTTCACCGACCCCGAGGTCGCATATGTCGGTCTCTCCGAAGAGGAGGCGGGCGAGGCGGGATTCGAGGTCGCAGTGGGTGAGTTCCCCTTCATGGCGAGCGGACGCGCGGCCGCTATCAATCATACCGACGGATTCGTCAAGGTTATCGGGGACGCAAAAACCGGAATGGTGCTCGGAGTGCAGATCGTCGGTCCGGAGGCCTCTGATCTGATCAGTGAAGCGTGTCTGGCGATCGAGGCGGGGCTTACCATGGAACACATCGGGCACACGATGCACCCGCATCCAACCCTTGGTGAGGTCGTCATGGAGGCTGCTGAGACCGCCCTCGGGAGGGCGATCCACGGAGGAGTCTGATCTGACTTTCAGGCCCTGTCACGTGACATGACCTTCGGGTATCTCTGGTAACCGGGGCTCAGGTTTATTACATTCAGGTAATACGAGGCATCGAAGGAGGACGCCTGCTCCCGTGCCTCTGACCACTCTTTGAAACTGCCGATTACACTTTATTGAGCTGAGGAACCCACCCGTCCACAGGCTCTTTACGCATGGAGAGCACAAATGGCGACGCTGAAAGACGCACTCGCATCAAGACTCCCGGCGCGCTTTGAGGAAATCAGGAACCTCGTCAAGGAGCACGGTGACACGGTTATCTCCGAAGTCACCATCGCTCAGGCATACGGCGGGCAGCGGGGCGTGAAGAGCCTCGTGTGCGATACCTCTCTGGTTGAGCCGGACAAGGGATTGATCGTACGGGGGATCCCGATCATCGAACTCACTGACCGTACCCCCGAGGACATCTTCTACCTTCTTTGCGTGGGCGAGCTGCCCAGTGACGAGGATGTAGAGGGCATCAAGCAGGAATTCGCCGCGCATTGTGATGTTCCCGACCATCTCTTCGATGTCCTGAGAGCGATGCCCGCGGACGCCCATCCGATGGATATGTTCATCACGGGGATCCTCGCCCTTCAGAACGGTTCGGTCTTCGCCCAGCGCTACAACGAGGGGATGAAGAAGGATGTCTACTGGGAGGCGGCTCTCGAGGACAGTATCAGTCTTATGGCCAAACTCCCCTCCATCGCTGCAGCGGTGTATCGGATCCGGTTCAACAAGGGGGATCTGATCCCCAGTGACCCGAGCCTCGATATGTCGACCAACTTCGCGCGGATGCTCGGGCAGGATGATCCCGAGTTCGCCGACCTGGTCCGTCTCTACCTCGTGCTCCACTGCGACCATGAGGGCGGGAACGTGAGTGCCTACACGTCGCACGTTGTCGCTTCGGCGCTTTCGGATCCCTACTACTCGGTCGCCGCGGGACTCTGCGGTCTGGCCGGTCCGCTGCACGGCCTGGCGAACCAGGAATGCCTGAAGTTCCTGATCGAGATCCTCGACCGGTTCGGCGGCAAGGCTCCGACTGCGGACGAGCTGAAAGAGTACACCTGGGAGGTGCTGAACAGCGGCCGGGTCGTGCCCGGGTTCGGCCACGCAGTTCTGCGTGAGACCGATCCGCGGTACACAGCCCAGTGGGAATTTGGTAAGGCACACTTCCCTGACGACGAGCTCTTCAAGACGATGTCGACCGGATTCGAGGTCATTCCGCACGTCCTGATCGAGCACGGCAAGGCGAAGAACCCGTGGCCGAACGTCGACGCCGCATCTGGAACGATGCTCTACCATTACGGGCTCACCGAAATGCTCTACTACACGGTGTTCTTCAGTGTGAGCCGGGCGATGGGAATATTGTCACAGCTGATCACCAGCCGGGCGATGATGGAGCCGATCACCCGACCGAAATCCGTTACTACGGAGTGGATGAAAGCACAGGTGTAAAAGCGGGAAACGACCCGACACGATCGGGTCTGAATGGACTCCGGTGGATATGCTTCACCGGAGTCCTTTTTTTTGTCGGATCACTCTATCGGATCACAGCCGCTCATCGATCAGGTCGGTGATCTCCTGGTTCTGGGGGAAGACGTTGGTCTTCAGTTTGGAGTAGACCATCTCATCATCGAGCCGGATGTCGAATTCTCCATCTCCAGCCGGGATGAGGGTGATCGATTCGAGTCGTTGTTTGTACTGCAGCATCAGATGGTCCGCCAGCCTGGCGGCCTGTGGTTCGAACTTTCAGACAGCGCAGTAGGTGATTGATACCTTCACTGGTTCCCTCCCTGACAGCTGTGATCACCAACGTGCGGTGGAGTGTCTCAGGACACTGGCCACCGGGTCCGTCCTCATCTATGTTATGACAAGGTAAATAAGAACAGGCTTAAACGGGAGTGTCTATCATGGCTGCGATCAAGCAGATCCTGCTGCCAACCGATTTTTCAGGTTACAGCAACCAGGCTTTCGAACACGCACTGGCCTGGGCGACCAGTTTTGGCGCGGATATCCACATGCTGCATATCGTGACGGTCCACAACTTCGATCCGTTCAATCCCGAACTGGGATTCCCTGGAAATGGGATGAACGACCATCTGCGCGAGTCAGCAGAGAGAGCGATGGATACAATCGCCGGGAGCAGGCAGTATGAAGCTTCCATGATCACCATGGAGACGAGGACAGGATTTTCTCCCTGGAACGAGATAATCGATACGGCTGCCAGGATCGAAGCCGACATCATTGTGATGGCGACCCATGGTCGGAAGGGATTGCAGAAACTTTTTATCGGGAGCACCGCCGAAAAGGTGGTGGAGCATGCTGCCTGTCCTGTTCTGCTGCTTCGCCCGAGAGAGAACGAGGAGATGCCTGAGGCCGGCGATGTCGCGAGCATCCTCCTCCCGTCTGATTTCTCTGATGAGGCAGGTGATGCTGCTCCGGTCGCGATAGCGCTGGCGAAGCGTTTCGGGGCGAAACTGAATCTCTTCCACTGTGTTGAGCAGGATGTTCCGCCGCCATATTATGCGGCGGGCATCACCAGTATTTTTGAATTGAACGATGATATCCTGGCGGTTTCACGAAAACATCTGGCCGAACTCCTCACCGATGACGAAGCTGACGATGTCGATCACGATTTCATTATCCGGGAGGGACGCTCCCCACTTGAGATCGTGGCCTTTGCCAGGGAAGCCGCGGTGGATTTGATCGTGATGGCAACCCATGGATACTCAGGTTTTGAACAGGCATTACTGGGGAGCACCACCGACCGTGTGATCCGGAATACACCCTGTCCACTCCTGGTGATCAGGAGCGCGCAGTAGAAGCCCTGTTCGAACATCGACAACACATGATTTTCAGAGGAGGACCAGTAGATGAGTGGTAATGACATTCGGAATGTGATCATCATCGGATCCGGACCCGCGGGTCTGACGGCGGCACTCTATAACGCTCGTGCCAATCTGGCGCCGCTGGTACTGGCCGGTCCCGAGCCGGGCGGACAACTTATGATCACCACAGATGTTGAAAACTTCCCCGGATTTCCGGAGGGTATCCAGGGACCTGAACTGATGCAGCGATTCGAGGCTCAGGCTGAGGGATTCGGTACTGATATCCGTCGTGAGATCGTGGAATCGGTCGATCTCTCCGCGAGTCCCTTTTCGGTCACCACCGAGGAGGGAACCTATCGTGGTAAAACCGTTATCATCTCAACCGGAGCAACGGCACGATGGCTCGGACTGGAGTCGGAAACCCGGTTCCGGGGCAGGGGAGTATCGGCCTGCGCGACGTGTGATGGGTTCTTCTACAAGGATAAGGTCATAACGGTTGTAGGAGGTGGAGACTCAGCGATCGAGGAGGCCACCTACCTCACCAGGTTCGGTTCGAAGGTATACCTGGCACACCGGCGGGATGAACTGCGTGCGAGCCAGATCATGCAGAAACGAGCCTTTGATAACGAAAAACTGGAAATCCTCTGGAACAGCGTGGTGACCGAAGTGCTGGGAGATGACCTGGCCGGTGTGACCGCTGTCAGATTGAAGGACACACAGACGGGTGAAGAGCGGGAGCACGCGACCGATGGCCTCTTCCTCGGTATCGGTCACGATCCCAACACCGCGATCTTCAAGGGGATCCTCGATATGGACGACGATGGATACCTCCTCACCGATGGCGTGAAGACCAATGTGGATGGCGTTTTCGCCTGTGGTGATGTCACAGATCACGTCTACCAGCAGGCCATCACGGCGGCGGGTATGGGATGTCAGGCAGCGATCGAAGCAGAACACTGGCTGGAGGGCCAGGAGTGATGGTTCGCATTGGTAACTGGACGCTCACGTCGATCGAGACGGGTGATTTCAAACTCGATGGTGGAGCGATGTTCGGCGTTGTTCCGAAAACCCTCTGGAGCCGGGCATACCCGGCGGATGAGGATAACCGCATCGACATGGCAATGCGTGCCCTGTTGGTACAGGGTGAAGTGGGGGGAGAGGAGAGGGTCATACTCATCGATGTCGGCGCCGGAGACAAGCTCGGCGATAAAATCAGATCGATCTATCAGATCGATTACAGTCGAAGCGACCTGCTTGGAAGCCTTGCCTCAGCCGGTGTGACGCCCGCCCAGGTGACCGATGTCATCCTCACTCACCTTCACTTCGATCACTGCGGGGGTTCCACCATCGTCAAGGACCAGAGTGTGGTCCCGACATTTCCCAACGCGGTCTACCATATTCAGCAGAGTCAGTGGGAGTGGGCCCAGGCCCTGAATGAACGGGACAGGGCGAGTTACCTGCCTGAGAACTACATGCCTCTCAAGCAGAGCGGTCAGCTCAATCTGATCGATGGGGAGGTGGAACTGCTGTCCGATATCTATCTCGTTGTGGTGGATGGTCACACACCCGGCCAGCATCTTCCTCTGATCAGGACGGTCAACAGGACCGTTCTCTATTGCGCGGATCTTTTCCCGACACCTGGCCATATCCCTCTACCGTATATCATGGGGTACGATCTGGAGCCGCTGAAAACGCTTGACGACAAGAAGAGACTTCTTCCCAGAGCGGTTGAGGAGGAGTGGGTTCTGCTCTATGAACATGATCCCGGCATGGAGTGTTCCTTTGTTGAAGACACCGGAAAAGATTACCGGGCTACAGGGCAGACTATTTTAGAGGATTGTCTCTGAAATTTCCTGTTGCGGTCGGGAAGTCTCAATCATAGAGTGCGGTGGTCATTCGGGGCTGAATCAGTTCTGCAACCAGATGGAGGATGGTTTCCATGACGTATGTGATCGTTGAACCCTGTGTCAACACGAAGGACACCGCCTGCGTGGACGTGTGTCCGGTCGATTGTATCCACCCGACCAAGGATGAGGATGGGTTCGAAGAAGCTGAGATGCTCTACATCGAGCCTGATGAGTGCATCGACTGCGGTGCCTGTGAGCCGGCCTGCCCGGTGGAAGCCATCTTCCCCGAGGAGGACGTCCCGGAGCAGTGGGAATCGTACATCCAGAAGAATGCCGACTACTTCGATTGATCAGTCAGTAATCTTTTTAAACAGTACCCTTCTGAGGTGATGCCATGGTGTGGCGCGCCTCAGTATGGGCTGCGCTTTCTGACGGCCTCCGGATCGATTCTGGGGGCCGTTTTCATTTATACAAAAACGGGCGGCTCGGAAGCCGCCCGTTCGTTATTACACCCGGTCTGGCCGGATAGCCTGATATTAAAATCTGATCGCGGCGGCCACAGAGAAGTAGCGCTTCTCGACCGGACCATACACTCCTGTTGAGAGAGGCTCGAAATCAGTGATGGTCGAGGCCGCCATGGAAATATCCACGATCAGGAACCGGAATCCCAGACCTGCCGAAAGCTGGCCCCGGTTCAGACCGGCACGCAGCTGGAAAAATGGGATCCGTACTTCGGCGCCAAGCTGCAGTTTGTCCATGAGGCCATCCTCATAAGCCTCGCCCCGCACATTGGTGAGGTCCTGGATATTAGCCTCGAGGGTGATGTCCTTGATGATGATGAGGGGGAAACCCATCAGGAGTTCGAGCGGCTTGAACATGATCCCGCCGGAGAGTTCCGGTTCCCAGCCGTTGGTCAGTTCGTCGTCTCCGCCGCTCACCAGACCCCGGATCACCCCTCCGGCCGCGAAGGCCTTCGAAAGCGTCACCATACCGCCCACATCCACCTGGAAGCCTGTCAGGGGATCGTCCAGCCAGTTGTCCTCGTTAACCAGGTCGGTTGTGAAGTCACCCATTTCTCCCAGGTCATCGCTGTTCATGGTGATCAGCGAACTGTATTGTCGCCGAAGGGACCGGATGCCGATACCACCATGCAGCATTTTCCCCATCTGGATCCCGAGGGCCGCGTTCATGACCTCATCCATGGCGACCCGAGCCTGCAATACGGGCGCATCGGGAATGGCCGGGGGTACGATCGGCGGAACGTAAGGACGGATGTCGGCCCGGACGACGGCATACCCTGAAAAGCTGAGTGCTCCAAGCTGAACCCCCATCAGGGGATCGACGCTCAGGGTGTACCACCGGCTGGTGAAGTCGGTCAGGTCGGTCCGGAACTTCTCGGCAGCAGCCGGATCGCTCAGGTAGAGATTCTGGAACTCGACAGGATCGAACAAGTCGGCGTTGTCGGTGATGAATTCAGCCAGATCGCCGAAATCCTGGTTGAAGGCTACCTGGAGCGCGAGATTGACGTGGAACCCCTTGTTCAGAGTGAGGGCGGCCGGGTTGAAGTACCCTGCCTCGATCGGCCCGGCTGAAAGCAGGTTGGCGCCTCCCATGGCCTGCGTCCGGGTACTCATCCGGAGGGGTACCGGTGGTTGTGCCAGCACTGGACCGGCGGTAAGAACGATGAAGGCCGCCGAGAGTGAGATCAGCAGGGCGGTTCGAGTGCGTTTGTGCATGCTGGATCCTGTCAAAACAGACCCCTTCCTTATGGCCGGCGGCTGGCTGGCGGGTACCGCCTGGCGGACACGTGATAGTCATATTCCGGCAGAACCGGTTTCAGACAAGTAAAAAGTGTACGGTGGAGCACCGGCAGACGCAAGAAAGAGAGATTATTCACGTTTTCGGTGCAGTTCGTCCAGCAACGCGTCAGCCTCAAGGGTGTTGAGGATATCAGCGGGACCGAGCCAGGCCCTTCGGGCCACCTTCACTCCAAATCGCATGAAGTCGAGATGCCCGGAGCGATGGGTATCGGTACAGATCACGATTCCCGCGCCGGCCTTATGTGCCATCCTCGCATGACGGTCGTTCAGGTCGAGGCGTTTCGGGTGAGCATTGATCTCCAGCGCCGTCCGGGTACCCACGGCGGTCTCGATCACCTGCTCCACATCCAGATCGTATGCGTCCCGCTCACCCAGCATCCGCCCTGTCAGGTGGCCGATCACCCCTACATATGGATTCTCCATCGCTTCACAGATCCGCTTCGTCTGTTCCTCTCCGCTCATACCGAACCGGGAATGGATCGATGCGATGACGATATCGAGTTCGGCAAGCAGATCGTCAGGGTAATCGAGGGTGCCGTCCTTCAGGATGTCAACCTCACTACCGGTGAAGACGCGAATATCCGGATGCCGGGCGTCCGCCTCCCGCACCCGGTCGATCTGCCACTTCATCCGGTCCAGATCGAGTCCGCCTGCGATGGTGAGACTCCTCGAATGATCGGTTATCGCGATATATGACAAACCTCTCTCTCTGACTGCTCCGATGAGCTCCTCCAGCGTGAGATGTCCGTCACTCGCGTCGGTATGGGCGTGGATCTCCCCCCTGATGTCTTCCAGTTCGATCAGTTCGGGCAGCGTTCCATCGAGAGCGGCCCGGATCTCACCGGTGTCTTCTCTCAGTTCAGGCGGGATCCACGGCAGGTCCAGGGCCTTGAAACATGCTTCCTCGGTGGCAGCACCCAACCTCCTGCCGGCTTCAGGATCGCCTTTCTTCTCCCCGGCAGTCAGGTCGCTGACATCAAAAATCCCATACTCGTTGATTCTGATATCTTTCCTCGTCGCCATCTCCCGCAGCCGGATGTTGTGTTCTTTACTGCCGGTGAAATGCATCAATGCCGCACCGAAGACCCCGGGCGGCACAACACGGAGATCCATCTGCAGATCATCATGTGTCCGGATGCTCGACTTCGTGGTTCCGTGCGCCAGCACCTCTCCAACCAGCTGATGAGATGTGAATGCATCCATCACCGGTTCAGGAGCGCGGGAGCCGACCACGATATCCACGTCTCCGACCGTTTCCTTCATCCGACGGAGACTTCCGGCGATACTGATCTTCTCGACTTCCTTGAGACCACCCAGTGACTTGAGCATGACGTCGGCGGCCGGCAGTACCTGACCGAGAGACCAGATCCCTGATATGCGTCGAACAAAATCGATGCCTTTCAGGATATTCTGCTGACTCTTCTCACCGAAACCGGTCAGTGCCGCTACGGCTCCTCCCGTACAGGCGGCCGCCAGTTCATCCAGACTCTCCAGACCGAGTTCCTGATACAGTTTCAGGGCTTTCTTCGGACCGAGGCCCGGGATCGCGGTCATCTGGACGAGTACGGGAGGAACGGAGGCGCGCAGATCGAACAGTTCTGTTATCGTGCCGGTCTCAAGGAACTCCTGGATCGTGGCTGAGAGATCCTTCCCGACACCGGGAATGTCGAGCAGAGTTCCCTCTTCGGCGCGGTGGGCAATGTCCTCTTCGAAGGATTCAAGTACCTGTGCCACCCTCTGCCAGGCGCGTATCCTGAAAGGGTTGGATTCCTGGAGTTCAAGAAGGAGTGCGATTTCGGAAAACAGCGCGGCAAGTTGGACGTTTACTGACATATGGTTAATATAGCCCTGACTGATACCATGCGCAGAATCCTTTGCGGCATATCGCTGATCCTCTTCCTTTCGCTGCTCATCCCCGCAGCTGCCTCGGCGTCTGTAGTTTCTGATGCTTCCCGGCAGAACACCTGGCGGGTCTCCTACGTGATAAGACCGTTACTGGAGGAGGGTGTTGTCGAGGTAACCGCGGTCCTGATGGGTGACGTGGAGGGCAGTGTTGTATGGCGACATGCCGACTTCAGTGAGAGAAGGGCAAGCCAGTCACGCCCGGAGGCAGTCGACGGATTCGGTCAGGTCCTCCGGGTCGCAACTCATCCCCGCGGATGGACGATCTCCGGGGGAACTGGTGGCGGGATGCGGCTCTCCTACCAGGTGATCGCCACGGGTCCCGAGCCGATCGGAGCTGATGGTGTGGGGATCGGGAGCGAATCGCTCTATGCGCCCGGATACGAACTTTTTCTCTATCCCGATCCGGTCCTGACGGCCGTGCCGGTGGGAGTTGAAGGTGGAGTCGAAGACCCTCTCGAAATCCAGATCGATGTCATCTTCGACATCCCGATATCGTGGAGGATCATCGTACCCTGGCAGGGGTATGGCCGTAGTTATGATCCCGGTGACAGGAACGGGCTGTGGAACGCGATAGTGGCTGTTGGCGATTTCAGGCGCTTTGCCGTGCGGACCGCCGGAATCGATGTCATCGTCGGTGTCCAGGGCCGCCGTCCCTCCCTCGATTCATCGATAACAGAGATCGTGAGGCGGATACTCCTGTTCGGTCAGCAGACCTTTGAGGTAGCTACCGGTTCCCGGATGACGATAGTGCTCCCCCGGATCACGCAGGGAGGGAAGGATGTCCTTCGACTGGGGAGCTCGGTTTCATTCGGATGGGATTCGACCGTCAATATCCCGGCCGATCCGGAGGCGGTCCACCAGCTCGCTCGTGAACTCCTCCTGCTCTGGCAGGGAACACCCTCGTTCGCTCCCGACTGGTACACCGAAGGAGCGACCGACTACCTGGCCTGGCTCATGCTGTTGAGGGAGAATCTGATCCAGCGCCAGACATTCCGGCAGCAGCTTCTGCTCACCGAGCAGCGATTCCAGTCACATCCGAAATCCAGAGAGTGGTCATTCGCCCAGGAGGAGGCTCGCTACGCTGCCCGGGGGTTAATCAGGAGAAACGCGGAAGCGGGGAATGATACTCTGGCGGATCTTCCCTCAAACACATCGGATCCCGAGAGCCTTGCCCGGAGCAAAGGAGCGCTCGTAGCCCTCGTCCTTGATGCTACGGTTGCCAACCTGACCGATGGTCAGCGGAGGATCACTGATGTGATGGGGCTCTACTACCGATGGAAAGCGTCTTCTGGGGCGGGAACAGCCATGCGCGATTCCGACCTCATGGCCGTCTGTGCCGCGATCACCAACGGCGATTTTCTCGATGATTTCTTCGTTCTTCAGATCTCGTCTACCGATCCGCCTCCCACGGCCGCCGCGCTCAACGATATCATGGGATGGGAAGGCGGCGGATAGATCCCGTTCAACGCGAGCGGATGGATAGCTCTCAGCGTGAGTAAACGATCCGGCCGCCGACGATCGTCAGAGCCACCGCAGTTTCAAGCCATTGTCGTGGTTCCAGCCTGAACAGGTCTTCTTCGAAAATCGTGATGTCGGCGAAGTACCCCTTCACCAGCATCCCCTTGCGATCTTCCATTCCTTCAGCACAGGCACTGCCGAGAGTGTAGGCGGTGATCGCCTCCTCCAGCGTGATCCGCTCCCCGGGGAACCACCCGCCTTCGGGTCCCCCCCCGGTGAACTCGCGGGTCACTGCCGCGTAGAGTCCCAATCTCGGGTCGAGCGGTTCGACGAACCAGTCGGTACCGAAAGCCACCGCGATACCGCTGTGAAGGAAACTCCCGATCCGGTATCCGATAGCGCAGCGATCCCTTCCGATACGTTTCTCCGCCCAGCGCATGTCGTCGATGATATGGCTCGGTTGGATGGACGCGGTGATCCCGAGTGACCGGAATCGCTCCATGTCTTCCTCCCGTACGATCTGGGCATGTTCGATCCGGTGGCGACGGGGAGTATCCCTGCCGGTGTTCAACGTCAGGGCTTCTTCAAACGCATCCAGCGCGACC
>JALGVQ010000254.1 GCA_025774615.1 bacterium
AGAGGACGAGAATGACGAAACCATCAATGGTGACATCCATCCAGATCGGAATGGCCACTGGAATGGATGTAAGTGTGAGGTCGAGACCTATCTTCCCTAACAAGAGCCCCAGCATCCCGCCACAGAGTCCGAGGAGCAGGCTTTCGGTCAGAAGCTGGCGCAGCAGCCTTACTCCACCAGCCCCAAGTGCCCGTCTGATAGCTATCTCGCGGGCTCTTCCCGTGGCCCGCGCAAGTAGCAGATTGGCGACATTGGCGCAGGCCACCAGCAATACAAACACTCCCGCCGCCAGGAGGATTAGGAACGTCGACCGGAAGCCATCCCTGACGAATACTGTCAGGAACTCCATCCGGATTCCGTGGTCGTTGAAAAACTCAGGATAAGTTTCCCGTAGTCCCTGAATGATCCCTTCGAAATCCTCAAGCGCCTGGTCAAGAGAAACGCCATCCTTCAGGCGACCGATCGCCTGTAGGCTGTGCTCGCCCCTGTCCTCCAACCCAAAGTATCGACTCATTGGTATCCCGCAGGCATAACTCCTATAACAGTATGAGGATCTCCCTGCAGAGTTACTGACGTACCCACGATATCAGGATCAGCACCGAACTGGATCTGCCATAGCCGATAACTGAGCATAACCACCAATTCGGCTCCGGGTATGTCATCATCGGGTGAAAAATCACGCCCCATAATCGGTTCGACACCGAGTACACGGAATATGTCAGCTGTTGTTGTGAATCCCTCCAGCCGACGAGGTTCGCCACCACCACCGAGATTCATGGAACTGTTTCGATAGGCGGCGAGATAGACATAGGAACGGTTCTGTTCCTGCCAATCCCGGAAATTTGGATAGGAAACATCCAGCCAGTTGATACCCCGTTTCGGCCCGGTCTCCTGGATCCAAACGATCCGGTCGGGTTCCTCATAAGGCAGCGGTCTGATCAGAGCTGCGTTCACCATTGTGAACATTGTGACCGTGGAGCCGATGCCCAGGCCGAGACAGAGGATGGCGGCTAAAGTCAGTCCGGGACGCTGAAGGAGAATGCGGATGCCCAATCGGATATCTCTTAACAGAGTTGCCATGGAACCACTCTGACTATGACAGGTGAGGATTAGCCCTATTCCCCGCGAAGTGATGTCAACGGATCGAGCCTGGCCGCTCTGAGAGCAGGCAGAAACGTAGCGATCGTCGCGACCAGGAATAACAGGATCGTGACACTCACCAGGGTGACAGGATCGGTCGGAGCTACACCGTAGAGCTGACTCGTGATCAGGCGCGACAGACCGAGCGAACTGAGCAGACCCACCGCTATACCTGCTGTGGCCAGAACAAGACCACTCTTCAGAACCATCGAGATGAGTTGCGGGCCAGTCGCACCGAAGGCCAGTCGCATACCGAGTTCGGCAGTACGCTCATTGACCATCTGCGACATCACTCCATAAATGCCGAGTGAGGCCAGCATGATCGCCAGGCCGGCGAAAAGGACCAGGGTGAGTGTAGTGGTCTTCCTGTCCCCGATCGATTCGGCGATCATCTCCTCCATCACTCTGAATCCGGAGACCGGCTGATCGCTGTCGAGGAAGAGGATGGTCTGACGTACAGATGAGACCAGGCTGAGGGGATCCACGCTGGTGCGGAGCACAAGGTTGGTCCCACTTCCACCAGCCTGTTGATGGGAACAATAGACCTGGAGACGCGGGTCAGTGTCGAGGCCCTCATGCATCGTGTGCTCGACGACTCCGATGACTTCGAAGAAGTCCTCGTTATCGAAGGTGATCCGCTTGCCGATCGGCTCATCGTCACTCCAGAACTGGCTGACCATCTCCTCATCCACCACACAGACCAGGCGGCTGTCAGACGTGTCGGTCTCATCAAGGAACCTGCCTCTGATGAGCCTCAAGCTGAGAACGCTGTCGAAACCGGGGCTGACGATCCTGATATCTCCCCAGGGGTTCAGCTGATCTCCTTCGGGGAGGTATCCTTCGATGCCGAAGCCGGCGGTCGAGATCATACCCCCGAAGGGGAGAACGTTGGTGGTGCTGGCGGATACCACACCAGGCAGCGCTTCGAGACGTGGAAGGAGCTCCTTGTAGAATGCCTGTTGTGATCCACTGTCGGGATATTTCGCGACGGGGAGGGAGATGTTGGCAGTAAGGATATTCTCGCTATCGAATCCCGGATCGACCTTCTGCAGTCCGGCCATCGTCTGTATCAGGAGGCCCGCTCCGGTCAGCAGGGCCAGGGAGATCGCGAACTCGCCGGCTACCAGTATCTTTCTCAGCGATCTGCCGCTGCGGTCGGTATGGGAGCGATGCCCACCTTCCCGAAGAGCACTCTGAATATCAGTTCTCGAAATCTGGAGGGCCGGGATCAGGCCGAACAGGACCCCGACCAGAAGTGAGACCAACAGAGTGAACAGAAGCACGACTAGATCGATCGATATCCCCGCGCTGTCGAATCCGGGGGGCCCAATCGCGACCACCGCGCGTATCCCCAGCCCTGCCAGCAACAATCCCAGAAGACCACCGGCGCCTGCCAGGATGACGCTCTCGGTAAACAGCTGTTGAAGAATCTGTCCCCGACTGGCTCCGAGAGCTCCCCGGATGGCGATCTCCTTGCGTCGACCTATTGCTCGTGTCAGCAGGAGGTTGGCGACGTTTGCACAGGTGATAAGCAGAACAAGGACGACTGCTCCAGCCAATATGAAGATAGATGCCCGGTAAGCCTGCTTGGCCCTATCGTCGAGTGAGGTAAGCACGACAGTCCAGTCTTCGGGAAAGTTGTCAGGTAAGGTATCCTTGAGACCCTCCGCCATGGCAACCAGCTCCTCACGGACTGTCTCGATCGATATTCCCTCCTCGACCCGTGCAACCTGGTGTAACCATTCACTCAGGTACCCCTGGCTGTCTACTTGCTTGGCGGTAAGGGCCAGCGGAGCCCACAGTTCCCGTTCCGGATCAATGATATCCTCGAATCCAGCCGGCATCAGTCCGACGATGGTGTACGTTTCACCGTTGAGTTGTAGCTCACTGTTGATGACATCGGGGTCTCCACCCAGCCGGTGATTCCAGAATCCGTCACTTATGATTACGACACGGTTATTACCTGGTGTCTCCTCATCAGGTGTGAAGTACCGTCCCCCGGCCATTGTTAGCCCGAACGTCTCCAGGTAACCGCTGGTCACCAGGCTGCCTGAGAGCCGCGCCGGCAATCCTTCACCGGTGAGGTTGACCGTCCAGCGGGCCGAGATCCCTGTCTCTTCGAAATATGATGTGTTGTCGCGATAATTCCGGAATCCCTTAATAGAGACAGGAGCAAACATATTCTGTGATGGGTAGTGATGGTTTATGGTCACAAGCCGATCGGGAGCCGGGTAGGGCAAGGGGCGGAGCAGTACGGCATTCATTACGCTAAAGATCGTTGTGTTGGCTCCTATGCCGAGCGCGAGTGTCACTACGATGATGACAGAGAGAGCCGGATTGGATATGAGCCATCTGAAACTGAAGCGGATGTTCTGCGGCAGGGTGGCCAAAGTCTCACTCCTTGAATCGATGCAGGTGCTGTGAGTTCTCACATGCGAACCATCGATCGGGCGGCAGATAGTTCTACCAGTTGATTCCTGCAGACAGTCTATACGTAAGGACGAGCACAGATGTTTCATCTGCTCAAGGGCAATACCTCTGGAGCGTGATAAACTGATTCGTTGTATACCGTGATAACCCGTACCCATCATACAAACACCGGGCAGAGACCAGCTTCAATCGCCCTTTCGGTAACTAAATATTTAGTCAGACGTAACTTTTCCGCAGGCAGTACGTTCTATATGTATGACAATGCCTGAGAAATATTCAAACAAGAGTCCGGGACACCCGGGCGAGTTCGAGATCATGGTCATGCTGGCCATTCTGCGCCTGGGGCCGAATGCCTATGGCGTAACGATCCGCGAAGAACTCGAGCAAGAGACCTCCCGT
>JALGVQ010000255.1 GCA_025774615.1 bacterium
CACTGGCCATTGAACTGGCCGCAGCCCGAATCAAGCTCTTGAGCCCTGCTGATATCCTGGAGCGTCTGGAAGATCGCTTTCAACTTCTGACCGGCGGCATGAGAACCGGACTCGTGCAGCATAAAACGTTGCGAGCAACCGTCGATTGGAGCTACGAACTCCTGTCCGAGCCGGAACAGATCCTGTTCAACCGTCTTTCTGTCTTCGCGGGTGATTTTGACATGGAAGCAGTTGAAGAGGTATGCGCAAGTGAACCATTAACTGATACAGATATCCTGGATCTGTTCTCGATGCTGGTGGACAAATCACTTGTGGGTAGAGACACACAGGCAGACGGATCGATCCGCTATCGGTTGCTGGAAACACTCCATCAATACGGCAAAGAAAAACTCCACGTGAACGGCGAGGAGGAACTCGCCCGTGCGAGTCACTACCGCCATTATCTCAACATCGCTGAACGGGCGTACGACGGACAAAACAATGAGACGTCTACATGGCTGAATCTTCTGGAGACAGAGTATGAGAACCTGCGCGCAGCTCTGGAGTGGTCCTCTTCCCGACCAGAAGAATATGTCCGACTGACCGGTGCACTCGGTTGGTTCTGGTATACAACCAGCCAGTACACCACAGGGCTCCACTATGCACAATCAGCTTTGGAGCATCGAGAGGGTAAGACTCCGGCGGTCGCTCGACTGCTGACCAGTCATGGAAAGTTTTGTTTCTATTTTCCGGCTGTATATGGTGATGCCGCGGTATCACTGGAGGAGAGTGTAGAAATCTGGCGTGAACTCGGAAATGAAAGGGAAACATGTTTAGCACTTATTGAGATAGGGATGATGAAGTGCTTTACAGGAGATTATGCAGATGCTACCCGGTGCTGTGAGGAAAGCATTGAGATCTTTGAAAAACTGGGCGAACCGCCGCTGGTCGCGAGAGCGAAAATTCCGCTCTGCTGGTCTTATCTACACCGGTTTCAACCCGATATTGCCGAGCCGATCGCGGAAGAAATAATTGAGATAGCACTCCAGTTCCAGATGACAAGAGAGTTGGCATTTGCCAGACATTTCCATGCTGACTGTTCTTTGCTCAGAGAAGAGTATATCGAGGCGCAGGTCAGATATAGTGAAGCCGTGAGGGCGTGCCTGACGGTAGGGGATATTGCTCAGGCTTGTTCTGAACTGCATGGAATGGCGATGGCATACGCCGGTCAATCCCGGTATCAGAAAGCGATCCGTCTGGACGGCGCGGTGTCAGTAACGTATGAGGAACTTGGTGTTTCTCTCCCATATATGGAATTCTGGCATGGAACACTGGAGAAGACTGTAGGACGTGCTAAAGAAGAGGTCGGTGAGGAGGAGGCGGCCACCCTCGAGGAAGAGGGCAGGGCAATGGGATATGAAAAGGCAGTTGAGTATGCCCTGGACCTGGAACGGGATTAATACCGAGTGTGCCACACACTGGTGCCGGGGGCGGGAGTCGAAACCGCACACGCTAAGGGTTGCGGCTTTGGTCAAGGGATGCGAGAATCAGCCGAAGATAGTGTTCTGGAGAGGTAACGCGGGAGCAGAATCGATGAAGTCATTCAGGTTAGCAGCGATACTTGGCCTTTTGCTTTCACCCGTGCAGCCTGTAATGGCGCAGGGGATTCAGGTTCCGGTAATCGTTGATGGTGAAGCGCAGATCATTCCCGAATTCGAAGACGCTGAAAAGTGGATCCGGCATGATCTCTGGGTTGAGACTGAATTTGATACCGACGGTGACGGCAAACCCGACCGTGTGCATGTGGATGTCATCAGGCCCCTGCAGACCGACACCGAAGGGCTGAAGCTTCCGGTCATCTACGAATCGAGTCCCTATTTCGCGGGGACATCATCAACGGCACGGGAATATTTCTGGAACGTGCGACATGAAGTCGGCGCTGTTCCTCCTGAACGGACGCATCCGCCCGCGATAAGGCGCAGAGGGAGACGCCCGACGATATCCAACTCGCAGGTTAATACCTGGGTACCCCGCGGCTTTATCGTCGTCCATTCATCCTCTCCCGGCACGGGACTCTCACAGGGTTCACCGACGGTCGGTGGAGATAACGAGTCTCTTGCGCCCAAAGCAGTCATCGACTGGCTGAACGGCCGTGCGGATGGCTTTACCACCCCCGATGGCGATGAAAAAGTGCTGGCATACTGGACTACAGGGAAAGTCGGTATGACCGGAACGTCGTACAACGGAACCTTGCCACTCGCCGCCGCAACAACCGGCGTCGACGGTCTGGAGGCGATCATCCCCATCGCGCCGAATACATCCTATTGGCACTATTACCGCTCGTATGGATTGGTCCGGCATCCGGGCGGCTGGTTGGGAGAGGACATAGATTTCCTGTATGACTTCATCCACAGCGGCAATGAATCCAGACGGGCATACAGCGACTCCCTTATTCGGGATACAGAGATGGCTGAGGGTATGGACCGTGTGACGGGCGATTACAATGAATTCTGGGCAGGCAGGGATTATCTGAACGATATGGCTCCGCTGAAGGCAGCAGTGTTGATGTCTCATGGTTTCAATGATTGGAATGTTGTCCCGGAACATAGCTACCGCATTTACGAAGCGCTGAAGGAAAAGGGAGTTCCCGCTCAGATATTCTACCACCAGGGGGGGCATGGTGGGGCGCCCCCGCTGAGCATGATGAACAGGTGGTTCACCCGCTATCTTTTCGGGATCGAGAATGGTGTGGAGAATGATCCGCGGGCATGGATCGTCCGCGAGGATGCTGAACGCACTGACCCGACGCCTTATGAGGATTATCCGAATCCTGCGGCATCTCCAGTTACATTGTATCTCACCGCAGGTGCACCGGAACAAGGAACGCTGGTTATGGAACAGGTTCCCGATCAGGGTACAGAATCACTGATCGATAACTTTTCTTTTTCAGGCGGTACGTTGGCACAGGCGGAATGGACTGACCACCGGTTGCTGTACGTTACGCCGGAATTGACCGAAGCAGTTCATCTTTCCGGCGTTCCAGGCATCACGATCAGGCTATCCAGCAGCAAACCGGCAGCCAATCTGTCGGTCTGGCTGGTTTCTCTGCCGTGGACTGAAGGAAGGCAGCCGAAGATCACGGATAATCTCATTACCCGTGGGTGGGCCGATCCGCAGAATTATCGTTCACTCACTGAGAGTGAGCCCCTGGTTCCAGGCAGGTTCTATACAATGACCTTCAACCTGCAGCCGGATGATCAGATCATCCCCGCAGGACAGCAGATAGGCCTGATGATCTTCTCAAGTGACCGTGAATTCACCCTCTGGCCGGATCCTGGTACGGTATTGACGATCGATCTGGAAGCCACTTCTATCACGTTGCCTGTTGTCGGTGGAATCGAAGCATTCGATAAAGCTTTCAAAGAGAAGTGATTCCACCTGGTGCCGGGGGCGGGAGTCGAACCCGCACGCCACATAGCGGTAGAGGATTTCCTTGATTTTAGTGAATATTATTCATATTTATGTCATATATGTGATTACATTTCATATGTGGTGAACATTATTCACGCATTTCAAATAAATCTGATGCAGTATTGTTCGTTTTGATATTGGTG
>JALGVQ010000256.1 GCA_025774615.1 bacterium
GAGTTCGGACACCGGCGCCCGTGAGAGCGCCGGTGTTGTTACTCAACGGTGATCAGTTTTCGTTCTTCATCTCCGCAAGCAGTCTGTCGACCACCTCATCCATCGCCTCACCCCGTTTGTTCTTGTCGCGGATGATACCTTCATGGTCGATGATGTAGAGGGTCGGCCAGCCGCGCACACCCCACATGGTGGCGATGGGGCCGCTGGTGTCACCACCGTCCCAGAAGGAGGGCCAGGTGATGTTCTCGCGTTCGATAGCGTCCCGGTAGTTGTCAGCAGGATCGCTGTTCACGCCGAGGATGGTGAAGGGTTCGTCTTTCAGTCTTGCTACGAGCGACCGCTCGTGTGGGTACATGACCCGGCAAGGTCCTCACCAGTCCCCCCAGAAGTCGATCACGAGCACCTTCCCGAGGTAGTCGCTCAACTTCATCTCGTTGCCGTCGACATCGGTGCCGATGATCTCGGGCGCCTTCTGGCCGATGGCCAGTTCTGACGGGTCGTGAGCGCTCAGCATCGCCTCGGCCAGCACACCGTAAGTGGATTCACGAAGAGGCGTGTTGTTGTACTCACCGACCAGCAGATCCAGGTTCGCCTTCCGCTGTGCCATCATGGCGTCCTGGTCGACTTCATCGCCGCCATACGCCATCTGGAAGTCGGCGTCACGGGCCAGGTAGTAGACAGTGGCTGCCCTGACCGTTGCGTGGGAGGATCCCTCGCGCATCCAGGTCTGTCGCTCTTCTGAAAGACTGCTGTAGGAGCTGGCCAGTTTCGCCAGATGCTCTGTGCGCTGGTACGTTGTGAAGAGCTTATCCAGAGCTGCTTCCACGGTTGCTTCACGCTCGGCATCTTCCATGCCGACAGTTCCCATCTGCATCATCCACATCTTCGCGTCGAAACCGGCCTCGGTGCCCCAGAATTCAACAGCCAGAGCCTCGTATCGGTCTTTGAAGGTGCTGATGACCTCGGTGTACTGCTCCATGGTCTCGACACCCTCCATGCCGGCATCGAATTCTGTCTGGAGAGCGTCCCATGCCTCCATCGCCGGCCCTTCCTTCGAGCAGCCGGTCAGTAGCACCGGCAGCATGAGAAGGAGGGCGGGCAGAAGCACCGCGTATCGTCTCATTCCTCGTTTCACAGGCTGATCACCTTCCTCTGTGTATACTGATCATCGTGTTCGTACCGCCTGGTTTGAATGTACTACTATTCTGGTCCGGGTTTCTTCACAATATCCGAAATCATTTTCGTGTGACGCTGATGATGACGATCCCGTCATCCAGATACTGCTCTTCACCCGGTTGTTGCTGTTGTATCTCGCGGACAACATCCATGCCCCGTACGACTTTACCGAAAGCCGCGAAACCCTGACCGTCAGGATTCCTCCGACCACCGAAATCGAGTTCCGGCTGGTCACCGATGCAGATAAAGAACTCAGAGGATGCTGTCCCCGGGCTGCTGCGCGCCATCGAGATCACACCGTCGAGATGCAGGATAGCTGTCGTCGCTGTAGTCTCATGCTCGATTGCCGGCAGACCATCACTCCTCGGCAGGCCGCGTCGGCCGCCCTGTATCACCTCGATCTTCACGCCGTTGTCCGGCTGGTTGTCCATCCGGACGACCCGGTAGAAGGAACCGCCATCGAAGAGGCCTCCGTCAACGTAGCGCAGGAAGTTCGTTGCGGTGATCGGCGCGGACTCTTCAAATATCTCCACAATGATATCGCCGAGTCCGGTCGAGATTGTAACCCGCGGATTGCTGCTGCAGCTCGCGGATAACACGAGCAGGGAGAAAAGTCCTGCCGTGATGAAGGCGCGTCGCTTCATCAATTACCCCCTCTGCCGCCGCGTCCACTGCTGTTGCCCCCACTCTCGAACCGGTTCATCTCCAGTTCCTTCTCGATGAAAGTGCGGCCGTTGACCATCCAGTCGGGAGCGTCATCACCCTTCAGGTAATGGTTGAAGAACTGCCGCATCCGGGTCTGGAAGTCGATCTGGTTGCCGAGTCGTCTGAGACCATGACCCTCGCCGGGATAGGAGAGGAAGATCATCGGCTTGTTGAGAAAGCGGGCGGCGTTGTAGAGCTCAATCCCCATGAGGTACTCGACCGTCGGATCGGCCCCGCCGTGCAGGTAGAGCAGGGGGGTGTCCATATCCTGCACCTTGTAGATCGGCGACTGGCTCTCGTACAGCTCGTAGTCGTCATACGGGCTCACGCCATATCGGCCCTGACCGTGGATGTCGTAGCTGTGATTGTTCTGGCCGCTGCCCGTGAAGAGGATGTTGAATTCGAAGATGAGGTCGATCGGGGCTGCCCCGGCGGTGATGGCCGCGAACTTGTCCGACCGGGTGGCAATGTAGGTTCCCCCGCCGCCGCTGTAACTGTGGCCGTGCAGGCCGACGTGCTCTGCATCAGCGTAGCCCATCTCCACCACCTTGCGCACGGCCGCCTCAACACACTCCTGCATGTCACTGTGCGAAGTACCGGTCCGGAAGTGGACATCGGGCTGCATGACCAGGTAGCCGTTGCTGCAGTAGCCGGCAAGGTTGGGACCGGAGCGGTAGCCAGGCGTGGGATACCGGTGAAGGTTCTGCGAGTACTTCTCATAGAAACTCACCAGCATCGGCAGGCGTTCTCCCTGCCGGTAACCATCGGGGATGCCGAGCCAGCCCTGCAGTCTCACTCCGTCGTCATTGGTGTAGTCGAAGAGGATGCTGCGGCCCCACGAATACTCCGACTGTTGCGGATTGGCGTCGGTCAGGCGCTCCATACCTGAGAAGGAGCCTTCGGTGACGTAGTAGTCGGGGTAATCATGGAAGGTCTGGCGGGTGAGGAGGTAGACCTCTGCGTCTTCGGCCTTCATGACCCGTCCGAACATGAAGTCATCGTAGACAAGTTCGCTGATATCCCGGCCGTCCAGCAGGAAGAATCCCGCTTCCTTCGTCCATTCTCCGTAGGCGGAGAGGAGCATCGGTTCCCTGATATCGATGAAGCGCTCCTCCGGGTCGGTGCGGATGTATCGCAGACGCATCTCGGCCTCATCACCGCTCCCCTGTGTCAGGCTTATGGCTGGTGAGCCGTCGAACGGCTGAAGGTAGAGATCGTAGCGGTGGGTGAGGATCACCGCCCGGCCGTCTTCCGTGTAACCGGTGATACCATAGGCGGGCCGCTCGCCGACATAATCCCATTCCATGTCCGCGAAGCTGACCGGCGCGCTGGCCGTGAGGTTCACTTTCTCGCCGGTGGCCAGGACGTAATCCCATATCTGACCCTCCTGCCAGAAGAGGAAGTGCTTAGAGTCGGGCGAGAGCCCGAAGGTCTGCTTGTGGCCTGTCAGGAAGAGCGTCTGCTCACCGGTGTCGATGTTCACCCGGTAGTAATCAGCCTGCCGCTCCTTCCAGTCAGAGATGTAGGCCCGATCGTTCTGGCCGATGCCCCATTTTCCATCCCGGGTGATGGAGATCGTGCGCATCTCATCGTCGGTGAGCTGCAGGAACCTCGATCCGTCCAGATGGAGAACCGCGCGATGTGTGCGGTTGCGGTTCCGGCTAGCCTGTACCTTCTGGGCGGTCTGGATCTGTTCATCCTGCCAGTGG
>JALGVQ010000257.1 GCA_025774615.1 bacterium
GGATGGGCTCTTGAAGGGCAGTAGGCCGGTCAGCAGCTCGTAGAACACACACCCCAGTGAGAACACTTCACTCTTCCGGTCCACTGGGGCTCCAGTGAGCTGCTCGGGGCTCGAATAGGCCAGAGTACCCATGGTTGTACCGGTACGGGTGAGCTGGCTGCGTTCTTCGAGATGAGCCAGCCCGAAATCCATCACCTTCACGTTCCCCTCCATCGAGACCATGATGTTGGCGCTCTTGATGTCCCGGTGGAGGATGCCCTTGTTGTGGGCGGCATGCAGGGCTTCGGCTGCCTGGATGATGATGTCGAGTGCTTTTCGGATCGAGACGTGACCTGACTCGACGATATCCCGGATGGTTTTTCCCTCGACGAACTCCATAGCGATGAATTGCTCGCCTTCCTCTTCGAGCAACTCATATACGGTGGTGATATTGGCGTGGTTCAGGGCTGAGGCCGCCTGGGCTTCACGTACGAAGCGTTCCCGGGCTTCCTCGTTCTCGGCCAACTGCTTCGAAAGGGTTTTGATGGCCACTAGCCGCTGCAGGGTGGTGTCCTCGGCCTTCCAGACCGAGCCCATTCCCCCCTCGCCGAGCTTGTCGACGATCCGGTAGTGACTGATGGTCTTGCCGATCATGGCAGACACGCCCCTCCGATAGCAGCAGGCTCAATAGCAGCGAAATAGAATAACGGTGATACGATCAGCCAGAAGTGTACCGTAGGAAGTTCAGACGAGTAAAGGTGCTGACATACTGAGGGCGAGATATCAACCATCAGCGTGCCTTGTCTGACACATATCTGGCACACAATTCATGAAGGGGGTACAACAAAAGAGGTTGGTAGCGGCGTAACTTATTGTATTATAGCAAGTTAATGGTGGGCGATACCGGATTCGAACCAGTGACTTCCTGCGTGTAAGGCAGGCGCTCTAGACCAGCTGAGCTAATCGCCCGGTGTGTTCAGTGAATATCCTGCTGTTGCTGTAAACCACTGTAACCGTCAATCGACGATCGGATTGCCAGCTGCTGGTTGCCCTTTCCTCTTTTTCGGCTCGTTCTTCACAAGGATCGCCACCGGGAGGAGCACGAAATATCCGGCTCCGAGTAATATGGGAGCCAGCGTCAGGGACCAGAAGGAATCCCACGGCCCGATACTCAGGAAGATGTACCCCACCACGATGACCGCGATAGCGATCATCAACCATTTGCGGTTCTCCGGTCCAAACGGGAACCAGCCAGCTTTCTGCTCGACTTTACGGGCCATCACTACTCCTGATCTCCGGTTTCAAAGGGTTCCTCAAAGTATTACGACTTACGGGCCAGTTCAAGCCTATCCATGCAATGTGCAGCTTACCGGATATCCAGCGCTTCTTCCCGTGCGTCGTTCAGAAGGTTCCTGAACGCGCGGGCAGCCTGCTCGGCACCTCTGTCGAATTCGGGATCCCGGGTATACAGGATCGACCGTGAGACAGAGATGATCACTCCCTCGTTGAGGTAATTGAGCGACGCTTTCATCACCTGGCCGACATCTCCCTCCTGCTCTCCCACACCCGGCACGAGAAATGGCAGATCGGGGGCTGCCTCCCGCAACCTGATCATTTCCTCTGGACGGGTCGCACTCACCACGAGCCCCACATTCCCACATTCATTCCAGTACGATGCTGTCCGGGCCACACGAGCCGAGATTGTTTCACCTTCCACTTCCAGGGATTGGAAATCAGCCGCACCCGGATTGCTGGTCGCGGCCAACAGGAATATCCCGCGCTCCTCGTAGTTGAGAAAGGGTTGTACCGAATCCCGCCCCATCCAGGGATTGACGGTCACCGCATCAGCTCCAAAGGTGTCGAACGCCATGCGGGCGTACTGCTCACTCGAGGGACCGATATCTCCACGCTTCGCATCGAGGATGACCGGTATCTCATTCGGAATGTGCGCCATCAACGCCTGGAGTCGATCGAGTCCTTCTGCTCCATCCGCTTCGAAAAACGCCATGTTCGGTTTGAACGCGAGGGCATATTCAGCAGTGGCATCAACGATCGTCATGCAGAATGTGAGCATCGGATCGGGGTCGTTGGACAGAACCTCGGGAAGCCTCTCTCTGACCGGATCGATCCCGATACAGAGCCTGGTATCGAAGTGGATAGCCCGCTCGTGAAGGAGGGGCATACAGGGCGCGTCACTCACTCGACAACCTCCGGAGAGCCATCAGGCAGTTTCAGGATCTCGATCTGAATCTCGGCTATTCCCTTCAGGGCCATTTCAAGTTCAAGGGCTGCCGCATAGGAAAGGTCGAGGATCCGCCCTTCGATGAAAGGACCGCGATCATTGATGATCACGATGCAGCTCCGGCCGTTTTCAACGTTCCATATCCTGGCCTTCGTACCGAGCGGCAACGTTCGGTGCGCTGCGGTGAGCTTATACATATTGAATATCTCGCCGTTAGCGGTCTTCTTGCCGTGGAAATCCCGTCCATACCAGGATGAGAGTCCCCGCAGGTAGTGATCACCCCATCGCCTCGGACCATCAGGCACACGTCCGGACGCAGCAGGCCGATTGGGAGGACGATCCGGTGTGTCGGGCGCACTTGTCCCCGATCCGGTGGATTCCCGGGTCGATACAGATCCCGGCCCCCCATGGTACAGGGGTGCCGACGCACATCCTGCGGAAAGAGTGAGGATAAGGATGATCGATCCTGAATAATTGAGTATCCGCATCATTGTGGAGGGATCTCCGTTGTCGATCTTTCCTGAACTCGCTGATTTACACCTGTTGACTGTTGTGTCTGTAGAGTCATCGTGCGACTGGAGGCGGCACCTCTCGGCTGGAGAAGCGTCACTTTGGCCGCCTGCCGGGTCTGGAACCACATGGTCCAGGCACCGATCTCCTGCGCGATAGTACGTTCGCGGGCCTCAGCCGGATCGGGGGCAAGAGCAGTGGTGTCAGATCCAAGACGCCCGGCGGCGAGCAGTGCCTCCGGTGTATCAGGATATCGGTCGATGATCCGTTCGTAGGCAACGCGCGCTGAATCGATCGGCCCGGCTCCCAGTTCAAGCAACCTGGCCATACCGAGTTCGGCGTGTCGCCCAGCCTGGGTACCTGAATATTGTTCGGCAACTGAACGATATGAGAGAACCGCGGTTTGCCACTCCTGGGGAGGAGCCAGCAGATCGACCTCCTGTTCTGCTCTCAGCAATGCTTCATCAGCCCGGATCTCCAGTGGTTTATCCGGCTCTTCCCCTCTATCGAGTCGCTCATAATAAGCCCAGGTACTCTCGGGAAAATCTGAGAGAAGACGGGACGCTGCTTCTTCCTTCTGTACCTGCCAGAGCGCATCCTCCGACAACCATCCATCGAGCGCATAGAGAGCCCTCGGTACCAGGTCGGAATCCGGATGCAGTTCCTCCAGCAGGTCGATATACACGAGTGCTGAATCGGGTTGGCTCATCTCGAGAGCCAGGTGTTCGGCCAGCAGGAAAAGGTACATCCCTCGGGGGACATCGCCATACAGGAGAGCAGAGCTCAGTTCACGTTCTTCGACCTCTATCGCGATCCGCTGTGGTCTCCCCTCCTCCAACACTACCCTGTCGG
>JALGVQ010000258.1 GCA_025774615.1 bacterium
CCACCGCGCTTCAGGATCGAAGAGAATGATATCGGCGTCGGCTCCCATGGTCAGGCTCCCCTTCCGGGGTGCCAGGCCGAACAGCTGCGCCGGCGCGGTCGATACGATCTCAACAAACCTCGGCAGGGTAAGCCGCCCACATGCCACCCCCTCCGAATAGAGCATGTGGAATCGGGGCTCGATACCCGGTATGCCGTTCGGGCACCTGTCGAACCGGTCTTTCCCAAGCAGTTTCGCCTCCCACGAGAAGGCGGCATCGTCGGAGCTGACCATCGCGATACGGTTGTCGCCAAGTCCCTCCCACAACCTCCTCTGTATCTCCTCACTCCTCAGCGGCGGTGAGCAAATCCACTTGATGCCGTCCTCACGCTCGAGCATCTCCTCGGTGAAGATGAGGTAGTGAGTGCAGGTTTCGGCCGTGACATCGAGGCCCCTCCCGCGGGCCTCCGTGATCAGATCGAGCCCGTCTGAGCTCGCCAGGTGCACGATGAAGAACCGCCCTCCCGTCTCCTCGGCCATGCCCACGATCCGGCGGATCGCTTCGGTCTCGACCTCGGGTGGTTTGCTCCTGGCATGGTAGATCGCCGCCGTTTTCCCCTCCTCGATCATGCGGGGCACATTCTTCTCGATCATCGTGTTGTCTTCGGCGTGCAGCATCAGCATGCCGCCAGCCTCCGTGATATGGCTGGCAATTCTTTTCAGAGCCTCATCTTCTGTCAGAAGACCTTCCTCCCTGTAGGTCATGTAACACTTGATGGTCGGCGCTCCCCGCTCAACCACGTGGGGGATCTCACCCACGGTTCGCTCGTCCGGTTCCGTGATGACCGGATGCACTCCCCAGTCGATAAGCGCCATCCCGGCCGCCTCTTCCTCCTTGTCCTGAAGTGTCTTTGCCAGCGTTCCGCCCGGCACCTGGTTGGAAAAATCAACGATGCTGGTGACGCCACCGAACGCCGCTGCCAAGGTGCCGGTGTAGTAGTCGTGCACGCTCACCGTCCCCATGAACACATCGTTGAGATGGACGTGGGTGTCGACCGCTCCCGGCATCACCAGCAGACCATCCGCCTCGATGATCGTGTCGGCGGCCGCGTCGCTCAGCTCCCCGATCGCCGCGATCTGCTCATTGCGGATCAGCACATCCTGCCGGGACACGGTCTGCCCCACAACCACCTCTCCACCCCTGATGAGTATCGACCCTGAATGCATGACGCCTGGCTACCGCCTCTTTTCGAGTTCGGTCACCGACTCGGCGAAGATCTCCACCCCTCGATCCGCCAGTTCTTCAGTGATAATGAGCGGCGGCAGGAAGCGGGCGACATTGAAGTAGTGGCCGCCGACCTCGATCAGCACCCCCCGCTGGTGGCAGAGAGTCCTCACCTGAGCCGCCAGTTCCGGGGCGGGTTCCTTCGTGGCTCTGTCATGAACGAACTCCACACCGAGCATGAGCCCTTTCCCCCGGACCTCTCCAACGATCTCCGAACCGGTCTCCAGTTCCTTCAGCCGGGTGAGCATCCGCTCGCCCACTCTCATGGCGTGGCCGGCGAGATCGTTCTCGACCATGAAACGGATACCCGCCGTGCCTCCCGCGAAAGCCACCATGTTGCCCCTGAAGGTGCCGATGTGCTTACCGGGCGGCCAGGTATCCAACCTGTTCCGGTAAGCAACCGCCGAGATCGGAAACCCCACGCCTCCCAGCGCCTTGCTCAGGGTCATGACGTCGGGGATCGTACCGGTGTGGTCGACGGCGAACATCTTTCCGGTGCGGCAAAATCCGGCCTGGATCTCATCGACGATCATCACGATCCCGTATGTATCACATATCTCACGGATCTTCGGGAGGAACCGCTCGTCAGGTATGATCGAACCACCTTCTCCCTGGATCGCTTCCACGATGATCGCCGCAGGTTTCCCGACTCCTGAATGGGAGTCCTCCACCACGTGCTCCAGATAACTCCCGCATTCCAGATCGCAGCTCTCCTGCTCCCTATTGAAGGGACAGCGATAGCAGTAGGAGTAGGGCACGAAATGCACCTCTGGCAGCAGGGGCAAGAAGTCCCCTTTGAAGGGAGAACCGCTGCAGAGTGAGAGCGCGCCCGAGGTCATGCCGTGATAGGCACCCTCAAACGATATCATCGGATACCGCCCGGTGTTGTATTTGGCGAGTTTCATGGCGGCTTCCACGGCGTCGGAACCGGTCGGTCCCCCGAAGAAGATCTTCCCGAGCTCCTCAGGCAGCACCTCACACAGGGCTTCCACCATCGACACCCTGGCGGGGCTCGGGATATCGAGGGTGTGGGTCAGCTCTCCGATCTGCTCCCCTGCCGCTTCGATGACCGCGGGATTGCCGTGCCCCACGTTCATCACGCCGGCCCCTGCGAAGAAGTCGATGTAGATGTTGCCGTCCACATCTTCGATGGTGGCCCCCTTCGCCCTGCGCAAGGCCATCGGCATACCGCGGGGATAGGAGACGGCGGAACTCTCGTGGGTGGACTGGTATTCGAGGATCTCCTGTGAGGCAGGTCCCGGGGGCGTCGTGATTATCGAGGGCGCATCAGGGAATGAGAGATCACTGAAATCCATGGTTGAACCTCCAGGGAACGCTGATTATTCCAGGTTGAAACAGATCGTCTTCGGCTCGGTCATCTCCTGCAGTGAGAACCTGATGCCCTCCCGGCCGAGCCCCGATAGTTTCACTCCTCCGAACGGCATCGAATCGAGCCGGTAGTCGGTGGAATCGTTGATCATCACCCCACCGCACTCGAGCGCATAGGCTGCCCGGAATGCCAGGTTCACATCCCGGGTGAACACCGCCGCGTGGAGCCCGAAGGGAAGGCTGTTCGCCTTCCCGATGGCCTCATCCATCTCATCAACGGGATAGAGATTCACGGTGGGACCGAAGACCTCATCCTTGTGGATCCGGGCATCCTCGGGAACATCTTCGAGAACGGTTGGTTGCATGAGCGCCCTCTCACGCCCTCCCCCGCACAGCACGCGGGCACCCATATCAACCGCCTCTCCGATCCACTCCTCCACCCGCTTCGCCTCGCCCTCGGTGATCATCGGGCCCATGTCGGTCTCTTCCCTGAGCTTGTCACCGATTGTGTATCGAAGCGTTCGCTCGACGAACTTTGACCTGAAGTCTTCATAGAGCTCCCGGTGCACGTAGAGACGCTGCACACCAATGCAGTTCTGCCCCGCGGCCCAGAAGGTACCGGAGACGCACGATTCGACAGCCCATTCCAGGTCGGCGTCCTTCCATACGATCACCGGTGAGTTTGAACCGAGTTCCATGCCCAGTTTCTTGATTCCCGCTGATTGAGCGACCTGCTCGCCCGCTTCGAGTCCGGCCGTAATCGATACCATGCGCACCCGCTCATCGGGTACCAGCACTTCACCAAGCATGATACCGCTACCGGTGAGCAGTTGGATGGTCTCGGGCGGCAGTCCCGCCTCGAGAAGCGCTTCCACCAGTTTGATCGCCGACAGGGGGGTGACGGTCGCGGGTTTCAGGATGACACTGTTACCGGCCGCGATCGCCGGCCCGACCTTGTGCGCGACAAGATTAAGGGGATCGTT
>JALGVQ010000259.1 GCA_025774615.1 bacterium
CACAGGCGTGTGTGGAACTGATCAGGAACACATTCAATACCTTCGTCGATACTCCAGACCGTCTGCGGAATCAGTTCCTCTTCTCAACCGCTGTAGCCGAAAGCGTCCCGGTGAAGATGCTCTCCTATCCACGGGGTCCCCGGGGTCTCGATTACCTGCCGGAGGTGGTTGAGTCAGTCATTTCCCAACATTCTGATTGAAGGGTGCAGCGGACGGCCGTACGGTTACCGGCATGACGCCGAACGATATCCACCCGTTACTCCTTGCCCTCCTGCGGAACCTGGATGAGCCGGTCCCGGTCGATCCGAGGATCGCTGATGATGAGTGGGACAGAATTGCCGGGGAGGCCGAGGAGCACGGAATCGCGCCACTCCTCCACCAAGCTCTCCGAAACTCCGATCGGGCGAGCCGGACAGCGCCCGTCCCTCCCGGAGTCACTGCGCGGCTGGAGGCGAAGAGAGCAGCAATAACAGCCCGAAACCTGCTTTTCACTGCAGAACTGGCATCCATCCTGAGAGCGTGTGAGGCGCGGCAGGTCTGGTGCGCGCCCCTCAGAGGGCTCGCGCTTGCTGAGGATCTGTTTGCCGACCCCACGCTTCGCCCCATGGGCGATATCGACCTGCTGATCCGGAGGGATGAACTCACGGGTGTATCGGAAATTCTGTGTGAGCTTGGATATGAGCAGATGGATCGCCGTCCGGGATATGCTCGCGATTATTATTATACCGCAAAATTCATCAAGGAGCGGCACGGGTGGGTCATCGTGGAGCCCCACTGGTCGATCGCCTACCCGCCTTTTCTTGATCGATTCGACATGGACATGATTCGGACCCGTTGCGGTAGAGGAAAGGTGGTCGGGCTCGATACCTGGCAACTCTCACCTGAAGATGTGCTCCTCAATCTCTGCTTCCACCTGGTGCATGAGGGAAGGGAAGCTCCCCTGCTGAGACACCTTGAGATCGATCGGTTGATCAGGAAATACGGTCCCGGTCTCGATTGGTCGATAGTCATGTCGGCCGCGGATGGATCGGGGCAGGGCTTCTTCATCCATCGTGTGCTGGGGGAGGTGGTCGAGATCTTTGATACCCCGGTTCCTGTGGAGGTCCTCTCCTCCCTTCCGGATGAACTGCCACGGACGCGTGAAGGCAGGATCGCTACCTTCCTCGCTGACCGCGGGGATATCGACGGCAGAGAGACTCTGGCGCTCATGCTGGTATCTAAAGGGGTGAAAGTCAGGATCAGATACCTCTTCTCGCTCCTCTTCCCCACCACCGCGTTCATGCGGATGCAGTATGAACTCACCAATCGCTATCAGTATCCCTTCGCATATTTGAAACGGTTCGGATATTTCCTGAAAGAAGGTATCAGGGGAGTAGTAACCATCATCCGTCCGCGGAGATGATGCCGGAAACCGGCTGATCATGTCGTGTTCAGCCTTACCATACCACGGGGGGCTGTTCGTTCACGGTTGCCGTTTCACCACAAGGACCGTTACCCTTTAATGCTGTTACCGATTATCAGAGGGAGGCGCAACAGGCGTTCATGCTCAGATCTTTACTCCTCATAAGTCTGCTCACCTCGCCCCAGGATCCGGGATCCGCGAATGGCAACGGGAACGGCTTCGAGGGCGGCCTCAACGACCGGCTTCCCATCGCGGTGCTCATGCTGCCCGAAGGGGGGTATGCGATCCTGGTGGAGAAGGCTACCCAGACCCTGGTCCTCTATGGCGGCAGTGCTGACGGTGTGCCGCGTCCTCTTCATATCATGCGGACCAACACCGGGGAAGAGGATGGCGACAAGTACCAGGAAGGTGACATGCGTACGCCGGAGGGAATCTATTTCTTCGGCAGGATCATCGATGGCAACGCGCTTCCGGCTGAATACGGCGTACGGGCATTTACGACCGATTACCCGAACATCTTCGACCGGCTCGACGGGAAGGATGGCAGCAATATCTGGCTTCACGCGACCGACGATCCCGAGCGGGTGTGGGATGGCCGGAACACCAGAGGTTGCGTCGTCGTCACAAACGAGGGACTGGAGACCCTCACAGCCGCAATCAGTATGGGACCTCTCTCGGACGCCACACCGATAATCGTGAAGGAGCACTTCGATCTGCTCGATCTCCTGATCGCAGCGTCAGTGAGGCAGGAGATGGAACGGTTGATCCGGTCGTGGGTCGAGGCCTGGGAATCGAGGGATACCGATCGGTATATGGATTACTACTCCCCGGCCTTCCGGGGTATGGGACGCACGTTCCAGCAGTGGAGTGATTACAAAGGCCGGCTCAACAACCAGTACAACTTCATCGAGGTCGATATCGATGATCTCCGCATGTTCTCACACGACGGTGAGATGGTCGTGTTGTTCAACCAGAAATACACTTCTGATTACTACCGGGCGGAGTCTGAGAAACGGCTCTATCTCCGCCACGAGACTGACTCATGGAAGATCGTTGAGGAGACCGGCTATATCACAACGTCACAGCAGGGAGTGTTCACTCCGGCCCGCCAGATTGCAGTCGTGGAGGAAGCATTGCCTGAGGTGCGTGAAGTGGTCGAGCTGCCTGTGCCGGAACGGGTCTCAGAACCGTCACCCGACGAGATACGTGCCCGCCGTGTCGCGGAGGTACGTCAGCGCGTGTCTGATTGGGAGGCCGCCTGGGAATCGAGAGATGTAGATCGATACATGACGTTCTACGATCGATCGTTCCAGAGTCAGGGCAGGAATTTCGAATCCTGGCAGAAACACAAGAAGCGACTTGCCGGACAGTACACTTTCATCGAGATCGTGCTCAGCGATGTGACTGTCTCTGTTCAGGATGATACTGCGGTCGTGGAGTTTTCTCAGGTCTACCGGTCTGATCTCTACCGCGATACAGCACACAAAGCGCTCCACTTCAGACTCTCGGGAGATGTCTGGAAAATCGTCAGGGAGTCGATCCGGGACGAATTGTAGCGGATGTCGATCCGGGTTTGTCGCACGACCCTCCTGACCGGACGGGATGCGAAATGACTGAGAACCGGCGACAATTGACTTTGATCCTGTTGAAGCCTGACGGCGAGAACAGAACTATCGCCCTCACGCGGAAGAAACTCGTCTGGTTCTTCTCCATCCTCTCACTCATGGTCGTCCTGGCCGGAGTGCTTATCTATCTGGTGATCAATCAGCACACCCGTCTCAGGAACCTCTGGGAGGAACACCAGCTGCTTGTAGGCCGCGAGATCGTGGCGATGACCCCGCCACCGGTCGGTGTCGAACAGGTGCCGGCAGGTGAAACCGGGCAGGCAGAGATCGACCAGCGGCAACCAGCGATCACGGAACCGGGTGAGCCGATCGTTGCTCGCCAATACCCCGATCCGGAAGAAGCACCGGTCAGGATCGAAGATTTCCGCATGATCGCAATGGAGGGTGACTCAGAGTGGCAGTTGCAGGCTCAGCTGACCAAATCTGAATGGACCGGCACAGTCCAGAGCGGATATGTTGTTGTCCTGATGGAGGATACGGCCCGGCCCGGCAGGTTCTTCACCCACCCGCTGGTGACCATCGCGAATGGTCGTCCTCTCTCACCGCAGA
>JALGVQ010000260.1 GCA_025774615.1 bacterium
TTTCAGGGTCCGAGTGAAAGGAACACAGATTATGTCACGCAGTCCCGTATCAACGTTTCGCCCCTTTGCGCTGATAGCCCTGGGGTTCATGCTCACGACGGGTTGTGCCGGCAACAGGACGCAGGCGCCCGCGGTGATCGAACCGACTCCCCAGCCGGTCGATACGGCCATAGTCGAGGAGATCGTTCCGGCATTCCCGACGCTGGCCGAGATCCTCGGCCCGGTGAGTTTCGATCCCGATACCGTTACGGCGGGACGGTTCGACACCGGTAGGATGTGGACCTTCGACGCACCGCCGATGGAGTGGTTCTCGGAGGCATACGGCTTCCAGCCCGATGAAGCGTGGTTCGAGCATGCCCACCTTGGAGCGCTGAGGAGCAATGGGGGAGAGTGCACCGCGTCCTTCGTGTCGGCCAGCGGGTTGATGTTCACCAACCATCATTGCAGTCGCGATTATGTGACACAGGTGAGCCTCGAGGGTGAAAGCCTGCTCCAGGACGGATTCTACGCTGCCACCCTCGATGAGGAACGCCCTGTCGAGGGCTTCTTCGTGGATCAGCTTGTGAAGATCACCGACGTGACCGCCCGGATCCATGCCGCCATGGATGCGGTTGAAGGCGCGCAGGCGAAAGCGGGAGCCCGCCAACAGGAGATCAGTGCGGTCGGTGGGGAATTCGACGCCGAGAACGGCATGGTCAACGAGGTCGTGGAACTCTTCAACGGCGGCCGCTACTCGATCTACACCTTCAAGCGTTACACCGATGTCCGCCTGGTGATGGCCCCCGAACTCGATATCGGTTACTTCGGCGGCGATCCGGACAACTTCACCTACCCCCGCTACAACCTGGACATCTCTTTCTGGCGGGTCTACGAGGATGGAGAGCCGGTCGATTCTTCCGACTTCTTCTTCAAGTGGAGCGTCGAGGGTCCGAAGGCAGGCGACCCGGTCTTCGTGGTGGGAAACCCCGGCAGCACCTCACGGCTCAACACGGTCGCCCAGCTTGCTTTCAACCGCGACATCGTCAACCCGTATCTCCTGCACCTCCTGCGGACCCGGATGTCTGTGTACCGGACCTTTCTCGATTCCCATACCGACATCCCCGACTGGGAAGATCTGAACAATGACTACTTCGGTCTCTCGAACTCGGAAAAGGCATACACGGGACAGCAGGACGGTCTGCTCGACTCGTGGAAACTCGCCCGCAAGGCCGCCTGGGAGGAAGAGTTCAGGAACCGGGTGATGAATGATCCGGCGTTGAGTGATGCCTACGGCGATCCGTGGACCGACATCGCCGAGGCGCGGTTCGCCCTCAGGGAATTCGGCTTCGACATGTATGTCCTGCGGTTCACCCGACCAGGTGACTTCCTCAGTTCCGCTCTGCTGGGCAAGGCCTTCCTCATCCAGCAGTATCGTTTCATGCTCGAGCAGGGGATGCCGGCCGACTCCGAAGGTGCCATGGATCTCAAGGGCCTGATCGAGGCCCCGATAGAGGTCTACCCCGAACTCGAGAGGGCGATGCTCGCCGCACAGCTCTCCGACCTGAGCCGGTTCTTCGGACCTGAAGATGAACTGGTCTCCGGACTGCTCGGATTCAGGGGACCGGCCGGTGCCGCACAGGACCTGGCGACCCGGACGATGCTCAATGACACCGATGCGATCACGGCCCTGCTGGCGGGCGCGCCCGCCACTATCGTGGATTCCACCGACCCGATCATCAGCGGCATGGACAGCATCATGATGAGGTTGATCCAGATGCAGACGGCGGTTCAGCAGTACATGGGTGAGGAGGACGCCGCCATGTCCCGCCTGGCAAGGGCGGTCTTCGACGTCTACGGTTTCAGCATCCCCCCCGATGCCACTTCATCACTCAGGATCCAGGACGGGGTCGTGACCGGGTATCCCTACAACGGGACACAGGCGCCGGTTTACACGACCTTCTACGGTCTCTACGACCGGTGGGCGAGTAACGACAAGGTGGCTCCCTGGGCCCTGCCGGAACGGTGGCAGAACCCGCCGGATGCATTCGATCTCGATACGCCGATCAACTTTGTCTCCACCTGTGATATCATCGGAGGCAACTCGGGCAGTCCGGTCCTGAATCGCGATCTCGAAGTGGTCGGGATAGCCTTCGACGGGAACATCGAGAGTCTGCCGGGCGAGTTCATCTTCCTTCCCGATCTGAACCGGTGTGTCTCAGTGCACTCGGCGGGGATCTTCGAAGCGATCAACGATCTCTTCGGGTACAAGGGACTGGCGGCTGAACTGAGATCAGGAGCGATCCCCCCCGGAGAGTAGCCGAGGAGAGTAGCCGGGAAGATGGAAGTGACTGGAAGATGACTCATCACGACCGCAGGTGAGGAGAAGTCATGTCAGGTCATTCGAAGTGGGCGACTATACGGAGGAAGAAGGAGAAGACCGACGCGGTACGCGGTCGTCTCTTCTCCAGGCTGACGCGGGAGATCATCGTAGCTGCCCGGGATGGAGGTGGTGATCCGGCAGCGAATGCCTCGCTCAGGTCGGCGATCGATAACGCCAGATCCAGCAACCTGCCGAACGAGAACATCGAACGGGCCATCCGCCGGGGGACGGGGGACCTGCCGGGTGTCGAGTACGAAGCGGCGACGTATGAGGTGTACGCGCCCGGAGGGGTGGCCGTCCTGGTGGATACACTCACCGACAACCGGAACCGGACGGTGGGGGAGATCCGGCATATTCTGAGCAAGAACAACGCGAGCCTTGCTGAGACCGGCAGTGTCAGCTGGCAGTTCGATGCAAAGGGGACCTTCATTGTAGAAACAGCTGATGTCGAAGAGGATGACCTGATGATGGTCGTCCTCGATGCCGGCGCCGAGGATATGGAGCAGGAGGGTGACGTCTTCTTCATCACCTGTCCGGTGGAAGCCTTCGCCGGCGTGCGGGATGCCCTGCAGACAGCGGAAATCCCGTTCCGGGATGCCAGCATCACCCAGGTACCGAAGAACTATATCCAGCTCGAACCGGGCGAACAGGGGAAGGTAGTGAGATTGCTCGAGGCGATCGAAGAGCAGGATGACGTCCAGAGACTCTCAACCAATCTCGATATCCGGGAGGACGCTCTCGATGAAGCGTCCGAGGGAGCGTGAGCCCCTCCAGGCCCGAACTGCTCATCCTGGGTGTCGATCCCGGTTCCCACCAGACCGGGTGGGGTCTGATCGGATTCTCGGGCAACGAACTCCGACCTGTCGATCATGGTCTGATCCGTCTCCCCAAAAAGGAAACACTCTCGGGCAGACTGCTCATTCTTTTCGAGGAACTCACCACAGTCATCGAACGCACCCGACCCGATGAGATCGCGGTCGAGTCGGTGTACGTGGCCCGGAACGCGAAATCGGCGCTCACCCTGGGACATGCGCGCGGCGTGATCATGCTCGCCTGTGCCCTGAGTGGTGTCACTCCCGAAGAGTATCCTGCCAATACCATCAAGCAGGCGGTACTCGGGCAGGGTGGGGCGGCGGCGACAAAGGAGCGGGTGGCGTTCATGGTTCGCGCGATCCTGGGTCTGGAGGAGATCCCTGAACCGGCCGACATCACCG
>JALGVQ010000261.1 GCA_025774615.1 bacterium
GCGGCACCCAGGGTTACGGGATCGGTGGGGCTTACCTCGAACAGCGCGCTCCGGAGCAGACTTCCCACCAGGATGGTGAGGAACAGACCGGCCAGCAATCCGATCCCGGCAAGTGTCAGACCGCGTGCGACAACCCCCCGGACGATCTGTCTCAATCGGGCACCGAGAGCGATCCTGATACCGATCTCGCGTGTCTGTCGGGAGATGGTGAAAGCGAGCATCCCATAGATGCCCATCAGGGCCAGCAAACCAGCGATGGTCGCCAGCAGACCCAGTGCGATTGCTCCAAACCGGACACCGATGAGGGCAGGCGTGGTCCTCATCCGGTCCACAAGGAGAGATGGTGCAACAGGAAGATCACGGTCGAGACTCGAGATGGCATCCCGCAACGGACCGATCAAACTGGAAGGATCGACACCCGTCCTCACGACGAATGTGTAGAAATAAACCGTGTCCTGGGTATAGGGCATGAAGTAGAGGGGCCATACTGGCCCTTCGTGCCAGAACCTGAAATCCTCAGTGATCCCGACGACTGTTATCCAGATCGGATCAGTATCCCCCGGGATCTGGATCCTGGCTCCAAGGGCGCTGGTACCCAGCGGATTGGTGCTGTCCGGCCATGCCCGACGCGCCAGCGTCTCGTTGACCACCGCCACTGCCGGACCGTCCTGGTTATCATCGGGAGTGAAACCGCGTCCGCTCAGGATCGAGAGATCCATGATCTGAAAGAAATCACGCGAGACACTCAGCCTCGGAATGGCAACCTCCACAAGGCCATCCGGTATTTCGATCGCGGCTGGCGGAGAATAGGTGCCGCCGACATAGGGGAACTGACTGGAAACGGCCACTCCCTCCACACCGGGCAGGGCTCTCACTTCAGCGATCGCCTCGGTAAAGAAGCGTGTCTGGGCTTCATCAGTGGCGCGGTAAGGGTCTGGCAGGGTCACTCTCGCGACCAGCAGATCGTCGGTCTCGAAACCCAGATCGACCTGTGTGAGACGCAGATAACTCCGGGCAAGGAGCCCCGTTGTGGTCAACAGGGTGAATGCCAACGCGACCTGGACCGTCACGAGAACCGCCTGGGTCCGGCTATCGCGTCGACCACCGGTGGAGGTGGTGGAACCGAGAGCGGCTGCCTCGTCGAAGGCTGAGCGGGAAGAACGGAGGGCCGGGATCAGTCCGGTGAGGAGAGCGGTCAGAAGTGAAATGCCGACCGCCAGCAGGAGAATCTTGAAGTCGACCGTGATCTCCGCGGCCCTGGGAAGTCCGCCAGGTATCGCAGCGAGAAAGGGCTTCAATCCGACAATGGCGGCAACGAAGCCCACCACGCCACCGGTCAGGGAGAGGAAGAGACTCTCGGTCATGACCTGTGAGATGATGCGGCCCTGGCTCGCGCCGAGCGCAACCCGTACCGCAAGTTCGCGCCGGCGCTCCATGGCCCGTACCAGCAGCAGACCGGCGATATTGGCGCACGCGATCAGCAGTACGATCCCGGCAGCTCCAAGGAAGAGCAGCATCTGCCCCCGCCCGGAGGTGACCGTGAGAGCGAGACGAGGCACCAGCCTGACACCATGCTCGCTCTCGGACGGATACACTTCACCAAGATGGGCGGCGACACCGTCCATCTGGGACTGGGCAGTCGGGAGATTGATCCCCGGTCTCAGCCGCGCAATCGTCTGAAGGTATCCCCCGGGACGGTAATCGGAGCTCTTCTGGTCATCGCTGAAGGTCGCCCAGAATTCCTCCCTGCCGCTCGGAAAGTAGAATCCATCCGGCATGACACCCACAACCGTGTAGGCGACCCCGCCAAGGCTGACCGATCGGCCGATGATATTCTCATCTCCACCGAACCGTCTCTGCCAGCTGCGATTGCTGAGGACGATGGCCGGATCGGCTCCTGGCTCATCATCCTCAGGCAGGAATCGGCGGCCGAGCCTGGGTTCGATACCGAGGGCGCCGAACACCCCCGAAGTGGTGAGCATCCCCCTGATCTGTTCCGCTTCTCCCGCACCAGTCAGCGTCAGAGTGGTCCCGCCGAATGCCCCGATCTCACTGAAATGGACACCCAGTTCCTGCCAATCGCGATAAAGGGCATAGGGAACTGCATACAACCCTGCCAGCCTTTCGACTGAAGGATCGAGTCCGGTCACCCGCTCCTCAATCCGGTAGACACTGACAAGCTGCTCCGAATCCCGGTATGGCAGGGGCTTGATGAAGATGTCGCTGAAGATGCTGAAAATGAGGGTGTTCGCCCCGATCCCGACAGCCAGTGTGATGATCGTGACGGTTGCAAGCAGGGGACGGCGCCGGAATATCCGTGTCGCCCGGAACAGATCGAGTCGGAAATCCTCGAACCCGAACCTCCGTTTCGGTCCTGGTGCACCGGGACTTTCATTCATCCCGGCCGCCTCAGCCTGAAGTCGACCTTTCAGATGATCCCCCGTCCGGCCTGATCTTGCCATAAGGCTGGCGACCACCTGACGACGGAACCAGGAACGAGCCCGGACGGATTCTCCATCAGCCGTAACCAGATGGTGGTGCTCCTCCAGCAGGTCTCCGATAAGGGCTTCCCCGCCTTCACCACGGAACCGGAGACGCAGAAGCAGAGCTCCCAATCGGGGAATGCGGGGAAGGAATGCTGAGGATGGGTGTTGAGTCGCATCAGACATCAGATGCCTCCGGATATGTCAGCAGATCGAGTGCAACCCCATCGGCCATCCGTCGGAGGGCTTCATACGAAGCCGACAGCGTGTCTGCTCCGACCGGCGTAATCCGGTAATATTTCTTCCGGCGACCGCCACGCTCCGGAGTTGACTCACCCATCCTGGCGGTGACCAGACCCCGTTTTTCCATACGGTGGAGAGCCGTATACACGGAACCGATCGAAACCTCTCTCCCGGTACGATCCTTGATCTCTCCCCTGATGGTGACACCATAGGCGTCGCTGCCCAAGCGGTAGAGAGCGAAGAGGATCATCTTCTCGAAATCACCCAGTGATGTAGACATGCCGATCTCCTTTCAGAGGGTGATACGGAGATCTGTGTAATATGTTTCTACTACAGTGCAGTTATTACAGTGTAGGTATAATCATGACACAGACTCGAGGATCAGGGATATCCCCTGGCCGCCTCCGATACACATGGTGACAAGACCATACCGCTCTTTCTTCCGCCGGAGGGCATAGGCGCAGGTCAGCGTCAGGATACTGCCGGTCGCGCCAAGCGGATGGCCAAGAGCGATCGCGCCACCGGTTGGATTCACCTTCTCCGGATCGATCCCCATCTCCTCGAAATCGCGGATGCAGGCCAGAGCCTGCGGAGCGAAGGCTTCATTCAACTCGACATGATCGATGTCACTCCCCTCGATGCCGGCCGACCGCAGGGCGATCTTCGTTGCCGGCACCGGCCCCCATCCCATGATCCGCGGATCACACGCCGCCACCCCCATACCTATCAGCCGGGCCAGCGGCTTGAGACCATGCTCCGCGACATCCGACTCCAGACCGATAACCATGGCCGCCGCGCCATCTACAACGGCGCTGGCGTTGCCGGCGGTGATGATCCCG
>JALGVQ010000262.1 GCA_025774615.1 bacterium
TGGGACGCCACTGGTGCTGATCAACGGGGGGCCGGGTGGCACGCATCACGGTTTTCACCCATGGTTCTCCCGTGCCGCTGCTTTTTCCCGGGTCATCTATTATGACCAGCGGGGGTGCGGACTCTCCGATTGGGAGCCGGGTGAAGGGTATTCGGTCGATCAGGCCATTGAGGATCTCGACACCATCCGTGAAACACTCGGCTACGAACAGTGGGTGGTGCTCGGGTACTCCTACGGCGGTTTCCTGGCACAATGGTACGCGGTGCACTATCCGGAGCGGGTGGCTGGTCTCGTACTGCTGGGAGCTTCCACCGGGATGTGGGATGAGGGTGGCAGCGGGCGGCAGTACGATTTCATCTCGGATGAAGAGCAGGAGAGAATGAGGGAGATCGGTTCCCAGCTGCGGGAATTGAGAGTGGAAAACAACTGGTCGTACAACGACTACATGCGGCTGATCGTCTATAACAACCATCTCAATGGAGACTGGAAACGACAGAATTTCTACCGGCCCTCCCTCCCGGGACGAGATCGCGCAACTGGCGCTCTATGAATGGAACCATGACAGCAGGTTCCGCAGTCCGGTCAGTTCGAGTCAGAACAGGATAGATCTCACCGGTGCGTTCGAAGGGTGTCCGATACCGACCCTCATTCTGGAGGGTAGATGGGATCTCACCTGGAGCACTGAAAAACCGGAAATACTGCTGAACAACCACCCGGGAGCGGAACTGGTGATGTTCGAGGACGCCGGACACGGGATCTACAGCGAGGAGACCGACAAGTTTTTCCGTGTCCTGAAGAAGTTCGTGAAGCAACTACCGTCGGTGGGCGATTCTGAGGTGTCAGCCTGGCAGACCCGGTTGGAGGAGTGGGATCGGATGCGGATATCCTCACCCGTATATGTTCTGAGAGGGAACGACTGGGGGCGGAAGGCGAACGAGGAACTTGTTGCAGTCTATTCGAGGGAGTGGCTGGCCGATTTCGACGAACCGGGTGAGTTCCTGAAGATCGGTTTTGCGCTCTATGACCTTGAGGAATACGCGGAAGCCCTTGAAGTGTTCGGCCGGATGGAGAGGACTTCAGAAGCTGAGGGGAACGAGGAATACCAGTGCATGGCCATCATCTGGCAGGGGCACATGCTCGATCTGGCTGACAGAAGGAGCGAGGCGATCACCCTCTATCAGAGGGCGGCTGACATGCAGATCGAGGATGAGTGGATGCACAGCCAGTTCGGATTGAACTACTCTCTCAGCCCCTGGGCGGCCGAGCGGGTGAGGACACCGTTCACGAGGGTTGAGAACCAGCAGAGATGAACGGATCACAGACAAATATCAGCGGAAAGAGATCCGCAACTGCATCGAGAGTCCGGCCGACCCGGATCGACCGCTCTGACCTGAAACACCTTCAAGGCTGAGGAAAAACGGACTGCTATCGGGTCGTTCCCGGGCCAGGAGCAGAGAGTCAACGACGTTGAAGAGGTAAGCTGCCGCTACCAATCCGGAAGCCCGTTTCCTCCTGATCTTGACTGCCCGCCGCTCTGCCCTGGCACGCAGGTGATGTTCCCAGTTCTCATCCACCACCTGATAGAACACTTCGGCGGTTACAGCGATGCCACCGATAGTATGGTCATATTCCCCGGTCGCCCAGTTGAAAGGCGTCTCAAGACCCTCCCGCGAGAATTCGAAAGGGTCGGGTTTCGGGGTGGAGATAGCGTACAGGATACTGAATCCCATCAACCCGGCGCTGACCAGGGCATGAATCGGTTCCTCTTTCTGCAACTGTCCCACGCCAGGAATCAGAATGGAGAGGAAGAAGGCGCTGTCAGCGGAGGTGTAGTTCCGCGCCCGTGCCAGCTCTGCCGTTATCTCTCCGGCTCCATTGAAGAGTGCTTCAGCATTCACGAACGAATAGTTATGAACGGATGCGATCTGACGGGTATCCTCATCGAATATCACCAGATGGAACTCATAACCGCCATCATCGGATTGCGTGAGGACGCCTCCGATGAGGTAGGCTGCACCTGCATCTGATGCGGTCCTCTCCATCTCATTCGTACTGGAGAGGATTTGTCTGACAGAGCGATTCTCGGTCAAACCGTCGATCTGGGACTGTTCCAGCAGTGCCTTGCCGGCAGGTAGTCTCATTCCACTTATCAGTATGTTCTGGAATGCTTCCGCGGTGTCCCGGATGCTCTCGTCTGACACGATCGGAAGGAAGGCGATGCGCTGCAGGGTCATTTGCTGAGCCTCGGCGGGCAGATGTCCTGCGGACATGACCAGGCCGGCCAGGAGCAGCGCCCGTGCGATCCCGCGCTTCATGGCGATGCCTCCCATCGTCCGTACCACAATTGCTGGGCAGGGCGATGATACACGCTCACATGGACTATCCCGTCAGCATCAATGCGCATATCGTACCTGCCGTCGGGATCGATGTCACCGATCTGTCCCATTCGCTCCCACCCCGCTCCGGTCGAATGCCTGCTGAGGTGGATCGTGTTCCCTTTCACGTAGGTGAGCCAGAGTTCACCCCCCGCTCCGGTTCGCATGATGATCGGACTGTTACGTACACCGGTGTCGATATCCTCACCTCCGGTGTCCTTCAGTACGTTCTCCCGCCCGAGATAGACCAGATGTGAGATATCGTTGTTGTCGAAACCGATCGCGATCGACCGGTCTCCATACTTGAGGGAATCGTAACTGTCAATGTTGACGATATACTCTCGCGTCCACGGCCCCGATCCATCCGCAGCGGACTGTTTGACGATCGCGAAAGAGCTGGTGACGGCAGTGCCGTCATAATCCTTCTGGATCAGGGCGATGACGGGACCGTTGGGACCGATCGCGAAACCGATAAATGGTCGCATGTAGGTGAGGCTGAGTTCGCTGAGTCTCTGCCATCCTCCCGGTGCTTTCCACCAGTAGTTCACACTGCCTGAATGGGAGCCTGTCCGGGATGCCGTGAAGATCTCCACCATGTGGATTCCGTCAGGCTGTTCGATCATCGAAGGAGACTCACCGCGGGAACTCAATGGACCGAGATGCTCAAAGGTCCAGCCGGTCCCGTCCTGGTATGCGTACCTCAGTCTCCGGTTCCAGGTGTCCTGGTAGGCCAGGTGCAGGTGATCGTTCTGGTCGATGCAGATGGTTACATACTCGCCTACCCACCCGACGGTATCGATTTCAGTGATCGACCAGTCTCTGGCTGCAAGGCGGCGGGCGAGATGGAGGTCATTGTGCCGCAGATCATTGAATGCGACATAGACGGTACCATCTGATGTAGTCGCGAGACTGCTGTGGATACCAACTTCCCGCCCGGAAGCGACAAGTTCGAATGTCCAGCCACTTCCGTGCGGTTTCGTGATTCCGCCCGAACCACATGCGGAGAGCGAGAGCGATACAAGCAGGAGGCTGAGCAGTGTCGGGGTACACTTTTTCACGTCACGTCCGTTTCTGAAACAGGTTTCAGCTTTTCATGATTCGGGAGAGTCTAGCGATTCAGCCGGCCCGGTCAAGGGGTTATCTGCCCGCCACCGGAAGCCACACTACCATCTCACCCATTCCCCGGTGCGCCCAGGCGTAATAGGGGATCGCCTCGAACGTCCAGGGACCGCCAGTGCTCCGGATCACCCGGATCCCGCCGAGAAGGTCGGCCCGCTCCTCTGTCTCGAGATCGGGATGCTCGGGCAGGACGAGGCTCTGCACGTCACCACTCTCGCTGTCGAGCCATTCGACACAGTAGACCACAGTAGACCAGTGGGCCGCGCTGCAGTGAGAGTTTGCCGCGATCAGCTACCACGTTCTCATGGGCTGCGACAGTACGGATCGGCATCGGAAGGTCGAGAACGACCTCGTCCTCTTCCTGCCAGCGTCGCCGGATGATGACATATCCGTTCTCTACCGTCAGGGGGACCTGCACACCATTGATCTGCAGTATCGGTTCCTCCGTATTCTGGTCGGTAAACCGGTAGAGATCACTCGGTACTGCTTCATTCCGGGCCCATCCAGGTATCCGGATATGGAGGGTGAACATCCCCGATCGCCGTTCAGGTGCCACCTGGAGAGTTACCCGCCCATCCCACGGATACCCGCTCTTCTGAGATATCCGGACAATACCCCGATCCGTTCTGACGATCCCGGTCCCACTGATGAAAAGGTTCACATACAGGTCATTGCCGGCGTGGGCATAGATGTATCCCGGGAGTGATGGAAGGAAACGCACAACATTCGAGGGACAGCAGGCGCAGGGGAACCAGGGGGCCCGCTCCTCACCGTTCACGGTCGCGAGACGGTTGGAGTAGAAAAACCGGTCTCCCTCGAGCGAGATGCCGGAGAGGAACGCGTTGTAGATGACACGCTCGGCGACATCCATGTACCGAGCGTCGCCGTGCAGGAGGAACATGCGGTGGTTCCACATGGCGTTGGCGATGGAGGCACAGGTCTCAGAATAGGCGGTTTCGTTCGGCAGGGCATAAGGGGTACTGAATCCTTCATTCCCACCGGTCGCCCCGATCCCGCCGGTCACATAGAGCTTTGTGCTGACTGCATCCTGCCAGATAGCGTCGATTGCCTGTACGTACCGGTCGTCGCCGGTCAGGGCTGCGATATCAGCCATCCCCGAGTAGAGGTAGGCCGCTCTCACCGAGTGACCGACTGCCTCGGTCTGATCTGTCACGGGAATATGGTCCTGACTGTACTCCCCGTACAGTTGATGACCTTCGGCGTCCCCCCGCATGTCGAGGAAGAACTTTGCCAGGTTGAGGTAGCGCGGCTCACCGGTCAGTCGGTACAGCTTTCCGAGGGCTATCTCGATCTCCTGATGTCCGGGTGGATTTCTCATCCCGTCGGGACCGAACACTTCCTCCACCAGGTCGAGACTCCGGAGGACTACGTCGAGCAGTTGTCGCTTGTCGGTCGCCAGGTAGTAGGCGATCGCTCCCTCGATCATGTGGCCAAGATTGTAGAGCTCGTGTCCATGCTCGATATGTGACCAGCGTTCCTCGCCGCCAGGCGGCATGTGATCGGGTGTCATGGCGGTGCGAGCCGTATAGAGGTATCCGTCCTCCTCCTGGGCAGCGGCGATCTTGTCGATCACATCATCGATATACGCCTCCAGTTCAGGATCGGGGTAGAGTGCCAGGGAGTAAGCCGCGCCCTCGATGACCTTGGCCACATCGGAGTCATTGAAATAGTATCCCTGGTGACTGCCCTCCATGAGACCACCCGCGATAGCGAAGTTGTCTATCCTGCCTGTTTCCTCACACATTTGCAGCGCGTACGGGATCGTCACCTCCCGGTTCATCTCCATCCGGGGGGACCAGAACGAATCATCGATCTCAACATCGGTGAAGGGTACGGGCTGTATCGGGTAGTCGGGCGTACCGGTCGTCCCGCAACCATTCAGACAGGTGATCCCGAGCAGAAGGATCGCAGCGACACTCTTTTTCCATGATGCCATCAGCAGTGACTCCATCGGTTATCCCGGTTATCCCTTTTCCGATCTGAGATCGATCTGAGGTGCGCACACCGTGAGTATACCCGGTTCCCGGTTATGCTCCATCGTGACTTTTACCTGATATTGGTAACAATGTGCAGTCGGGTTGCGTCTTCAGGGTATGATGCCACCCGCAGTCCTGTTTCGGAGGAACGCGCCCACACCATGATACTGCGATCGATCGTGATAACCGTTTCGAAACGGATACTGACTCCGACCCTGCTGGTGATCGCCCTGCTGCTGGCCGCCTGCGAAGGCAATCCTGTTTTCGTGGAGGATGGATCAGGTGGATCTGAGATGGGTGATGTTGACGTCCTGTTTATCGGCAACAGTATCACCATGTGGTTCAATATGACGACGCAGTTCGAGGCGCTGGCCGACTCTGCCGGTAAATCGATCCATGTCAGCGATATATCGAGACTGGGGCAGCGCCTGGAGAACCATCTTGAGTTCGTCAATACCGAGGCCGCCATAAGTTCCCGCGTCTGGGATTATGTGATCCTGCAGGAATCCAACTTCGCGGTGGCCTTCCCGGAGTATCACTACCTGATGCATCCGGAGTTCAGTACGATGCGCGAATACATTCTGTCAGCCAGTCCAGACTGCAATATCGTGATGTACATGGATTATGCCCTGGAGCGTGATGTACATGGATTATGCCCTGGAGGAGATAACCCTCCTCGATACCCTGTTCACGTTTGAAACCCTGCAACCGAGGATCCGGTCGGGAACGATCGGGTTTGCCGATCCCTACGGATTCGTCATAGCTCCGGTGGGATCAGCCTTCGGGACCCTCCGTACCGAACGGGAGGAGATTGACATCTTCGATGCCGATCGCCGGCACCCTTCAGAACCAGCGCAATACCTTCAGGCGTGTATCTACTACGCCACCATCTTCCAGGAGAGCCCGGAGGGGAATCTGTTCATGGGGAACATCCAGCCCGAGCTTGCTGCGTACCTCCAGCATGTCGCGGCCCGGATCGTGTTGAGTGAACCACAGACCTGGAATCTGCCCGATACTCCCTGACAGATTCCTTCCCGCCCTCTGCTATCGACCCCCATCATCAGGTTTTGACGCAGATGGAGCGCTCCAGAATCCTGGTGTGCCTTCAGCATCATGGGCGTTGCGCCCATGAAAGAGTGCAGCGTTGAACAGGACCCGGAATGACCCGAATGGCTGTCCCCGCCACTGCGGCTTGAATCCGATAAGGAGCACATGTCCCGCCCCATGTCTGACATCGAGTGCCGCTGCATACCCGTTGATATGCTCCTCTCCCATCAGGAAGCCGGACAGCAGTGGTGAGCCCGATTCCTGATAGACTGCCATGGCGGTACCTGTGAATCCCTCTGTGGTGGTGAATACCGGACTGCGGCTGAACAGGATGCCGGCATGAGATGGCATGCCTGCCATGACGGGGTGGATCGGATCGACCAGAATCTCCAGGATCGAACCGCTGGCTGAAAATGCGCCGCGTTCGAGGCCGGTCGTCACATTCCTGACGGGGAGATCGAGAACATCGATCGCGAATCCGCTGCTTCCATTGAGACATACCAGGGTGCCGCCATCACTCACGAACGTATCAAGGGCCCGTACGCCCGCCTGACCGATACCGCCGACATAGCGGGCCGGGATCGATCCGGGAGCGAATCCCTCCATAATTGTCCGGGCGCCATAATCGGCGAAGATGACCACATCATAGCGATCCAGAAGCGGACCACTCGTGAAGTCAGCGTTCCTGATACTGCTGAACGCGAAGTCGTACTGTTCGAGCAGCCACCTGGTCCACCCTTCATCCATGCTGGCCGACCATGGGCGGTAGAGCCCTATACGGGGCTGGGGAAGTGTCGTTCCCTCAGGTTCGCTGCGTACAGCTCTCAGGGCCAGAGATTCGACCATCTCGGCCATTGTTTCCCGGTCGAGTCCCGTGATGATGTACCGACCCACAGCCCCGGGACCGATCGTGCCTGCTTCCCCGGCGCGGAACCTGACGGTTCCACCCTCACGCCAGGCCCGGTTGACCGCGCGAAAGACATTGTTCTGGGCCGCATCGATCGAGAGGGCCGGACCGGAGCCGGTCAGGCGGCCTGCAGGCGGCACGATCCCGGCAGCCGTAGCGTCGGAATCGAATCCGAGACCGGGAACGCTGTCGAACGGGGCGTGATCTTCCTCTGCCGGGTCACTACCTGACCCTGTCGAACGCCACTCTCCGGCCTCTCCCTCGACAGGCGCCAGGGCGGAAAGGAATGCTTCGGTGAGTGGTTCGACTGCTTCGATCACCCGAACACCGAACTGAAGGGGAAGAGTCCAGCCTGAGACATCGTATGGTCGCTTGGGGGGTCCGCCGGCGTACTCCCTCAGGTCGGGATACACCTGTACCTCGAGGAGTGTCCGGGCGAGTTCAGCATACTCCTGATCCATCGGGATCACCCAGGTGCCCGCCGGATACTCGATTCCCGCGTGCGTCACACTGCTGGTCAGTCGGGAAACCCTGATACCGTTGAATGCCAGACGACGCAGCAGCTCCACCGGTGCCACGGGGTCCCACTGGTCCTGCGGGATGAACCAGGCATACGGCGGTCCCTCTGTGTATTTCCGGATCGCGTCCCTGCCGGCCTGATACCGGTTGTAGAGCAGATCGAACCTGAATTTGGCCGCGAAGTCGAGAACCGCGGTCGAGGCCGTCACCATGTATTCGACCGCGTCCCGGAGGCGCCACCATCCCCCCGGCCAGGGACTCGGATAGAGCGATTCCGGTCGCAGGTCACGGGCATCAGCGGGGAGATCCGAGATCGAATAGAAACGGGGGGTCGCATATCTGAAGAGCGCGGTCTCGGTCCAGAACGCGGCAGCGTTCTGCAGCATGGGCAGGTAATCGATATACCCGGGATACCAGGCGTCGAAGGGCGCCATATGAGTCGCCCCGACCTGTCCCCGCTCCTCAAGCGCCTGGGCCATCAGCATGCCGATCGTATTCACGGTCCGGGCCATAAGAGGATGGACCCGGTTCCCGACCGGGTCATCGAACGGCGGCAGCCAGATCCTGGAAGGGAAGGGGGCCGTCTGATGATGCACATACACGATCTGCGGTTCCCACTGTCGCCAGGTTCTGCCGATGACCCGCGACTCGATCATGTTGAGCATGTATGAGTCCCGGTTGTTGTCGTGGCCGACGTACTTCTGATAGAGCCATGGCATCGAGGATGTCTCGAATGGTGTGCCGAGGTTCGATTCGTACCACTGCACCACCATCGTCTGGCCGTCGGGATTCAGTGTCGGCCACAGCATGAAGATGACATTGTCCAGAATGGCCTGGATCTCCGGGTCATCGGTCGAGGTGAGCAGGTCATACGCGAGCTGGATGGTGTGCTGGTGAGCCGCGACCTCAGAAGCGTGGACGGCTCCATCGATGTGGACTATCGCTTTGCCCTCTCTCGCCAGATTGCGGGCCTCTTCATCTGACAGACCTTCAGGATGAGCGAGGCGGAGGGATATCTCGCGGTACCTCTCCACGTTCTGCAGGTTATCTGCCGAGGAGATCAGAGCGAGATAGAAGGGACGGTCTTCGGAAGTCCGGCCGACCTCCACCAGATCGAGCAGGGGGGAGGCCGCCTCGAGTCGCTTGAAGTAAGCGATTGATTCTTCATAGGTGGCCATCTCGAAATCGGCGCCGACAGTGAATCCCAGAACAGATTCAGGTGTCGGGATACTCCCCGACTGGCTGTAGGCGTCTGATGTCCATCCTGAGCAGATAAAGAGAGATGCAATGATCACGAAGAATGATCTGGGCATGGATTACCGCTTTCTCGTCCTGGTCCGACCTCGACCCGTTCGCAGTGGAAAACGAATCGATTGTAACAGGAGGCCGGATGGGGGCGCAAAGCGGGTCGGTCAGAAAGACTCGATTATTGCGCTGGTCATTCCTGTCTGAGCGTTTCGATCGGATCAACCCGGGTCGCTCGCCTGGCCGGGATCCAGGCAGCGAACAGCGCCGACCCGCCCATCACGATCAGGGTCAGAAGGTAGATCATGGGATCGTTCGGACTGACACCGAACATGAACCGGGAGGCCACCTGCAGAAGGGCAAAGGCGATGACTATTCCGACCAGAAGCCCCAGG
>JALGVQ010000063.1 GCA_025774615.1 bacterium
ATATGGGCGGGCCCGGAGTACTTCCAGACGATGGGGATCCCCCTGCTCGAGGGCCGGTATTTCGAGGAAGCCGATACCGAAGGGACCGAGCAGGTACTCATCATCGATGCCTGGCTCGCCCATCGTTACTGGCCCGATTCGAGTCCGGTCGGACAACGCATGTTCACAGGTGTCCCCGGCATGGAATCTGATGAGAGCCTCTTCTGGCGGATCATCGGTGTAGTCGGGGAGGTAAAGCAGAACGAGCTGACAGCCGATGAGACTGCCGGCGCCTACTACTTCTCTTACCGACAGGCCCCGAGAGGTTTTTTCAGCCTCGTGACCAGGACCGGGGTCGAACCCGCCTCCCTGACCGGCGCGATCCGACAGACGGTCACCGACCTCGATGTCGAACTTCCCATTTTCGGTATCGAGACCATGGAGGATATGATCAGCGATTCACTGCAGGCACGCCGAACTCCCATGCTTCTGCTGGTGATCTTCGCCGGTGTCGCTCTCTTCCTTGCGGCCGTCGGTATCTACGGCATCCTCGCCTACTCGGTGAACCAGCGGACCCGTGAACTAGGGATCATGCTTGCGCTCGGCAGCAGCTCGCAGAGAGTCTTCCGGAACGTCATCCTGCAGGGACTCGGCATGATCGGTATCGGACTGGTATTCGGAGTCGGCGGAACCTTCATCTCGGTTCAGTTCATCCGTTCCCAGCTATTCGGAATCTCATCGGTCTATCCGGCAGCATATATCTCCGTCTGCGCGATGCTCCTGGCCGTTGCGTTCCTGGCCTGTTCCGTGCCTGCCCGCCGGGCGACCCGGATCGATCCGGTCAAAACGCTCTACTATAAATAGAAGAGGGACTGAAATATCATGCGCCATATCAGGCACAGTCTGAGGGTTATCAGAAAGAATCCGGGGGTCTCCTTTCTCTGGCTCAGTCCCTCCCCTTACGAATCTCCCCGTGATGTGGTGCGGGTGTTCGCGAGCAGTGACCGGAACTCGATGGGCAGCTTCTCGTGGCCCGACTATGAAGATATCCGTGACGGAGCGCAGACGGTCTCCGGGCTGGCAGCTGTTCAGCACCGGGGCGCCAGCCTCCGGGGTGATGAATATTCGGTCGAGTTGCTGGCTGATGTGGTGTCGAGGAACTTTTTCGACGTTCTCGGTGTACAGGCACATCTGGGGACAATGTTCAGCGAAGGGGACCCGCTCAACATTCAGGCCCAGCCGATGGTGGTGATCAGCCACAGCCTGTGGCAGCGGCACTATGGTGGTGATCCCGATATCATCGGAAAAACGATCGAGGTGACCGGCCGGAACAGAATCGTGGCCGGTATCGCAAATCCATCGTTTTACGGCTTAAATCGCCTGATCCCGATCGATGTCTGGTTCCCCGTCGAGACCTGGGGCAATCCCGAGGAACGTGTCTCACGGGAGTTTCGCGATTTCTACCTGATCGGTCGTCTGCAACCCGGTATCGAAGCTTCGGTGGCAGAACAGGAATTCGAGACATATGTACGCCAGCTCGAGCTGAAAGATCTCTCAACACAGGCCGATCAGAGGGCACTCGTACTGACCGAAGTCGAGCACCAGAACGGCCAGTCTTCATCCATCGGTATACTGCTCTTTGCCATCGTGGGAGCAGTGCTGCTGATAGCGTGCGCGAATGTATCCGGTCTGATGCTGGCCAGATCTATCACCCGTCAGCGCGAAATGGCTGTACGACTGGCGACCGGCGCCAACAGGGGCCACCTTATCCGGCAATTGGTGACCGAAGGCATGCTGCTCTCCCTGATCGCGGTCGGGATCAGTCTCCTTCTCGCGAACTGGGTCCTGCATATCCTTCCATCACTCATGCCGTCTGCCCCCTTCCATATCGAGCTCGGGTTCGCCCTGGACGAACGCACGATTCTCTTCGCGCTCTTCCTCGGTCTCTTCACTACCGTACTGACCGGCCTCCTTCCCGCACTGAATGCGTCCAGGCCCGATCTGGTCACCCTCCTCAAAGGAGGGGTCACTTCGAACGACCGGAGAGGGAAACGCATCGGCAGTCTCAATCTGCTCGTGATCGGGCAATTCGCGCTCTCATTTGTGCTCATCACCTCCACCGGGCTGCTCATGAGGAGTTTCAATCAGGTCTATGAGGTGGATCCCGGATTCAGCCGGAAAGATATTCTCATCGCCCAGATCTATCCGCCGGGTGGTCGCAATGAGGCCGGGTCGTTCTGTATCGATCTTCTGGAGAGGGTCAGGACTCTCCCTGGAGTCATGAACGCGACCATTTCCCGGCATGTGCCATTCTTCCCCTCCGGCGGCGGAGCGACCCGGAGAGTCTATGTACCCGACAGCGGCGAGGGATGGAGTGAATCGGGGAAGGCGGTTAAGTTCAACATCGTAGAACACGAATACTTCGAGACGCTCGACATGCCGATTCTCCAGGGCCGGGCTTTTACCGAAACAGACAACGCGAACAGCGAACCGGTGATCGTGGTGAATCAGACCATGGCCGAGCTTTGGTGGCCCGGAGAGAACCCGATCGGCAAGACAGTGGTCCTGAACAGCCCCGGTGATGAGGTCGTACAGATCGTCGGTCTCGTGCCTGACGGGAAATACAACTACCTGGAGGAACCGCCCGAACCGTACTTCTACATGCCCATCGGACAGCAGCCATGGTGGGACTTCCTGCTGCTGGTCTACACCGGTGGTGATCTGGCGCCTGTTGTCGAGCCGATCCGCCGGGAGATCCGCGCAATGGACAGCGAGATCTCCATCTTCCCGATGACGACCCTCTATCAGATCATGCGTGACAAGACCTATGAACAGGAATTGATCATGTGGCTGGCCCTCTTCTTCACCGGCCTCGGCGTGCTTCTCTCGGCGACAGGATTATTCGGCGTGATCAATTATACAGTGACCAGACGCACACACGAATTCGGTATTCGTGTAGCTCTGGGAGCCCAGAAGAATGATGTGTTGCGGCTCGTCCTGAACCTCGGGGGGCGCCTCGGTCTCCTGGGTCTGGCGATCGGACTTCCACTGGCCCTGGTAATGGGTCAACTGATGCGCAGCATGCTCTTCGGCGTGACACCCATCGATCCTGTCAGTCTGTCGATCGCTCTGGTCGTCGTTGTCGGTATCTCCATGCTTGCGACCGTGATACCGGGACTCAAAGCAACCGATGTCGACCCGCTGGTGGTGATCCGATCCGAGTAGAGAACATCCGACAGCTTCAACAGGAAGGGATCATCGAGAGCAACCATTGCAGTGGAAACGACATGGTAACTCTCCTGAATGATCAGAATTTCATGTAGACCGAGATACCGGGGCCGATCACCAGTCCGGCTGTCGCACCGAAAAATCCACCGAACGCTGCCCCCCCCAGCGTGGCGGTTCCCAGAACCTCCAGCAGATTCAGATCCCTGTTGAAATCGATCGAGCCGGTGAGACATCCGATACCAAGAATCGGCACCATGGTGGCAATACCGGTGACCGCACCATCGAGAAATCCGTACACAACCCCCCTCAGTGCTGATCCCCCCGGGCCTCTTCGGGCTGCCAGGATCTTCCCGGTCAACCACTCCGTGCCTCTGGAGCCCGCATATGCCCCGAGGATCATCCCCGGAATACCCATTGCCATCGCCTTCCAGTAGGGCCCATCGATCTCACCCTGCGTTCCCAGATAGAGGATGTTGAGCCCCATGGCACCACCGGCGAGCGTTCCAATCAACCGACCGGTCCGCAGGCACCGCTCCTCCCTTGTAATCTCAATCCTGGAGATGGGATCTGATCGCATCAACGGATTCGACATGGTGTTCAGCTCCAACAGGGTGTTGTGCTGAGCCTGTATCGCATCAGGTGTCAGAACGAGAAACAGCAGTGGAAGAATGAGAACTTTCATCTTCACCTCGCTGATGATGGCATCACATTCACAGACTATGGGGGACAGGGAGATCCGTGTAGCATGGTACGGAGAATCCGAGTGTAAAGGCAATGGTCATGGAACTGCCCCGCACAGCAGATGTCGTCATCGTCGGAGGGGGAGTGATGGGGGTGAGTACCGCCTGTCACCTTGCCGACCAGGGATGTGAGAACGTAGTGCTTCTGGAGCGCCAGCCCTTCTTCGGAACTGAAGCAACCGGCAAGTGCGCCGGTGGAATCCGCTACCAGTTCAGCACCGGGATCAATATCGCTCTCTCACAGATGAGTCTCCCGATGCTCGACCGGTTCGAGGAGGAAATCGGCCAACCGATCGATCTGCGCCGGTGCGGATATCTCTTTCTCCTGACTGATGAAAAAGATGTGACGGCGTTCCAGGGAAGTATGGCTCTGCAGCACCGGATGGGTGTCGAGACGGAATGGCTTGACCCGGATGAGATCGCGGGAATGGTTCCGCTCCTGAATCTTGAGGGAGTAGTGGCCGGCACCTTCCACTCTGCTGATGGTCTGGCTGATCCCGCCGGAGTCGTTCTGGGATACGTATCAGCGGCGAGACGATCGGGTGCCCTCCTTTTCAACGGGATTGAAGTGACCGGGATCACGGTTGCCGGCGACCGGATCACAGGAGTGGTCACGGAACAGGGAGAGATCTCGTCACCGATCGTCGTGAATGCTGCCGGCCCCTGGGCAGCCGCAGTCGGAATGATGGCGCATATCGACCTCCCGGTCGTACCCGTCCGTCGACAGATCGCCGTGACCACACCGATCCCTCAGATCCCAGCTGATCTTCCCTTCATCATAGATTTCGCGAAGTCTCTCTACTTTCACCGGGAAGGACCGGGTGTGCTCACCGGCATGTCGAATCCAGATGAACCGGCAGGATTCGATCAGTCTGTCGATGAGACATGGGAGTCGATGCATCTGGAGTCAGCCATGCACCGTATGCCGGTGCTTGCCGAGGCAGGGATCACCAGCCGGTGGGCGGGCCTGTACGAGGTCACTCCTGACGCGCATCCGATCATCGGCAGGGTCTCGGAAGTCGAAGGATTCCTGGTGATCTGCGGTTTCAGCGGGCATGGCTTCCAGCATGGTCCAGCCTGTGGAATGCTGATGGCTGAGGAGATTCTGGACGGACGCGCGCACTCGCTCGATATTGCTTCCCTCGATCTGGCCAGATTCAAAGAAGGGCGCTCGATCGACGAATACCACGTTGTGTGACTGGAGATCACTGTGAAACCAGTCCAAGAACCACTCCGGATCGCAGAATAGGAGTTTGATCATGCGGACCATGCTCGCCCTGCTCTTTCCACTCCTGCTTGTTCCTCAATCCATGGCATCTCCACAGCCGGAGGCTGATGTCCGGATCGCGGTCCAGTCCACCGACCGTCACGACCTCGCGCTTGAACGGACACTGGCTGGTATGATCTCCGAGGAACGCATGCAGGAGACGGTCAGGAATTACTGCTCCTTCGGTCCCCGTATGGGAGGTACCCGCTCAGGTGATGCAGCGGCATCCTGGCTGGCGAACGAGTTCAGAGAGGCGGGCCTCGAGGTGGAGATCCGCGAGGACGCAGAGATCTCATTCCATGAGGAGGATGAGTGGGAGGTCACAGTGATCGGAGGAGCGACCCTTGCTATGGCCTGGCCGAATGGAGGATCGCCGTCGGTGGATGGAGCCGGCCCCCTCTCCCTCACACCTGGGGAGGGAGTGGTATGGCTGACCTCCGGCAATCCGAGCTCAGAAGATGCCGCAGGCTGCCTCGCGGTCCTTCACGAGACACGCACTTCACCATCCGGCTGGCCGACTCCGGGGAGAGCGCGTGGAGAATGGAGTACCCCTGTATTCAGGATCGCGCCTCAGGAGGCAGAGGCGCTTCGCGGCAGTCTGGCAGCGGACCCCGGCACACGGGTCAGAGTGAGACTCATTGCCCGTACCGGGCGAGGGAACCCGAAGACCGTGGTTGCCACCCTCCCCGGTCGGGACAGTTCCCGGTACTTCATAATCTGCGGCCATGGAGATTCCGATTCCGGTGGCCCGGGCGCAGATGACAACGCTTCAGGGGTGGCCGTGACTCTGGAGATCGGACGCGTTCTGAGTGAAGCGGTCCGCTCGGGTCTCATCGAGCCTCCCGCCTGGGACATCAGGTTCATCTCCTGGGGTACCGAGATCGGATCCACGCGCCAGTACATCCAGAATGTCTCAGGTGAAGAGCCCCGTCTCGAGGGTGTGATCAATTACGACCAGGCCGGTTTCGGTTCCTGGCGTGACGCGCTCTATTTCGAACCTGATGACATACCTGTCAACCGGGAGATCATCACCATCATCCGCACGGTGGCAGGCGACCATCTCGGTCAGGCGGGATTTCCCGAGCATTTCGCCAGTACGAAGAGTCAGGGAGGAACCGACTCGTACGTCTTCCAGTCGGAACGGGTTGTCGGTGAGGACATCGTACCATCCATAACGGTCTATACATCAGCCTGGAACCGTCTCAATCCTCTTCCGGTGACACCCGGATTTTCTCCGGTGAACTGGTTCGAGGATGAGGAGGAGGGAAAAGTGACCGTTGACGGCGATGCCTTCTACCACTCCGCCGGCGACACCCCTGAGAACACAACCGACCGGGAGCCGTGGAATATGGGATGGTGCGCGCGGCTCGGACTCCTCACCGCGCGTCGCTTTATCGATGGTGGATAGAGTACGTTTCTCAGAGTTTCTTCAGATGGTAGGCGATCTCAGAGAGCCCGAGCGAGATGTGTTCATCCCGGACCAGCACATCGGGCGGTACTGCCAGATCGGTCGGTGTGAAGTTCCAGATGGCTTTGATACCGACTGAAACAAGCCGGTCGGCAATAGTCTGGGATACCTCGACAGGCGTGCAGAGAATGGCGAGCATGATGCCATGCTTCCTGATATACGGTTTCAGGGATCTGATCGACCTGATGGTGTGGCCGGCTTTACTGCGACCTGTCTTGGCAGGATCGCTGTCGAAGACGGCGGTGATGCTGAGACCATATTTCTCGAAACCGGGATAGGTGAGCAACGCCCCTCCCAGCTGTCCCACACCAATGAGCACAGCTGGATTCTCCTTATCGAATCCCATGACCGTTCGCACGGCACAGCAGACATCCTCGACCTGATACCCGACACGACCGATACCCACGAGTCCGATCGCGCCAAAGTCTTTCCGGACCTGCGTAGGATCGATATCGAGGGCTTCGGCTATCTGGGCACTCGTGATCGTCTGGATCGGCTTCGAGGCCGTTGTCTGAGACAGAAACCGGTGGTACCGCATCAGACGTTCAAGCACCACCCTTTTGAGACGCACCTGGAACTACCTCCCTGCAACATCTGGATATCTCGAGGGACTGAATATGTGAAATATATCACGATTGGTCACACATTGCCATATCAGGTGAATGGTACTGCAGATAAATACGTGTCGATTTCCCCCAGAAAACAGGTCTGCCGAAGGAGATCGAAAAACGCTACCCGATCAAATCATTCACCATTTTCATCAGAAGCGGGGGATCGAGGGGCTTGTGGATAAAGCCTTCTGGTGGTGGAACCTGACGACGGGTGGAGATGAATCTTTCGAAATCATCTGACACACCGGTAATGATGATCACCGGAATTGTCTGCAGTTGCTCGTCCTCTTTCAGTTTTCGATATACGGCAACACCTGATTTTTCAGGCATGGTGATATCGAGGGTGACAAGATCCGGTGGGTTCTGTTCCAACATCACCAGTGCCTCGGAACCATCTTTTGCCGACACCGTTGCGTACCCGTTATCCTCCAGGACCGTGATAAGAAAATCACGCGCATCGGGATCATCGTCTACTACAAGCACGAGTTTGCCAGTGTCAGTCATCAGATATTTCCTTTTCAGTCAGGAGCGCGATGTCTGTTTCCGAATCATCTTCTGATTCAATGTCGACCGGAGCCTCACGAGGTAATTGTACCACAAATCGGGTTCCAGAATCAGGCCTTGATTCAAGTTTGACTGATCCACCGTGAGCAGTCGCGATCTTGTCGGAAATGAACAGTCCGAGTCCCGTTCCGGTACCTTTCGATGAAAAGAAGAGGGTAAAGGCCTTCTCCCGGGTCTCCTGGTCCATCCCGATACCATTATCCTCAACTTCAAATTCGATGTGATCACGAAATCCACGCAGGCAGAATGTCACCTTGTGTTCGCTCTGCTTCTCATCCATACGGCAGGCATCGAATGAATTCTCCAGAAGATTCATAAGAAGGGCCCGGATCGCCTGACCATCAGCCTGGAAAGTACCCGCGTCAGGATCGAAACTGGTCGCGAATTCCACCTGCTGTTCCCTTGCCCGGTTCTCCATCGCAGCGAGTACTTCCTCGGCGATGTTCAATGAGGACAGGATCTCCCAGTTGGGGACACGGTCCTTGGCGTAATACAGGATATCCGAGACCATACTGCTGATGCGGCTGACATTCCGCTGAACGGTCGCCCACCCCTTTTCTACCCGCTCCTCAATGCCTTTCGACATACCGGTATCGACCAGATACATCCCTCCCGCAAGTCCGTTCAGCAATCCTTTCAATCCATGGGATACCGAACCGATCAGAAGCCCGAGAGAGGTCAATCTATCTTCAAGATCGCGGATATGGGTAATGTCGGCACTCATCTCCATCACCCCGGTGATGTTCCCCGTCTCATCCTTCAGGGGGGCGGTTGTAACCAGGGTATTTATTCGACGGCCGTCCCGTGATGTTACGCATTCCTCGCGTGAATGGGACTGACCATCATCAAGTGTTTCCTGCACTGGACAGGGAGCGCACGGTTCACTTCGATGCTTGTAAGCTTCATAACACTTCATCCCAAGACTGTTCCCGAATGCCTCCTGGAACGCCCGGTTTGCCTCGATGATGTTCAGGTCGCGATCCTGGATGGAGATATAGCAGGGGACTTCGTCGAAGAGCAGACGGTAACGCTGCTGGCTTCGGCTCAGGAGCTCGTGGAGGTTCTGGATGTGGGTGATATCGGTCGAAACCTCCATGACGGCGGTTATGGTTCCATCGTCATCATGGATCGGTTTCGTATAGACTATCGTCCTGACCTCGCTGCCATTGAGTATCTGTACCCGCTCCTGGCTCTCGTGCCGCTGTCCATCGCGGAACGTCCGGGCGACCGGGCAGACCTCGCAACGATCGGGGCGGCGTTTATAGACCTGATAGCAGTGACGGCCTTCGTAGTCACCAAAATCTTCTCTGAAACGCTTGTTGGCGTCGATTATCCGGAAATCCCGGTCCTGGACCGTCACATACCCGGGCATTTCAGCAAAATACTTGAAGTACTGTTTATACTGCGTATCCATCTCTTACCTCCGGAAGGAGGCCGGATATGCCTCAGATCTGATTGTGAACGCTATCCCTCTTCGTGTGCCAGTTCAAGGATCTTGCGAACATTCAGCATCAGATTCGCTTCGTCTACCGGCTTGTCAAGGTATCCCTCGGGACGCCTGACAGATCGATCGTAGATGAGTCTTCTCAGCTCCGGCCGACCCGTGATGACACAGATCTTCAGATCCTCGAGTTCCGGATCCTCCCGGAGCATTTCGAAGACCTCACCCACATCGCGACCCGGCATATGCAGGTCGAGGGTGAGCAGATCCGGTTTCTCCCTGCGAGCCAGCTCAAGCGCTTCGTCCCCGGTTCCAGCTCTGTGGACCGTGGCACCATTGTCCTCGAGAACGGTCGCCAGGAACTCGACCTGGTCCGGCTCATCGTCGGCGACGACTATCACCCGGCCTGAAAGCGGCAGGGCTTCCAAAGCAGCTGCAACCGGAACCTCATCCGCGGTGACCGCGACCGGGACTTCTTCGACCGGAACGACCACCTTCTCCTCGATCACCAGGGCGTTGGCCACCAGGTTCACCAGCTGGGTGACTTCCATGTCGATCTCGTAGTGTTTGATCACATCACTCAACCCGTCGACACAGTTATGGCAACTGGTCACCACCACTTCAGCACCGGTCTCTTTCAGTTGATCGGCCTTGATGACACCCGACTTGAGACGTTGCGGAGTGTATTCAGACATGGACATGGCCCCACCGCCACCCGTACAGCAGTAATTCTCCGCGCGATTGGGGTACATCTCCTGGAAGTTTTCACAGACCAGGTTCAGCAGCTCACGCGGCTCCTCGAAGAGTCCGCAGCTCCGGGCGTTGTTGCATGAATCATGGAATGTCACCAGCTGGGTGTTCCGGCTCCTGTCGACCTTGATCCGTCCCTCCTTGATGTATCTGAGCATCGTCAGGACAGAACTCTCCATCTCGAAGGGCACATCGAACCCGGCCCAGTTCGAGCCTTCACAACGCGTCGAACGATACCCGTGCCCGCATTCAGATATGACCAGTTTTCCGGCATTCAGCTCGATGACCTTCTCGTAGAGTCGCCGGGCGACTGAACCGCCCAGGGCATCATCCCCTGAAAAGAGTCCGAAGTTCGTCTGATCCCACCCCTCACTCGGCATCGTCCATTTCTCACCGGCGGCGTGGAATATCTTGGCGGCGTCGGCGATACTCCGCGGATCGTATTTCACCTCACGCGGATTGATGGCATAGAGCACATCGCAGTCAGAGGCATCGACGGGGATAGTGACACCCGGATCCTCCAGTTCGTCCTGGAGTTCTTCTTCCATCCATTCGAGTGTGTCGAGGTAATCCTCCTTCAGCACACCCATCTGATTCCCGATCTCCCACTGGTCCTTGCTCACCACCGCAACACCCTCAGGCTGGATCCCTACAGACACCAGAAGCCCCCTGGTCATCCGGTTGAAAGTGGCAAAGTCGACTCCCATCGGGCAGTTCAGCGTGCATCGTCTGCAGTTGGTGCACTTACCGAACACCGTGTCCTTCAGCTCTTCGAGTTCCTCGTCGGTGAACACCGAACCCGCCTTCACCCACCAGGGAAAGACGCGGCCGGTCCAGTCATAGTGACGTTTGAAAAGCTTACGGACCTTGTCGGCCTTGTAAGCCGGTGCATAGGTCGGGTCACCGGGATTGGCGAGCACATAATGGCACGATTCGGTGCACATTCCACAATGAACACAAGCTGCCAGGGATCCGACCACCTGTCGGTTCAGCTTCTGACCGAGCCGTTCAATGACCATCTCCGCCTTATGCGACCGCTGTTTCTTTTCGCTCATGAAATCGTCTCTTTCGTCGCTGGCCTGCTGGCCTGCCGGCCTGCCTATCCGCGCTGCACCGGGAAGACACCCCGGTGACCGAGGGTCTTGCCCAGGTAGTAGCGGGTGAACGGATAGTAGAGGTAATGGGAGATCTTGCTGAACGGCACATACATCAGGAAGAACGCCGTCAGGATGAAGTAGGTGAGCAGATGCCACTCGCCGCTGCCGGTCTGATTCGGTACCGACAGGAAGGCGAAGAAGAACCAGACCGTCAGAAGGATGAGAGAGAAGTAGTCATCAGGTGAGCTGAGTGCCCGCATGTACACCCCACCTGCGCGCCTGATGATCCTGCCCACACCGATCACGAACGCGGCTCCGATCATGACCTGGAAGAGGGTGACCAGGAGGGTACTCTCAAGGAGAACAGGGCCGTAGGGGATGATGAATGACAGGGTGATCGCCGCGACAACTCCGAGATGGAACATTACGAAGGTGATATACATCAAGGGACTTCTTCGCGTGCTCTCCATCGCCCACGGCATGGCAATATTGCCCCAGGAATAGAGGATCCCCTTCTTCGGAGTGGTGTCAGCCGCCCCGGTGGCTGCCTGACGCTCTCGACCCGCCTTGAAACGCAGGAACCAGGTGATACGTATGATGTACACGATCGCCATGAATCCCAGGGCAACCTCTTGAAGTGTGTGCTCGGAAAAATGCAGGAATTCGCTCATGGTATATTCCATCCGGCTAGTTCAGATTCGTCATCGTTGACTGGAATGCGTTGAACTGGGGAGTATCAAAGACACAGATGATCACTTCACTGATGCCCGTCTCCCCTTCCAGATGCGACTTGATCACATCCAGCATCACTTCGGCCGACACCGCCGGAAGGATCCCGTAGTAACCCGCGCCCATGGCAGGAAAGGCGATACGTCTGAATCCCTTCTCTTCTGCGCGCCTGAGAGCATTGATCATCGTAGTGCGAAGCTTTCCCTCGATATCTTCTTCCCGGAATCGGGGACCCACGGCATGGATGATGCTGTCAGCCTTGAGATTGCCGGCGCCTGAAACAATCGCGCCACCCGTCTCCAGAGGATCGAATTCATCAAGTTCCTTCTGCACCGAAGGTCCGCCACGCACCGCGATAGCGCCTCCGAACCCTGAACCGAGGGCCAGATCGTGCTGTGCGTAATAGACGAACGCGTCGACTTCGATATCGGTGATGTCATCCCTGATAAGCCGGACAACACACTGATTGATCTGAATGGAAGTATCTTCCTGGAGAGTCTGGGACATCGCTGGTCGGCCTTGTCAGAATGTTCACGTATCCCGCTCGGAAAACACGCGGCCGTGGGAATGGACACAGACCACCACAATGTTTCCGGGCAGTTCGATGATTTCGTTCGCATCGGTCCAGCTGAGATAATGGTAAGAAATGCGAAAGGCGCAGTGCAACCAGTAAATCGGACCGTTTTGTCCTATTTTATTGGTGGCAGATCTCCCCGAAGGGCTCTCAGCCCTTACGGGCAAAGGGTTTCCTGCAATTCGGTCCGGAAAAGAATAACTCGGTATATCTTCATCGGGGTCTGGTCTCGGCATGCCAATCGTGATATATTTCACACAAGGTTACGCATCGACCTTGCGGGATACAGGGAGCGCATGACGACAACACGCAGATTGCCCGTTCGGTGCCTGAGATGTGTGAGGGAAAAGGGAGTACCTGCCGCCACTACTTTCCCGAAAAATGAGTGCCAACCCGAATACCGATGTGCCGTCAAGGATCTGGTTACCAATAGAGGAGAATACCTGGCATGTCCGCCTCAGTAGTGATTCTGTTGCTGTATTTCCTGCTGGCGATCATGGTCGTGACATTCACTGTCCGGACCATCAGGATTGCGAAATATCCTGTCCACCTCCGCTGGGAACTCTCCCCGGTGCCCCATGAAAAGGGCCGGGGCGCGTATGGCGGTTCATACCTCGAGGAGTTCGAGTGGTGGAAAAAACCACGCGAGAAATCTCTGGTCAATGAACTGATCTACATGTTCAAGGAGATCGTGTTCCTGAAGGCTCTCTGGGAGCACAACCGAAAGATGTGGTACTTCTCATTCCCCTTCCACTTCGGGCTCTACATCCTGTTCGTCATGGCGGTAGTGGTCGTCCTCGGCGGCATCTCCGGACTCCTGAATCTCCCGCAACCGGGTCTCGGGCTGCTGAGGACGGGGGCCCCGCTCCTGGCCGGGACCGGATATATCCTTGGCGGGATCGGAGCGCTGGGTCTCTTTGTCGGCCGACTCTTCAGCCAGAGGCTGAAACCGGTCACGACACCGGCATCCTTCATCAATCTCGCGCTGCTGCTCACCTTTTTCATCAGCGGTGTGTACGCTGTTGCAGTGGTATCGGATTTTCCACATGAGATGGCTGTGGTCGTGCAGAACCTGATAACGGTGAATCTTTCGGGAGAAATCGCTGCCCCTCTGGCCATCCACCTGATCGTAGCCGGCGTGTTCCTTGCCTACCTGCCCTTCACCCAGATGATGCACTTCGTCGCCAAATACTTCACCTATCACGAAGTCCGATGGGACGACGAACCTCTTGAGGTCGGGGGCAAGATGGAGGCTGAGATCCAGGAACTGCTGCAGCAGACAGTGACATGGGCCGCTCCTCATCTGGGGGCCGATGGCAAGAAGAACTGGGTGGATATCGCCACCGCATCACCCTCCGAGGAGATCGAATAATGAGTGAGAAGATCCGCGTGAAGGACATCGGGAAAAATCCGGACCAGAACCTTACAACGGTCGATCCTGCAAAGCTCATTCCTCTCCCGCCGCCTTATGACAAGATCGAGGACCAGCCTGAGTGGAAGAAACTCAGTGAGGGTGCCCTGGAGAGTATGGTCTGCAACCTCGACGGCTTCGTGGCCCTGAGTCTGCCCAAACCGGAGAACAAGAAAGAGGAGAAGAAATACGTCGACCAGTTCGTCGAAGGGCTCAAAAAGCTCCTCTCAAAGGAGAACAACTGGACCTTCCTCCAGCCACTGATGCTCTCTCTTGAATACTGTGTCGGATGCCAGACGTGCAGTGATGCATGTCACATCTACGAGGCAGGCGGTGAGAATGAGATCTACCGCCCCACGTATCGATCAGAGGCATTCCGCAGGCTGGTGAACAGGTACGCGAAACCGGGAGGAAAATTCACAGCCGCTCTCAATGGAGCCGATGTCGATCTGAACTGGACTACCATCACACGGCTCGCCGAGCTGGCCTATCGATGCAATCTCTGCCGGCGCTGCGCCCAGGTCTGTCCCATCGGAGTGGACAACGGGCTGATCACTCATGAGATCCGCAAACTCTTCAGTCAGGAACTGGGAAGGTACCGTCCTCCAGCTCGATGTCGGTTCTTCCACCGGGATGAACGATATCGTGGCAAAGGACAACATCGAATTCATCGATGAAGACATGGCCGACCTGACCGGCATCAAGGTGACAACCTGCTGGGACAAGGAAGATGCCGATGTACTTCTGCTTCATAACGCCGGCGAGATCCTCGCATGGCCGGAGAATCCGGGGGCCTTCGCGATCATCCTGGACGCCGCCGGTATCGACTGGACACTTTCTTCCGAGCAGTTGGGGTACGACGGGGTCAACTACGGCCTCTTCTACGATGACTTCCAGCTCGCCCGAATCGCGCTGAAACATGCTGGATCCGCGAAAAAGCTGAATGTCAACAAGATCGTCATGGGTGAATGCGGCCATGAGCACAAGGCTCTCATGACAATCGCCGACCGTGTCCTTACAGGAGATATGGCGGTGAGACGGGAGAGTTGCCTGCCTCTTCTTGAGGAGATCGTCTTCAGCGGAAAGATCGAATTCGATCCTTCAAAGAATGACTTTCCGGTGACCCTGCACGACCCCTGCAACATCGTGCGCAACCTCGGTATCGTCGAGCCACAAAGAAGGATTCTCAGGTATCTCTGCCCGCAGTTCCGGGAGATGACCCCTCACGGCGTGGATAACTACTGCTGCGGAGGCGGGAGCGGTTTTGCGGTCATGTCGGTCAACAACTTCACCGACTGGCGGATACACGTGGCCAGCCGCAGGAAGTTCAGGCAGATACTTGACGCCTTCGCCGATCAGCCGGGGCCGGAGGTGAAGAAATATCTCTGCGCTCCCTGCTCCAACTGCAAGGGCGAGATCCGTGACATGCTGAATCACTACGACGCACTTGAGAGGAGCAGCATCACCTACGGCGGTCTCGTCGAACTGATCGTGAACGCCATGGTAGACGTCAAGGAACCGTTCATCGAATGGGAGATGCACTAGTCGCAACAACCGTGGCATGGCACCAGCCTGAGGTAGTGAGAACATGGCCCGAGCCTCACTGAAAAACCAGATCCGGAATCTGCTCGAAGAGGGAGACCTGGATCAGGTCGCTGAGGTGGCCACTGCCAGGCGACGTACTCTCGGTCAGCTCGTCTCGCTGACCTTCGACAGCGATCCCACAATCGTGTACCGGGCGATAGAAGCCACCGGAGTCTGTGCCGGAAGGCTCGCAAAGATCGACCCGGACAGTGTCTGGGAACACCTGCGCCGCCTGCTCTGGATGATATCGGAGGAATCGGGCGGCATCTGCTGGCACGCTCCCGAATTGATGGCCGAGATCGTCCATCGCCTGCCCGACCAGTTCTCCGAGTACCTTGAAGTCACCGCCTCCTTCCTGCTCACCATGGAGGAGGAGGACCTCGAACACTTCAGGCCTGCCGCGCTCAGAGCTCTGGGACTGCTCGGTGAGATCCCTGGAGATCTGCGCTCCGAGCTGATGCCGGCGGTAACGGCCGCGCTCGATTCACCCGATGCACAGGCTCGTGGAATGGCGGTGTGGGCATTGTCGAGGATGGGTGAGACCGATCTCATATCCGGACGGAAAGAACTTCTCTCTGACGATGGTGAAGTGGATCACTACCACGATGGCCGGCACCATCGAACTACTATCGCGGACCTGACCAGATCGTTACTCGACGCTGTCGGTTGAGTCTGCCGGGGGATCTATCCCCTGCTCCTTCATGAACCAGGACAGTTCCGGCCCCCGATCGACAACGTCACCGATGATGAACACCGAAGGGGCCTCGATGCCATGCGCTCTGATATATTCGGAAACCGTTTCAAGTGTACAGCGATGAGATTGCTGTTCACGGTGTGAAACCCGTTGAACGATTCCGACGGGGGTATCGGGCGGTTTCCCGCCCTCGATGAGCGCCCTGCTCCACTCCTCTGCCGTACTCACCCCCATATAGAACACCAGCGTCCCCGGAAAGGCCGCCAGGGCACCATAGTCGAAGGCCGGTCCTTCGCGGTCATGTCTTTCCCTGCCGGTCACCAGGGCAACAGCGGATGACTCGTCGCGGTGGGTGAGCGGTATTTCTGCGTAAGCGGCCACAGCCAGGCCGGTGGTGATACCGGGTACGATCTCGTAAGGGATCCCTTCCGCGCGAAGCTCCTCGGCTTCCTCAGCACCCCGTCCGAAGATCGACGGATCTCCTCCCTTGAGCCGCACAACCGCGAGTCCCCGCTTTGCCCGGTCAAGCATGATCCCGACGATCTCTTCCTGGCTGAAACTGCGGCCCGAGCCGTGACGTCCGAGCACAATGATCTCGGCATCCTCTCTCGCGTGATCGAGGATCGATTGATTCGCCAGGTAATCACAGAGGATGACGTCGGCGCTATTCAGACACTCCGCGCCCCGCAACGTGATGAGTCCCGGATCACCGGGACCGGCACCGACAAGGAATACCGTACCAGGTTTGATATCGTCTCTGTTCATCATCCGTTACCTGATCTTCAGTCTCACGAGATTTCACTCACCCGACTGGCTGATGATTTCGAGGAGCAGTTTCCTGAACAGCGGGTGCTGCCCCACTGCCGGCAGCAACTCCACATCGATATGCCCGAACCGCGTACGGGCTTCCTCCACCATGGGACCGATCTCCCCGGTAACATGGCCCTCTCCGGTCAGAAAGAGCGGGAGGATACGGAATGTTGTGGTACCGTTCTCAACCGCCTCGGAGAGAACATCCATCAGCGATGGCGGTCCATGGTCCATATACGCCAGTCGTACGGCATCTTCTCCGGGAACCTTCTGCACTGAGGCGATGAGGCCTTCAACCGAATCACGCCATTCCGGTTTCGTGCTGCCATGAGCGATCACGATCAGCATCTGTTCCCCCTTTCCGGAATTCGGGCCTCTATCCATTCATCCGCTTCCTTCAGCGCCTTCAGGAATCCCTCGCTTGAAGCCATGCCGGCCACCCTGGCCGTCACCAGGCTATCGATATCTTCCGAAGTCCAGACGGAAACTCCTTCGGGAGTAACCGCATCGGTCATTGATCCGAATGAGTTGAAATCCATGATCATGAGGGGCCTTTGCCCGAAATCACGCAGTCCCCCGAGAACCGTCATATCGAGCACCGGATCGGGATGATCGATCCCGAAATAGACATGATCGGCGTCCGCGATGGCTCTGATCACACTTTCTTCGGAATAGGCATGGACCCGCAGACGCTGACCGTCACCCAGGGCAGCCCGAAGAAGTTTCATCTGACCGTGATGACATCGATACACGACTGTTTTCCGCTGTCCATGTACGCTGTATTCATCAGCCAGTGTTCTCAGTATCGAGTGTGAGGTCGTCGATCCCCCTATAACCACATGGCGGCCGACATCCATCCTGATGCCGGTTTCACGTTCTACACCGGTGAGCGCTGCATGGCAGTAGCTGGTCGCATACCCGCCCCAGGATGTCTCGGCACGCACCGCCCCGGTGAGACGGGCAGCGCTCTCCATCAACGCCTCCGATCGCGGACCTTTCATCTCCGAATGACCAGCGATCCGGCAAGCAGTCTGCAACTGTGCCAGTACGTCTGTATCACCCGGCAGATCGCTGTTCAGTCCCGCTGCCGTTCGCATCAGGTGATGCCAGGCCTCCGGCCCCTGGAAGAGGTTCACTTCGACTCCATTACCCTCAGACCCGAAAAAGATCTGTCGGATCTCATCCACTGCCCGATCCCGTTCGCCCGGATCGTTGAAGCGGGTCAGCCAGCCGTAGAGTTCGACCCGCTGACAGGTATTCCACACAAAAGCTTCTTCCGCGTACCCGCGCTCACGCACCTGATCAAGGCATTCCAGGATCGCCTTCCTGTGCTTCTTGACCGATCCGAACGCGTCGGGATCACAGTGATTCAACTGCGGTCCACCAGAAGTGCGGGCATCCCGGGCCGTCGATACACCGATCATCACCAGCGAATCAGTGTCCTCAACTGCCGATTCCTTTTCTGATCTCCACACGAGAATCGGCTCCGGCTCAGGTCCGATGACCCTCTGCGGACCCCGAATCACAATATTCCTCAACGCGGTGATGAAGGACTCCGAGGCATCCAGATTTTCACACTCGAAGATCTCAATGCCACGTACCTCATCACGTACCGCCCCCCTCACGGTGAGATTGACGACCGGGAGCAGCGGAGTGACAAGTACACGGCTCTCTCCTGATTCGGCCAGCGTCCGGATCCGGTCGCCTATCCCGGCATTCCGGTCCCCAACCGGCGTGGATCCTCTCTGGTACGCGACCGATATCCGGTCCAGGGGCCATCCGAGACGTTGTGAGATGAGTCTGATGGTCCACTGCGTCTGTTCTTCAAATGGATCACCGTTACCAGAGCCATTACCGGGGACAGGGGAGGCCGTAAAGAGCAGGTGGCAGTTCTCCGGAGCCAGTTCATTGGCTGACGCGAAATCGGCAATAAACCTGGCCTGGGCATTCACATACCCGATGTCATCGAACCAGGCGGTCCTGGTCGCAACATTGAGATGAAGTCCCGATTCCGCCATCTGATGATAGATGTACCGGATCACATCACCGGTTGTGCTGCGGCTGTACTGGGGAGAGAGGGGCACCACAACCAGTTCTTCGAATCCGGATGTAATGATCTCATCGATCAGCTCAGTCAGAGAAGACTGGTCACGGCTGTATGCGGGATAGACATCCCAACCGGCGGGTAGTGATTCGGAGAGAACCCCGGACAACCTCGACAGAGATTGAGTCTGTCTGCGATCCGATTCCTCATCAACAGGTCGTGCTACATCGACAAGAAGCGCACATCGCCGTCTCGCGACCCCGGCACGATCCTGCCTGGACGGCCCATTGTCGATCTGACGATCTGTTGTGAAAGCAGACATGCGCGGGCTTGCTCCAATCAGGAATCTTTTCCTGAGAGCAGGTCGGAGATCCGGTCTCGCTTACGTCGTGCCAGACCCGGATCGCGACCGTCGGAAAAGACCGCCACCGTTACTCCATCATCCTCGAGCAGGGCCCCGAAGATCACCTGTGAACTATCAGAAGATGACGCATCGCAGATGAGTACGCCAGACTCTCTTGCAGCGCGTACAACCTCCTCGTTCCCCTCCCGGTCATCAGTCGCCGCAACCGCGAGAAACATTCCGGCGAGATGATCCACCCGAAAAGCCTCTTCCAGCCAGCGCGCCTCTCCTGATTCAACCAGATCGGATAACTCATCCGTGATGGCAGGGGATACCACCGTCACGCGGGCGTCGGCCTTACGGAGGTTCCGGACTTTCCTGGTTCCCACTTCTCCCCCTCCGACCACCAGACAATCTTTACCCGCGACACTGAGTCCGATCGGCAGAAAACGCATCATCAGTGTCCCACCGTCAGGACCCCACTCGCTGCCAGAGTCAGGATAAAGACCTCCAGCAGTGCCATGATCGCATACGCCCGGTCTTTTTTCCTGATCAGTACCGGTGTGATCCCTGCATAGCAGACGATGGTGATAGCTGACAGGATAGCGATCGGGATGAAGTTGAGATAATCCCCCTTCCCGATCTGGGACAACCACGACCATCCGGTCAGGAGGTGCTCCTGGTGCAGGAACTGTTCGTTGAGCGCTCCCAGATAATCGTGAACGTTCATCGTCCAGTAGTCGGACAGCTGTTCGATAGGGATCACGGGCGGTAATATCCGCAGGACGTACAGGGCGAAGGAAACCAGCAGGAGTCCCAGGCCCAGGAACATGCCGACCTCGAGGATCTTCGCGTAGAGCAGCTGCTCCTCAAGAGCACCCGGAGAAGCATCGGACGCCACCACGTCAATACTGTCATCTACTCCCGGAGTGCCAGGTTCTTCATCTGTGCTCTCGTTTGTGCTTATCTCCCCGTCGGTCATGTCCGGAGCATTCGATTCTTCGTTCATTGAGATGTCCTAGACGATGAACGGGAGTCCGAGTCCCTTGGTTATGGCCTTCAGACCGGCGAAGAGAAGAAGGCCGATTACTATCTTGCGAACAACAGTGGGTTTGGCGACCCGGAGGAGCCGGACACCGATCAGAGATCCCAGCATGATCCCGACCAGGGAGGGCACAACCATCATCGGGATCACCGCGCCCTTGTTGATATAGATCCATGCCGCCGATGTGTCGGTGATGGAGAGCAGAAACTTGCTTGTGGCCACACTGATTTTCAGGGGCACACCCATGACGAGATTGAGGACGGGCACGTTCGCCCACCCCGCGCCGAGACCGAACATCCCGGCGGCAAATCCGACTCCGATGAAGAGCAGGAGACCGGGAAGTGTCCGGTGGATCTTCCAGTTTATCTCCCGGCCCAGACTGGCTTCGGAATAGACACCATAGATCCCGAGAACGGATGACAACCTGTCCGCCTGCTCCACTTCCGGAAACTCGGACTTTTTCGCTGTCATCAACAGAATGACGATTCCCAGGATCGCGATTCCCAGTGAAGTCTGTATAACATTGGTGGGAAGAGCCAGTCCCACCATCGCTCCGGCGATAGCGCAGGTCGAAGCGATCAGCGCTACCGGTATTGCCAGCCGGAGACTGGCCAGATTCATCTTCAGGAATCCCGGCCCGGCCGCGAGTGCGCCGGCCAGCGCAACCAGGAGCCCGGCCCCCCGGACGAAATCGAGATGGAACGGGAAGAATCCGCTGACGATGGGAACATAGAGAACCCCACCTCCAACCCCACCCAGAGCGGCGAGAATACCCATGATGAAGGTGAGCACCAGCAGGACGAGTGGCCAGACCCACCAGGCGACATCAGGTCCGGTCACCACCTGAGCACCCTCCTGCCCCATCACCACCTCGCCTGGACAGAGGAGCAGTAAAAGCAGAGTGAGGATACAGACCCGACGCCCGGTGGCCCCGGTGGCCCCGACGCGGTTTAAAAAGTTGTGCCTGAATTTCTGGTTCGTTGCCATTCCTGATGTCATTCGCAATGCCGACCTCTGCTGTGCCGTTTGTGGATGCCTGGATGCCTAGGGAAGTGGATCGAACCAGTTGATATTGAAGTTCACTTCCTTCACACCATGAACGGATTGAACGATCTCGTGGATGGTGTCCCCTGTGCGGCCCGATGGAAGCATCGGCGCGGATCCTGCTACCGATACAATACCTGAGGTCGCCTCGATGTCGAAATCGATGGCCCGTGTTTCGGTCGCGCTGGCCAGGGCAAGCCTTACATGACATTCGAGCTGGAAGTCCTTCAGGCGGTTGAGGACATCATCCGTGAGATTGAATTCAGTCTGCCTGACGGTGCTCTCCAGCATACCACAGGCCACGGTGAAATTGACCTGATCGAGATTCAGTACGATGTCATAGAGTGCCGGATCGTTGATATCTTCTCCGTACATCATCCTGATCCAGCGGGCACGGGCATCATCCACGTTGTGGAGGTACCGTTCTGCAGCAGCCCTGTCCATGTCATCGGATTCCTGCAGGATCCCCAACCTGGTCTCCAGCGACGCGATGAGGCGAACGCGTACCACCGCGGGCACCCCGCGCAGCAGGAGCTGTCCGCAGAGACCGTGGTAGACCAGGTTACCCTCGACCGCGTGATCGGCCAGAACGGATAGAATGGCGGCCTTGTAGAGCCTGGTGGAGGCAGAAAGCTTCTCCCACATCCGCGGCGGGGTTTCCCAGCGGTTGATCAGATCCTCTTCGGCAATACCCAGACCAGCGGCTGCTTCCTGAGCCACTTCCCGACCAAGGATGGGATAGCCAAGCTCTTCAGCCAGGCATGCCGCCATCGCCAGGCCTCCACTTTTCGTACCTCGACTGATCGCGATGATCGCCACGCTTCACTTCCCCTGTTCTGTATGTATGATCCAATTGGGCGCACCCGGCTGGATCCGATCTGCCTGCCAGAGAGATCGTGTCTCAGTCACGTTTGGAAAGAGCCTCCTGGAGACGGGCCCGGCATTCAGATTCGCGCGCTTCCAGAGCCGCGACTGTTTCTGCTGTCCGCTGGTACGCTGGTTCCGCCACAACCTCGGTTATGATCGCACACACCGTGTCGATCGAGATCGCCTCCAGATTCAACGCCAGGTCAAATGTCGACAGATCATCTGAATCGATGTCATACATGATTTTCACCCATCGAGCGTGGTCCCGGTCCTGGGCTTTCAGAAAATGCTCGGCCGATTGTTGGCTCATGTGATGGTGCACTCTACGCAAGGCCTTCACCCGTATCTCCATCGGCGTAGTGAGACGTGTGCGCAGTACTCCCGGTAAACCGCTCAGAAAGTATCTCCCTGCCAGACCGTGGTAGATGAGGTCATCCTCGATGCAGTACTTCAGGAGCACGGTCTGCACCGCGAGGGTATATATCTCCCGTTCGTGAGTCAGACGTGCCCACAATCCAGGTACCGACTCGTATTTCACCGTCAGTAACTCCGGTGATGCCCCAAGACTTCTGGCAGCCTCCCGCAGTACTTCCCTGGCTATTACCCGATAACCGAGAACATCGGCGAGACAGCTTGCCAGCTTCTCGCCACCGCTCATTTCCCCCCGTGAGATGGTGATGATCGCCACGGTTAATCCCTTCCCGGTGGATGATTATACGCGTTCGTTCCGGATGGTCCGGTATCGGACCGCCGCTCTGACGAGCGCCGGGGCCCATGTTGTCGAACCTGACGCATGCAGATGCGTGTACATTGCCAGAACATTGCCGTAACACAGGCCATCCCGCTCGCCATCAAAGCCGTGACCGCGGTGTACCCGGAACGCAAAAGAGAGTCCATTATAGGGTGTCCCTTCAACGCCGGTATAGTGGAACTCATGGCCTCTGTGGGTCTCACCCTGCTCAAAGAACGGATTCTCCGACACAGTCTCCAGCTCGACGTATCCATGGCCCCTGGGGCGGGTCGAGAAAGTGAAATCGAGAGGGAAGATACCGGCCATGGGGAAATCGTTTCCCTGGAAGTGGAGCGTTCTACCGAGGTAAACGGCTCCCCCGCATTCAGCGTAGACAGGCAATCCCGATTCGACTTTCTGGTGAAGTGATCGTTTGAAGGAGTCGTTGCCTGCCAGTGTCGCTGCGAGTGTCTCGGGAAAACCGCCACCGAGATAGAGGGCGTCGACTTCCGGCACATCCTCATCAGTCAGTGGCGAGATATCAACAAGCTCAGCACCCTCATGGAGAAGAGCTTCAAGATTCTCCGGATAGTAGAACTGGAAGGCCGCATCCCTGAATACCCCGATCCGGGTGACCTTCGCTGCCGGTTCCCCTCTCTCCACCTCTGCTGCCGGATCTCCATCAACACCCTCGAGGTGAGGCGCGTCATGGGCAAGGGACCAGATGGTCTCGAGATCGAGATATTCCTCGGCCATCTCAGTCATCTTCCCGAGGGAATTCTCCCCTTCCAGGTGTTCCGGGGGAGGAACCAGGCCCAGATGACGTTCGGGGAACGATTCCCCGGGTAGACGGGGTACCGCCCCCACAACCGGCAGACCGCAGATCTCACTGATCGCGTCTTCGAGTACTCCCCTGTGGCGGGGACCGGCGATCCGGTTCAGAACGACACCGCGGATGGCAACTTCACTATCGAGTCGCTGGCACCCGAGAATCATCGCCGCGACGGTCCGGGTCACCTTGGTGCAGTCGACCACAAGGATGACGGGAACGTTCAGCAGTTTGGCCAGTTCAGCCGTGCTGCAGGTACCGGCCACATCCATGCCATCGAAGAGGCCGCGGTTCCCTTCGATCACCGAGATATCTGCCGAAACACCTGAGTTGGTGAAGGAATCGATGATGGTATGGGGGGTATGCATGAAGAGGTCGAGATTACGACACGGCCTCGCTGCCGCTGATGACAGCCAGGCCGCGTCGATATAATCAGGCCCCTTCTTGAACGGGGCGACGATATGCCCCTGTCTGCGCCAGGCTCCGACGATTCCCAGTGAGATGATCGTCTTGCCGCTGCCTCCGCGGAGACCGGCAACGAGAACCCGTGGATGGGCCATGCTGTTACTGCATCTGGATGAAGCCGCACGGACAGATCTCCGCGCACTTGTCGCAGCCGGTGCAGTTCTCCATTTTGAAGAGGAAGAGCTCGCCTTTTCCCTGCGGTTTGATGATCGCCTGTTCCTGGCAGTAGAGCCAGCAGTTCTCACAGTAGAAGCAGTAGCCGCAGCTCATGCACCGTGCCGATTCCTGGATCACCTGCTCTGCGTCGAGGCCCAGATTGACCTCTTTATCGACGTCGTCCATCCGGTCCGCAACCTCGAGAAGGTTGGGTTCGACACGCTCCATCGGGGTCTCCCTGAAATAATCAAGGAACATCTTGTCGCTCCGGATGACCTCTCTCTTGTCGGCCTCCTTCTCCACACCTGTGAACCGTACTACCATCGATTCAGCCGCCCGGCGGCCGTGTCCGATGGCATCAGTCACAAGCGCCAGATCGATCGTGTCACCACCGGCCCAGACACCTTCGACCTTTGTCTCACCCTTATCATCGACCTTGATCCAGTCCCGTCCCTCGATAAGGGATTCGAATCCGGTGAAGTCAGGCTGCTGGCTGATCGAGGAGATGACGGCACTGGCCGGTATCTCGAACTCCGATCCTTCGATCGGCACGGGACGGCGACGACCTGAATCATCAGGTTCACCCAGTTCCATCCGGATGGCGACCATAGCCGTCACCAGGCCCTCATCGTTCTTCTTGAAACCGATCGGCGCGGCCAGGAACTCGATGATGATCCCCTCATTGAGCGCCTCGTCTATCTCTTCCTCGATCGCCGGCATCTCTGCCTTCGTCCGGCGGTAGAGGATCGTGACGTTCGCGCCGAGTCGCTTGCAGATCCGGGCGGAGTCGATGGCGGTATCACCACCACCGACCACGATGGTGACCACATCCTTGCCCAGATCGAGCTGTTCACCATGGTGGAATCGGCTCAGAAAGTCGACGCCGGAGAACACGTTGGGCGCTTCCTCACCGTCGACTCCCAGGGTGACACCCTGCTGTGCTCCGAGGGCCACATAGACAGCGTCGTAGTCCTGCTTCAGCTGATCGAGCGTGATGTCGACACCGATCTTGACGCCGCATTTCAATTCCACACCGATATCGAGGATCTTCTGGATCTCCTTCATCAGTGTTTCTTCGGGAAGGCGATAACCGGGGATACCCCAGAACAGCATGCCGCCCGGTTTCTCCATCGCTTCGAATACGGTGACCCCATAACCACGCCGCGCCATCTGGTAGGCGCACGAGAGGCCGCTCGGTCCGGCCCCGATCACGGCGACCTTCTCCGGCTTCTCCTCCCCGGAGATCTTCACCAGCGGCAGATCGTTCTCGAGACCGAAATCACCGATGGCGCGCTCGATCTTGTTGATACCGACCGCCCCCTCGAGGTCCTTCCGGTTGCATTCGGTCTCGCAGGGAGCGGGACAGACCCGACCGCAAACCGACGGGAACGGACTCGTATCGGTGTAGATCTCCCAGGCCTCACGCATCGCCTGGTCGTGTGTCTTGCCGAGCTTCTCGGCCTGCGCGATGGTGGTGATGAACGAACGGATCCGGTTGCCGCTGGGACAGGTGACACCGCAGGGCGGTTTTTTCTCAATATGTACCGGACGTCGCGAAGAAACATCACCTCCCCCACTCCCCGAACCCATGCTTGAGAAACTCTTCTTCCGCTTCTTCACCACCTTCTTTGCGCACATAGTTCACCTCTTGCGACGTTCGATCGCTCGTTTGACCAGACATGGATCCCCTGCCGGGGGCAGGCAGGAGATGCCTGCCCCCGGGAGAGACATTTCAGCAACGCAGAGGAATCAGCCTCCGCCTGCGATGCCCTCTTCATGCGGGACCTCTATGAAACTGCCACCAAAGTAAGTGTAGACGCATCGACCCGAGTCCATCAGTATCCGGATCGCGCCCTTGCACAGTTTCTTGTCGACCTCATCTTCACCATATTTCTCGATCATGGCCTTGATCAGGTCTCCCGGCTTGAACTTCTTCCTGCCCTGGTACTCTGCAACCAGTTCGTACATGGCGTCAGCGACTTCTTCGGTCGTCACAGCCATCGTGTACCTCCTTGTGACCTGACTCAGACTCTAGTGTCTGAGATGCGCGGACCGCTTGAAGCTGAGGCCCGCGAATCTGAAGTCATCAATGTGTTCTTTCGTGAACTCGATACCGGTCAGCTCGAAGAACTTGGGCCAGCCGATACGATTGATGAACTCACCCATTCGCTCGTACTTCCTGGCACCATCCGCCCAGACATCCACGATGTTCCTGACGGCATCGGTCACCTCAGGCCAGCGTGGCGGATTGTTGGGGATGAATGGAATGGCGAGTTTCGAAAACATCGGCTCGGAACGCGCGTTGGAGACCTTGCCTCCCACCCAGATCGATATCCCGTCGTTGAGGGCATCGGCCATCGGCAGCGAGGGACAGACCGAGAAGCAGTTCGCGCAGAACATACACCGGTCCTCTTCGATCTCTACTGACTGGACTCCTTCGACCGTCGCCGGGCGGATCGCTCCCGTGGGACAGGAGGCGATCACATTTGGAATCTCACACAGTTTCTTGAGCTTCTCATGTTCGATCCTCGGCGGCAGGCGGTGGATACCCAGGATCGCGATGTCGGAACAGTGCACAGCACCACACATGTTCAGACAGCACGCCAGCGCTACCCGAAGCTTTCCGGGAAGGTCCCTGTCGGTGAAGTGCTCACGGAGATCGTCCCTCACGGACTTGACCCCCCCGGAAGCATCTGTTGCTGCCGAGTCACAGTGGCCCCATCCCTGGGTATGCACGATGTTGGAGATCTTGTTGCCCA
>JALGVQ010000263.1 GCA_025774615.1 bacterium
GCGGGATTGAAGATGTCGAAGAACATCTGGCTCTCGATCCCCCTGAAAACATCACGCACCGGAACCAGCATCGAACTGGCGACGCAGAAGGCGGTTGAGACCAGCCCGAAGACGAACCCGATGATCCCCCACCGTCTTCCATCGGTATCGGTCAACCAGAACCCGATCCCCTTCTGTTCACGGTCGAGGAACGGGATCATCGCCAGACCGACGATAACAACTGCCGGAATGATCACCCCGCCCATGAGCGCCGAATACCCCACCAGTTCCTGGAGCCCGAGGAAGTACCAGGGGGCCTTGGCGGGATTCGGTGTGACTTCAGGATTCGCGGCTGCCTCCAGCGGCGCCTGGAAGACCAGTGAGAGGATGAGGGTGACGGCGAAAGTAGCCAGCATCACCAGCAGGAGACGGGTGGTCAGGAAGGGTGAGGATGGCACCGAATTCTCTTCATCCAGCGTCGTCGGGTCGAGCACCTGTACCGTCGTCCCGCTGGCGATCCCCAGAACGCTGTAGGTCTTGCTCGATCGCGGTGCGGATGGACCTTTCTTCTTTGCCTCGGCCCGCAGGTGATCGGTGATCGCCAGACCGCCATCCTTCCGTATCCTCCACATGTGCCAGATGGCGATCCCGAACAGACCGAGCGGCAGGAAGACACAGTGAAGGACATAGAACCGGATCAGCGTCGGCTGGCCTATCACGGTCCCGCCGAGAAGGAACTGTCTGAGATCCTCACCGATCACCGGGACACTGGCGGCGATGTTCGTCCCGACGGTCACCGCCCAGAACGCCAGCTGGTCCCAGGGGAGGAGATATCCGGTGAAGCTGAGTCCCAGTGTCAGAACGAGCAGAAGAACGCCCAGAACCCAGTTGAAGGGACGCTGGGAGACCACCTCCTGACCCGCTTTATAGGCCCCGGTCAGGAAGACACGGAACATATGGAGAAAGACCACCGCGACCATCAGGTGGGCACTGACCCTGTGGATCCGACGCAGCAGCCAACCGAAGCTGACGGCGAATTCGAGGTCCTTGACCGTCCAGTAGGCTCGTTCCACCGAGGGCACATAGAGGAACATCAGGATGATGCCGGAGACAGTCAGGATCAGAAAGAGAACGAATGATATCGTTCCGAGGTAGAAAGAGTAACCGACTTCCATCCCCCTGCTGGAGACCCGGTTCGGGAACCAGTGCAGCAGGAAGTTGGCCACTATCCCACTGCCTGCTTCCCGGCTTGACTCAGGGCGCCACGACCAGACCAGTTTCTCCCAGATACCGGTTTTCGGCAAAAGACTCATCTAGACCACCAGTCTGAAATCGCGGTCTACCTCTTGTGAGAGATCGACCAGCAATTCGCCATTATTGGGTGACATCTCGACCTGGTACCACTGAAGCGGTCTCGGCGCCGGGCCCGAGTAATTTGTCCCATCTTCATGAAATTTCGAGCCGTGACAGGGGCAGTGGAACTCACCTGCCGCCTGGAAGGTGTAGTTGCGTACGGTGAGCTCCCGCTCCTGGGGGAATGGGGCGAATTTCACCGTGCAGCCGAGATGTGTGCAGATACCGGAAACTATGTGGAACTGATTGTTCTGGCGGAATACGAAGATGCGGCGTTCGTCCAGAAAGGTCACCCCCTGTGGAAAACTCGCCGGCAGGCCGATACTGAATCTCCGCGGCGGTTCATAGAGGATATTCGGGAACAGCGATCTGAGCATCGGCCAGCCGGTCACTACGGCCCCCAGGCCGACGACCGCGCCTGTCAACCGGTTCAGAAACGTCCTTCTCGATCTCTCTTCCATGCTCTTTCCCTCAGTCGATTTCATACAGTCAGTTTCAGTCAGTTTCAGTCAGTTTTTCGATGAAATTGAGACGCTCCATCGTCATCGCGTCGGTCGGACAGCGAAGCGCGCAAAGGCCGCAGCGAATGCAGGCTGTGTCATCCTTCAGCAGGACGGTGAGCGGCAATCCCTCGTCATGACCGTACCGTTTCAATGCCGTCTGCAACTGATCCTCCGGGATATCCACCTGTTCGATCGGCACGAATCTGAGGCACCCTTCCGGACAGACATCGGCGCATCTGCCGCAGAGGACGCATAGCAAAGGGTCATAGATCGTATCGATGTGACAGGCCAGACACCGTTCAGCCTGCCGGATAGCCTCATCCTCAGTAAAGACGTGTTCCACTTCAGCGATCCCGGTGCGGCGATCCAGCTCGACGGCATCGGGCATCTTCCGGGATTCCTTCTCATACCCTTCGGGCATGTGATATTCAGCCGTTTCCACCCGTTCTATATCGACCTGCAGGGTCAGATTGCGCACTGACCCACCGAGATACTCGTGGATCGATCGTGCCGCCGTCTTGCCGTTGGCTACCGCCTCGATAGCTATCCGTGGTCCGAATGCCGCATCACCGCCGGCGAAAAGGCCTTCGCTGGTCGTTGCAAGAGTCTCGGGATCGATCCTGATTGTGCCGGTCGGAGTGATCTCCACTCTGTCACTGTCGCTCAGGAAACCGAAGTCGGAACGTTGACCGATCGCCAGAATGACTGAATCGGCATTCAGTGACATCGTTGTCGAGTGATCGAACTGGGGATCGAACCGCCCTTCCTCGTTGAAAACCCGGGTACAGGCCACAAGATCGATGCCGGTAACACGATCCCCGCCAGTGATCTCCTGCGGGCCCCATGAGGGATGCAGTTGTATCCCCTCTTCGAGGGCGCCATCCAGCTCTTCACGTCCCTGAACGGTGAGGGAAGCCGGTATGGCATCAAGAGATTCGAGTGAGACAACATGCACATCCGTCGCCCCGGCTCTCAGCGCTCCCCGCGCAGCATCCATCGCCGGCTGGTCAACGACCGCCCGGGCCGTCATCTCGATCTCTTCCATCGGCTGGTAGAATTCTCTGATCGCTGAACGGGCAGCATCAAGGGCTACCGAACCACCACCGATGACCACTACTTGATCCCCCAGATCGACCCGATAGCCTCTGTTGATGTTGAGCAGGTAATCGACCGCCTTGATCACTCCATCCTTGTCACTACCGGGAAGGTCAAGCTCGCGTCCCTGCATGGCGCCGACAGAGATGAAGAAGGCCTCGAACCCTTCCTCTCTCAGAGTGCCCAGGTTGAACTCATCCGTCAGGGTCGTGCCGGTGCGGAAGGTGGCGCCCAATTCTTCGATGAGTCCGACTTCCCTTTCGATGACGCCTCTCGGCAACCGGTATTCCGGCACTCCGTAACGCAGCATGCCCCCGGGGTGATCAAGAGCTTCAAAAACGGTTACATCGTATCCGAAGACTGCAAGATCGTGGGCACAGGCGAGGCCGGCAGGGCCGCTACCGATGATGGCCACTTTCTTTCCGCCCTCCGGTCCGGTCGTACCGGTACCGGATTCATCACGATGTAACTGGGAGAGATGCCACGCCCGCCTGCATCCGGCATCCCGGAAAGCGATCGTGTCTTCAGAGGGTGATCCCTCGAGGAGGTTCTGGTAGAAATCGGGTCGGGCCGATTCAGCGCCGAACTGCTCGGTTACAAAACGTTTGAGAGGCCTGATGGTGACGGC
>JALGVQ010000064.1 GCA_025774615.1 bacterium
CAATCAGACCCGTCTCGATTATGCGCTCATGTCCGCGGCCTGGCGTTATTCGGGGCAGGGCGATCCATATGCATGGACAGGTGCGTCGGGTCGTATGGCAGGGCCGGGACTGACCGGTGGTGGCGTGTGGGATCCGGGTGATCTCGATATGAACTGGGAGGACACCACAATCGCGGTCAAGCACGCCGCGCTCTTCTTCGGAGCATCTCTGGCCGGTGTGGCCGAGGCCAATCCCCTCTGGATCTACGGCACCAGCTACTCACCTTCACGTGCTGACCGCCAACGCACCATCCCCGTCCACTATGAGGGGGAGCGGTTGGAACGCACCGCCGAAGCGTGGTATGTGCCTGAATCGATGAACCGCTTCATCTCTCTGGCCTTTGAAGAGGATTTCTGGGCCATCGCCAATTCCCCGGGGCGCCTCGCCTCCGCTGCCACGGGAAACGGCTACTCCCGTATGGCGATCACTGCTTCCACGCTCGCCGAGTTCATCCGGAGTCTTGGTTACCGGGCGATCCCCGCCGGGAACGGATTCGGTCTGAGCATCCCCATCGCGGTGGATGCCGGCCTCGGTGAGGTGGGCAGGCTCGGTCTCCTGGTCACACCCCGCTACGGTCCGCGGGTTCGGCTGGCGAAGGTGCTGACCGACATGCCGCTCGTGCCTGACACCCCGATCAGCTTCGGTGTTACCGAATTCTGTGAGAAGTGCATGTTGTGCGCCGATCAGTGTCCGAGTGGAGCGATAACCGAAGGAACCCGTACCTGGGAGGGTACTTCCCGGTCCAACAGCGCGGGGACCCTCAAGTGGTATGTGGATGGGGCGAAGTGTAATGACTTCAACGGCTTCAGTTGCTCCAACTGCAAGCGGTGCTGCCCCTTCAACAAGCCGAATAATTCATGGCTCCACCGGCTGACCCGCTCGGTCGTCAAGGGCCGCATCAAGCCGCTCGACAACATGATGGTCACCCTCGATCAGGGGAGCGGCTACGGTCGACAGGTCGAGGACACCGATTTCTGGAAAATGGATGGCAGCGCGAGCATCACCGCTCGTGAGAAGATGTGATCTCTGGATCATCACGTGGGACTCCCGAGAGAGTGGGTGTCGAATGGTGAACAAGGACAACCGCTCAGGGATCGATTGAAGGGAATATCTCAATGAGTGATTCGAAACCGGCGTTCAATGTGGACCGGAGGAAGTTCCTCAAGGTGGGCGGCGCGACCGGCGCTGCTGTTGGAGGGCTCGGGATGGGGCTGTTCGGCTACGCGGCCGGAAAGGACCCGAATTCCTACCTCGGCTGGCAGACCTACGAGGGAGTGAACCAGTTCTTCAACCGGAAAAGATATGAGGTCGATAAGCCGACCTATATCAGTTCGGGTACACCACGCCGGGTCGACCCGAGGGTCGACCAGATATTCGAGCGCCGGGGCCGGTTCATGATGCAGTATATGAGAGGACGTCAACAGGGATTGAGTGGGCCTGACATGTTCGAGGAACCCCTCCGCTCGTACTACCGGGAGAATCCCGAGGTGCTCGAACTCGACATCCTGAATGTTGAAGAGATCCAGCCGAAGCAACGGGTCGATTCCCGGATCTACGGGCAACAGTTCCTGCTGGCCGAAGCGTGGGCCAACGCGATGGGCGCGGTCGGACCGCGTGGGCCACAGGGCCCGCCGGCAGAGAATGACTTCCCTCGTCAGCGCCGGATGATGGGCAGTCGGATGCCTGGGGGAGATCAGCCACAGGGAGATATGCCGACGCCTCCCACCGTACGGAACGAGAGCGGTCAGGTAGATCTGAAAGATCCGGTTCAGACCGCGAGACTGATCAAGAAGATCGCTCACGAACTCGGTTCGACCCTTGTCGGCATCACGAAGCTGAATCCCGACTGGGTCTACGGCTATCCGATCCGTGGCAGGGGCTTCGAGAATCTCGATGAACCGCTCGAGATCCCCGAGCACTGGGAATACGCGATCGTGGTCGGTACGCCGATGTCGTGGGATCCGATGTATGCCAATCCCACCTACGGCACTTCGAGCGATGCCTATTCCCGCAGCAGGATCGTCGCTGCGAGGCTGGAAGCCTTCATCAAGACACTCGGTTTCCCTGCCCGGACCCATGTGCCGGGGACCAGCTATGATCTGATGGTCCCGCCGATTGCGATCGATGCCGGACTGGGGGAACAGGGGCGCCACTCGGTCATGATCACGCCGGAACTGGGGAGCAATATCCGGCCTGCGGTGATCACCACGAATATTCCGATGGCGGTTGATAAACCGATCGATTTCGGCGTGCAGGACTTCTGCAAGCACTGCAAGGTGTGCGCTGAGAACTGCCCGAGTGGAGCGATCCCGATGGGGGATAAGGTGGAGATCAACGGTTACCTGCGCTACGAACTCAATCAGGAGAAATGCCAGAACTTCTGGAATTCGTGCCTCGGAAGCATGGGGTGCCGGATCTGCATAGCGTGTTGTCCCTACACGCGCAAGGCGAACTGGCTGCATCGGACTGCCCTCAATGTTACCGCGAACGACCCCACGAATATCTCCGACAAGGTACTGACAAGCCTCCAGAAGAGCTTCTACCCGGGACCCGATCCGCTGGAGTATTTCATGCCTTCGATGGGGGGCAGTAACGCTTCCTACCGCGAACCTCCGTGGTGGCTCAAAGCCGAGGACTTCATACACTTCACCCCGGGGACGGGGGTGGGGCCATGAGTTTCTTCATGAGCGGTTTCTTCTGGTTCCTCGAGGGCGCACTCTTCTGCATATTCATCCTTGCCGTCAGGGCATGGGCCGAGGATCGATCGATCCCCATGCCGTACTGGAAGTGGATCTCTCTGATCGTGTGGGTCTTCTTTGTCGGGTTCACACTCGCGTTCATCGGCACCAGTTTCGGTGAAGGCGAACCGGCAGCGGCCATCAGGGGAGGGATCCTCTTCGGAGTGATCGCCATTATCTCCGGCGTCGGATTGTGGCGACTGTTGAAGATCGGAAACATCCCGGGTGAAGAAGAGTTTGCGACAGCGACCGAAGAGTAACCTTCTCCTCTACCTGTTTGTCATAACCGCTCTCGTCCTGTCTGCCTGGTACGGCAGGACGAGAAGTGGTCCCGATATCTGGCCTCATCTCCAGAAGATCTTTCCGGAAGCCGCCTCCTTCAGCGTGTCGGATGGTGTGTTTGTCGTGCAGGATGAGAGGGGAGGTCTGCTCGGATGGGCCGCGAACGGGAGCGCAAATGGTTACGCCGGGCCGCTTCAACTCCTGGTAGGGATCGACTCCACCGGGACCGTTTCCGGAACGAGTGTCATCGAGCACCGGGAGACTCCGGTGTTCTGGCGGATGGTCAGATTTCCCGTATTCTTCTCCGAGATCGCCGGTAGTTCCTTTGAAGAGATCAACTACCGTTATGAGGAGGTGGTAGGGGTCACGGGAGCTACGCGCTCATCGGACGCCATTGTAGCGAGTGTCCGGAAGGCGGTGGCGAGAGTGGCCGGCGAGCAGTTCGATGTGACGATCCCGCTCCCTCTTCCTCCCTGGGAATTCGGATTCTTCGAGATCGCGATCATGGTGCTCCTGGCCGGGGCTGTCGCGTCACTCTATCTGCGACGGCCGGTGCAGAAGGCCTGGCGCTGGGCCTCGCAGGCGTTTGCTCTCATCGTGGTGGGATTCTGGGAGAATTCACCGATCACCCTGACCAAACTCACCGGATTCCTGGCCGGCTACTTTCCGGAGATACGCGCCAATCTGGCGATCTACCTGCTGGTGGTCGGATTCGTACTGACCGTACTCCTGTTCGGCCGGAGCCTCTATTGTTCCCACCTCTGTCCGTTCGGGGCGATCCAGCGGTTCATCAACCTCATCGGCGGAAAACGGATCAGGCTCCCGGTATGGTCACTGAACCTGATGCCGAGAATGCGCGATCTCATCGTCTTCTGTGCGGTCGTGACAGCGCTCGCCATCGCTCAGCCGGGTCTGGCGCACTATGAGCCTTTCGCGGCGCTCTTCGCACTCAAGGGAGGCATGCTCCAGTGGTTCCTCCTCCTGATCGTGCTCCTCCTCTCACTGGTCCTCGATCGACCATGGTGCCACTACATGTGCCCGATGAGGACGGGGGAGCGGGTCCTGCAGGATATCAGGGGCACGATCACCGGACCGAAAGGGGAACAGCATGCGTAGCGGGAGTGGTCTGGAGAGTGGAGACGGAATGGAACAGGGTGGCCGGAGGAAGGTGACTCTCCGCGACATGGTGGTCGCGTTCTTCATCCTGCTCACCACTGGTCTGATTGTCGGTATACTGCTGCAGGGGTTTCTGACAGGACATTAGTACAATCGTAAATAAATAATAGGTAACAAAATAACCAGATAATATAAAGTAATACTATAGCGTTGCTGTTTGTCGGGTCTGATCGGCGACCCAGTCGACCCATGCCCCGATACCTTCACCTGTCTGACAGGAGAGGGGGAATGTCACGACTCCCCTGTTCAGTGCTTCCACACCTTCTCTGAAACGATCCATATCGAATATCACGTAGGGTAGAAGGTCGATCTTGTTGATCACCAGCACATCCACCCCACGGTACATGGCAGGGTACTTGAACGGCTTGTCATCTCCTTCAGGTACCGAAGCGATGAGGACCCGCAGATGAGTCCCCAGGTCCCAGCTGGCCGGACAGACCAGGTTCCCTACATTTTCGACGATGATGATGTCAAGCGACGGGAGGTCGAGCTGGTCGAGTCCCTGACTGACCATAGGAGCGTCGAGGTGGCAGGAAGCGGCATTGATCTGAACGCTCGTTGCTCCGGCTGCTTCGGTTCTGTCGGCGTCGAGAGAGGTGGCGATATCACCCTCGATGACACCCAGACGGAAACGGTCGGCCAGCAGGGGGATGCTCTTCTCGATCAGTGATGTCTTCCCTGCGCCGGGTGAGGCCATCAGGTTGAGCGAGAAAATGTCGTGTTCATCGAATCGCGTCCGGTTCATGGCTGCGATCTGATCGTTCGCCTTGGTGATCTTCTCGACAACAGGAATGGTTTTCCCCATGGTTCGCTATCCTTCCGACATGGTCGAGTCGTCCTGTTCAAGATCGATCGACACCAGATGGAACTGTTCGCCGTCAACCACCTGCACCTCTGTCGAGGAACAGGCTGTGCAGGCATAATCATCACCTTCAGGATTGAAGACCGCGCCGCATCCCAGGCATTCCATCTCCAGCTCGATATGCTTGAAGTGGAGCAGGGCGCCTTCAGCCGGAGTGCCTTCGGTCACGATATCCCAGTAGAACTGCACAAACCGGTTAATAACCCCTGACAATCGACCCACCTCGAGATGGAGGTCGGTGATCCGGCCTCCGCCGGCTGCTTCAGCATGGCGGATCGCAAGGTCGAGCAGGCTCCTGGTGATGGGGAGTTCATGCATGGGCATAATTATAGAGACGGATGTCTTCGGGGGGCAGTAGTCTCTTTTCCGTCAGCTCCGAGCCAATACTGTCTGAACCGGGAGGCACCCATGACCTCGTTCCATCCACCGCGTCCACTTCTGTATTCTCTCATCTCGCTGTTTCTGCTGACCGCATTCACATCTGGAACAGATGCCCAGAACATCGACCGGCTCAGACAGAACGCCTGGTCTTCGGTCGAGCAGCACAGCCAGGAACTGATCGATCTGAGTGATGAGATCTGGGAGTATGCCGAGCTGGCGCTTCGGGAGACGCAATCGGCGGCTGCGCTTGCCGACTATCTGGAGGGCCAGGGATTCACCGTCGAGCGGGGTGTCGCGGACATGCCGACGGCGTTCGTTGCGACGTGGGGATCGGGCAGCCCGGTCATTGGTATCCTCGGTGAATACGACGCACTGCCGGGGATAAGCAACACGCGTGAACCGAGGCAGCTCCCGATCACTGAAGGTGATCCGGGCCATGGGTGCGGGCATAATCTCTTCGGGGTCGCCAGCGTGGGCGCGGCGGTAGCGGCAAAGGAAGTGATGCAGCGACGCCGCCTCAGCGGCACTATCAGGTTCTTCGGCTGTCCGGCCGAGGAGACCGTGGTGGGCAAGACCTACATGGCCAGGGAGGGTGTCTTCGACGGCCTTGATGTCTGTCTCGACTGGCATCCCGGTTCAACGACCGGGGTCGGGTTCGCCAGCAGTCGGGCGCTGAACAACTTCACCGTCGAGTTCTTCGGCAAGACCGCCCACGGTGCGGGGGATCCCTGGAACGGCCGTAGCGCACTCGATGCGGTCGAACTGATGAACCATGCTGTGAATATGCTGCGGGAGCATGTCCGGCCCTCGACCCGGATCCACTATGTGATAGATAACGGAGGAGGCGCTCCCAACGTGGTACCCGGATACGCGAGCGTATGGTATTACGTCCGCGATCTCGAACGGTCAGGAGTGGAATCCACCTACGCGTGGGTCCTGAAATGCGCCGAGGCCGCTGCGCTCGCCACCGAGACCACCCACAAGGTCACCCTCACGACCGGAGTACATTCCTACCTGCTGAACCGCCCGCTCACCGACCTGCTCGACGCCAATCTGCACGCAGTCGGAGCGCCGGAGTGGACCGATGAAGAGCAGGAGTTCGCCCGCATCATCCAGCGGGAACTGGGCCGGCCCGAGAAGGGAATGGCTGACGGGATAACCGAGATGCCCGCCGAGGAACAGCCGGCCGGTGGGGGCTCGACCGATGTCGCCGAGGTGAGCCGGATCACACCGACCGCCAAGATCAGCGTGGCCTGCTGGCCGATCGGTTCGCCCGGCCATGCCTGGCCGGTCGTGGTGTGTTCGGGGACGGAGATAGGACAGAAGGGGATGCTCACGGCGGCCCGGGTCCTGGGCGCATCGATGGTGGAACTGCTGGTCTCACCCGATGTGATCACTGCCGCGCAGGAAGAGTTCAAAGGGAAGATGGGTGACACCATCTACGTGAGTCCCATCCCGCCGGGACAGAAGCCGCCGATACCTCCGGCGCCCTGAAACGGGCAGCGTACCGGAGGACAGTGCCGCACCTGTTTGAAAGGAATCGTCATGAATCACCGGATCCCGGGGGTAGCGCGATATCTTCTCCTTCTCTCCATTCTCATCCTCATTACGGTATCGGTCATGGGCTGCGCGGCTGATTCCGGCTCCATCGACCGGCGGGATATCCTGACGGTCATGCAGTCCTCTGTCTCACTCGGGGATCCCCACATCTGCAGCGATTCAGTGAACCGGCTGAGCCTGGTTTTTTCGGTCTATGATGCCCTGGTGGCGAGGGACCATGACGGGCGCTACCAGCCCTCGCTTGCGGAGAGCTGGGTCGTTTCGGGTGACGGTCTCTCCTGGACCTTCACCCTGAGAGAGGGTGTCACCTTTCACAACGGAGAGGTCCTCGAGGCGGAGGATGTGGTCGCCACGCTTGAAAGGGTTCTCGATCCTTCGATCGGCGGATCGTTCGGCACCCAGGGCGTCTATCTCAGTTACCTGGAGGGTGCCGAGATCTCGGCCAGCGACGCGAGGACGGTCACGATCGTCACCGCGGAGCCGATGGCAGACCTCTTCGATCTCCTGGTGGCCATGCCGATCAGTCCCGCCAGCGAGTTGGGGCGGCTGCCCGATGAGTATATCGGCAGCGGTCCCTGGCGGATCAGGGAACAGACCGATGGCCGGACGATCATGGAGGCCCATGACGACTGGTGGGGCGGTGTACCGGCCTGGAGTGAGATCCACTGGATCGCTGAGTCCGATCCGGGTCGGCGGGTCGAAGCGCTCCTGGCTGGGGAGGTGGATGTAATCGCCGATATCGGCCTCGCGGAGAAGGAACGTATCGATGAGGCGGGGAGCGCCCTTACCCATGAACTGGACAGCGGTCTGTGCATCATCTTCATGTGCAATGCCCTCCAGGGGGCATGCACCGATCGCCGGGTGAGGCAGGCCCTGAATTACGCCCTCGACGTCGATGCCATCATCCGGGAAGTGAAGGGGGGCGCGGCGACCCGGCTGAACGGATACCTGACCCCGCATCACTTCGGCTATGACCCGGGGACGCCGGCCTATCCCTATAATCCCGAGTGGGCCCGGTCACTCCTTGCAGAGGCCGGGTACGCTGACGGACTCGACCTCGTCCTCGACATCCCGGCAGGAATGCCCAATGAGGCACCCGACCTGGCGCGGCTGATGGCTGAACAGTACCGCCAGGTGGGGATCTCTGTGGAGATCGTCGTGCACTATGATCGGGCGGCATACTCTGAAATGGTCCGCGAAAAACAGATCAATGATGCCTGCTGTTTCGACTCGAGTCCAAGGAGTACCTGGCGAGTGTTGAGGGAGAAGATCTCATCGAACCTCCGCGGCCCCTGGTGGGAGGGCTATGAAAACCTGCGGGTGAACGAGTTGATAGGGGAAGCGGAGACTACCTTCGACGATCGGGAACGGCAGAGGATCTACCGGGAGATCTTCGAGCTGATCACCGACGACGCACCATGGATTTTCCTCTATAGCCCCACACGGTTCTGGGGGGTCAGCAGCATCACCATGAAGGACTGGCAGCCAAGAGCGGACCAGCTTCTGATATTCTAACCACAATAAGGTGGAGTCCACCTCACCAGGCCTTCTCGAGCCGATGACGGACCTGCAGAATTGAACGGTTTTTCGGTAAGGTATCGGACTCGCCCTGCACAAACAGTTGGCAATCCGAATGATCGAATCGGACACTCAGAGAAGAACAGGATCACATGAATGCATTCGTGACCAGGATACAGGAAGAATGTGACCTGGAGTTGACAGCAGGTCGGATGGACACCCTGCAGGTCAACATCGGCCTGAAGTGCAACATGAGCTGTATCCATTGCCATCTTGCCTGCGGTCCCGACCGTGAGGAAGAGATGGTGTGGGATACGATGCTGGCGGTCGTTGACGCAGCGAACCTCATCCATCCCGATCTGGTCGACATCACCGGCGGCGCTCCGGAGATCAATCCGCATTTCAGGGCATTCATTGCCGAGTTAAGACGGCATGGGCACGCGGTTCAGGTAAGAACGAACCTTACTGCCATGTTGGATATGGGGCTGGACGAGACAACAGCATTCCTGAGAGACCATCAGGTGCATCTGGTGGCATCCATGCCCTGCTATCTGGAGGAGAACGTCTGCCGCCAGAGAGGGAAGGGAACCTACGAGAAGAGTGTGGAAGTACTGCAGAAACTCAATTCTCTGGGGTATGGCATAGACCCTGAGTTGTCACTGAGTCTGGTTTTCAACCCCGGCGGACCTTTCCTGCCGCCTGACCAGGTACAACTCGAAGTGGATTACAGAAGAGAGTTGAAGGAGAGATTCGGTATCGATTTCACGAAGCTGTACACTATCACGAATATGCCGATAGGTCGTTTCTGGCGGGACCTCGATCGCGACGAGAAGGCCGACGAATACATGAAGCTTCTCGTGGATGGATTCAATTGTCACACGGTGGACGGCCTGATGTGCCGCCACCAGATCAGTATTGGCTGGGATGGAACTATCTACGACTGCGATTTCAACTTGGCCCTGGGCCTTCCGGTCGGAGATGAAGACACAGACTCGATTCTGGATTTCAAACCGGCATTACTGGAAGGCCGCGCGATAGCGAGCGGCATGCACTGCTTCGGATGTACCGCAGGGTCGGGATCTTCCTGCGCTGGAGCCCTCCTCTGAGAGCTCATTCCTGACGGTAAAACCACCTTGGAAGGGAGTCGATGATGGGACGCGTTCTCGTGGTGTTCTCTGTCATCATGTTTTCAATGGGAACCATGGCCGACCGCGCTCGCGCAGAGGCTGGTCTCTCCCTTGACGGATACAGACAGGTACTCGCAGAGCATGTGAATGATGAGGGTGAAGTGGATTACCGGGCCCTGAAGGACGATAGCGGCCGACTGGAATCCTTCATCACGCAGCTGGCCCTTCTGCAGGAGACCGAGTACCGGAACTGGAACGAGGACGACCAGATCGCCTTCTGGATCAACACCTATAACGCGCTGACACTGAAGAGTGTCATCGATAATTATCCGATCAGAGCTTCCCGCCTGAGAGCACTCCGTTATCCGGAGAACAGCATCAGGCAGATACCGGGTGTCTGGACCAGGAGCACCTTCCTGGTGATGGGCCGCGAGCTGACACTCGATGAGATAGAGCATGAGATATTGAGGAAGGATTTTTCCGCTCCGGGTATCCATATGGCACTGGTCTGTGCGGCCGTGAGCTGTCCCAACCTGCGCCGCGAACCGTATGAGGGTGAGAGGCTGGACGAGCAGTTGAGAGACCAGACCGTTCGGTTCCTGAGCAGCTCGAAGCACTTCCTCATCGACCGGGAAAAGGAACAGGTCTTCATCTCCTCGATCTTCAAGTGGTTCGGAGATGATTTCAGGGAGAGCTACATCCCGGCAGACAGCTTCAGCGGGTACAGGTCCTCTGAGAGGGCAGTTCTCAACTTCATTTCGCAATATCTGGACGATGGCAGCAGTACCTGGCTCAGGGATGGTTCCTACCAGGTGAAATACCTCGATTATGACTGGAATCTCAATGAACAGAAGAGGCGGTGAAGTGATGGATGGGGTAGAATCGAACGTCGGTGAGCTCAATGCTCCTGTGCCTGTGACCAGGCAGAGTCTCTGGAAGCCGATAGCTCTGGGATTGCTGCTGATCACCTTCATGGTGTTGGCCAGAGTTCTCCATATCGGTGACCATCTGGGTGATCTGAGAGAATGGATCCTCTCTCTGGGAGCGCTCGGCCCGGTCGTATACATCCTCATCTACATCACGGCTGTGATCTTTGCGGTTCCCGGATCGGTGATCACGATCATGGGCGGGCTGCTCTTCGGCTCTCTCATCGGCGTGGCGTCGGTGAGTGTGGGTTCGACCATCGGAGCCGGTCTGGCGTTCCTCATCGCGCGATATGTGGCGCGCGAATCGATAGCCGGAAGACTGGCCGATAACAGCAAGTTCCAGAAACTCGACCACCTGACCGAACAGCACGGCGCGATCATTGTAGCCATTACGCGACTGGTACCGCTCTTCCCGTTCAATCTTCTCAATTACGGGTTCGGCCTGACCCGGGTGCCGTTCTGGACCTATGTGCTCTGGTCATGGATCTGCATGTTGCCCGGCACGGTTCTCTACGTGGTCGGTACCGACGCGGTGGCAAGCACTCTCTCGGAGGGACGGATACCTTTTGGTCTGATCGCGGTGCTGGTACTCATGATGGGGCTGATCACCGTTCTGGTCGCTCAGGCGCGAAAGAAGCTGAAATCAGGAGAGGAAGCGATATCTGATGGTTGATCGTGTGACCGTATTACCGGAGGACGAGTTCAACAGGGAACTGGTCGGACACACACATCCTCCCGACTGGGTGAATCCCGAACCTGCTGATTCATACAATATGGTCGTCATCGGCGGCGGCACCGCCGGTCTGGTGACGGCAGTCGGGGCAGCGACGGTGGGAGCCCGGGTGGCCCTGGTGGAGAATTATCTCATGGGAGGGGACTGCCTGAATTTCGGATGTGTCCCATCGAAGGCACTCATCCAATCCTCCCGTGTCGTGGCCGATATCAGGAGTGCTCCCGAGTTCGGGATACGGGTAGCTGGTGATCCGGAAGTCGATTTTGCCGCGGTCATGGAGCGGATGCGTCGTCTGCGGGCCGGAATCAGTCACCACGATTCCGCCGAACGGTTCCGATCCCTCGGTGTGGATGTCTTCCTGGGGACCGGCAGGTTCGATGGACCCGATGTCGTAGATGTCGACGGATCAGCTCTCCATTTCAAAAAAGCAGTGATCGCTACCGGAACATCCCCGGTGATTCCCGACATCGAGGGACTGGAGGAGGCAGGATACCTCACCAACGAGACAGTCTTTTCGCTAACCGATCTGCCGGGATCTCTTCTGGTGGTGGGTGGTGGTCCGATCGGAAGCGAACTCGCCCAGACATTTGTTCGACTGGGTTCACAGGTCACGATACTCGAGAAGAGTTCACAGCTTCTGCCTAGAGAGGACAGGGACGCCGCCGATATCCTTGGTTCCGCCTTTGAACGGGAAGGTATCCGCTGTCTGTTCGATGCCGTGATTACCCGGGTGACCGCTGAGAACGGTCGCAAAACCGTCAGGCTCACCTCTGACCAGGGTGAAGAGACGTTCGTCGTGGATGAGATACTCATCGGCGCGGGCCGGGTTCCGAATGTGGACCGGCTGAATCTCGAATCCGCCGGCGTCGAGTTCGACAGACATGGTGTGAAGGTGAACGACTACCTCCAGACCACCAACCGCCGGATCTACGCCGCCGGGGACGTGAGTTTCCCCTGGAAATTCACTCATATGGCCGAGGCGACCTCACGCATCGTGATCCAGAACGCTCTCTTCCTGAGAAGCAGAAAATGGAAATCACTCATCGTGCCGTGGGTCACCTACACCGATCCCGAGATCGCGCATGTCGGCATGTACGAGAAGGATGCAATGGCGCAGGGTATCGCGACAGATACCTATACCCAGCAGTTCAGTGAGGTCGACCGGGCCATCCTGGATGGTGAGACCGAAGGCTTTATCAAGGTGCACACGAAGAAGGGTAAGGATACGATCGTGGGTGCCACGATAGTGGCACGGCACGCGGGGGAGATGATCAGCGAGATCAGCACAGCCATGTATGCCGGAAAGGGCCTGAAAACGATTGCCAATGTGATCCATCCATATCCGACCCAGGCACTTGGACTCAAGCAGGTCGCCGGTCAGGTCTATGCCGGCATGCTGACTGACCGCCGCAAGCGCCTGCTGGAGAGATTCTTCGCGTTCAAGCGATGAGCAGATAACGATGAGAAGATGTTGATGAGCGGAAGCCGGCTTATCGTCATAACGAAGTATCCGGTACCAGGCCGGGTGAAGACCCGGTTGAAGGTCGCGCTTGGAGATGAGAGGGCGGCCTTTTTACACAGGGAGATGGTCGAGCATACCCTGGAATGGGCATCAGCCTGGTCCGGGAAGACTCGCGTTGCCCTTGAAGTCAGAATCGACGGCGCGACAGAGGAGCAGTTCAGGGAATGGCTTGGAAGTGCTCCTGAATACATCACTCAGGGATCGGGTGATCTCGGGACGCGGATGTCGAGGAGCTTTGACGATGGATTCAGAAGAGGTGATAACCGGATCGTCCTGATCGGAACCGACTCGCCACAACTCACTCCCGCCCACATTCAGCTCGCATTCGAGAGACTCCTCCATCACGATCTTGTCCTTCTGCCTGCCACCGACGGCGGCTACGGCCTGATCGGGCTGAGATCTGTCGCTCCGGAACTCTTCAGGGATATTGCATGGGGCACCGGGGAAGTTCTCGGAGCAACTATCGAAAGAGCTGCTGGTATGGGTCTGTCAGTCAGCATGCTGAAACCTCTGGGTGATGTGGACACCCCGGAGGACCTCTCCCTGTGGGACAGGACTTCCACTCAGTTTATCTCGATGATCATCCCCACCCTCAACGAAGAGGGGAACATCCTGCAGACCCTGGAACGGGTGGGGGATATTCCCGATGGTGAAGTGATCGTCGTTGATGGGGGGAGCAGAGATGGCACAGTCGAGATGGCTAAAGAGTGGGGGGCCAGAGTAGTCCGGTCCGAACCGGGGCGGGGCAGGCAGATGGACCGGGGAGCTTCGGAGGCAGATGGGGACATCCTGCTCTTTCTGCACGCCGATACCCTGCTGCCTGACTGGCGGACCCGTCTCTTCCGGCTGCCGTTTGGAGACCAGGCCATCTTCGTGAAAGCGTCACTCTTCAGGGAACTGGATGGTTACGCCTCGATCCCCCTGATGGAGGATGTGGATATGGTACGCCGGCTCAGAAAATATGGAGATATTGCCTGCCTCGATGCTCCGGTGACCACTTCGGCCCGGCGTTATGAACGATTCGGACCGGTCCGCACGACTCTCAGGAACAAAGTGATCTTCTTCGGCTATTATCTCGGGATACGACCCGACCGGCTCGCGCGGTGGTATTACGGTCGTTCTCAGGACCCCGAGGCTGATTGATCAGCCATACTTGGTTCAGCTACGTTTTCTATAGAACGTCAAACGTTGGAGCGAATATCGAGGATGCTGTTCCTGGGGATAATATAATCGCGGTCGACGAGCGTGGTCAGATGCCTGGTGCGCGCATCCTGAAAATTGTGAGCCGTCATCATATCTTCACAGCTCACGATTTCCGCCTTGATGAATCCCCGGGCCAGATCGGTATGGATCTTACCGGCACACGTCGCGGCATCGGTATCCTTCTCAACCAGCCACGCGTGAACCTCCTGTTTACCCACGGTGTAGAAAAACATCTTACCGGCTTTTTCCATCCCTTCGCGGCACAGATTATTCGCGTCCGGTGACGCGTCCTTGTAAACCAGCGTGGGGGTGGAACTCAGCAGTCCGAGCGCTTTGACAACAGCCTGTTCGGCCGTGTCCAGCGTGAGATCACAGACCGGCTTCTCATCCTCGAGTTGCAGCAGGCATTTTTCGAGTACCTTCTTCTCGAACGGGTCCTCTGTTCTCGACAGCCTGCCCTCGATCTTCTCCATATCGAGAATGAGCAGATCCAGAACATGGTCATCCACGATTGCGATGACGTCAGCCGCCTCGTAATCGTCCGGCAGGAACTCGAAGTAGTACGGTGATACCTTGTCAGGCTTAAACTTCTCGGCAAGATCCACGAAGATCCCGTCATTATATTTTATCTTGCCCTCAGGCAGATCAAGATTTGAGTATGCTATTTTCATGCCGCAGAACAACCTTCTGCTGAAATGGGAATGTATGACCTGGCTGATTAACTTCTAGGCAGGTAACGTGTCGCGGAACGGCGGCAGCGTGATAGCGCAGACCGCTGGAACCGCCTGATAGATACTCAACTGTTCTCTGCTGTCCAGACAGTTCTCAGTCGATTGTAAAATATCCCTGTGTCACTGGACATCAGGGGCCGGTGAAACGAGTAGTCAGGCGGTGAGGTTTTCAATCTGTAGCGACTGAACGAGCTTGCTGAGACGGGCAATGAACTGGTCCCTGACCTTTTGTACTCGAAGCGCCTCTGGATGACCGATAATGACCTGGTCTTTGTTTGCGAACCGGACAGGTTCGACCTGTAGCGCGAAGGAATTCAGGTGACGCTCCCAGAACCAGTCTGGGGAGCCGAACTGCACATACTCAGGATCGATGGAAGGGATTTCTGCCAGGCTGGAGAGAAGGCGCCTTCCCGGTGCATTATCCTGAAGGCAAAGGGCGATATACGCGATCCGCCAGGTGACACTACCAACGTCTTGTTCAGGGAGAGGATCAAGGTTGTCGAGTGCCGGCTGCTCGCCATGGACGAAATGACCGAAGCAGCATTGCAGGGTGAAGCAGTATGGAAGTTCCACAAAGCCCGTAACAATCTCCCGGATGGGTACATCAATGCTCTCCAGAGAGAGATTTCTGAGTTCGCGGTTCCGCTCGATTTCGTACCGCGGGTTGTCGACGAACTCTCTTGGTTTCGTGAAGGTCTCCATCTCAGTGCCGCTCGGTCGCTTCGCCCTCTGAGAACATGATCCCGTAATTCATGTGAAAATCGTCCACCCAGGAGATTTGAAACCGGTTTGTCACCGAATTGAACGCGATGGTCTCGTCCCCGTGTCGTGGTTGCCCCTGAATCGTGCTTTCATACTCGTGGCGAAAGAATCGTCCGTCGAGAACTGGACGAATTGTGCCCTTGATCTTTGATTCATCGGCAAGCTTGTCAGGCTCAAACCAGGTACGGCACGTGCCCTCCCAGGACCCCACAAGCGATTCCAGCAATTCTTGTGACATGGAATACATGCCCTTCGTGGATGGTGACTCGTCCTTTGCGGAGTCTTGCACTTGACCCGCGATCTCAGGTGCAAGGACCAACCACATGGCTATGGGAACAAGTCCAATTGCCTTCATTGGGCACTCGTTTCATTATCGGGTTTTGTGCTGCGTGCCTGGAGGGCAGCAATTGCGATCTCTTCGTATCTAAAACAGCTTGTAGTGTGATCGTTCACCATGCCGATTGCCTGCATAAATGCATAGCAAATTGTCGATCCCACGAAATTGAAACCTCGTTGTTTTAGATCTTTGCTTAAAGCGTCTGACTGTTCCGTTTTCGGAGGTATCTCCGACACATCTTTCCACTTGTTCTGAATTGGGATGCCGTCAACATATCGCCAGACAAACGTGCTTATAGATCCGAATTCCTCTATTACTGACAAGGCAGCGCGGGCGTTCTTGATAGCTGATTCTATTTTCAGGCGGTTGCGTACAATACCAGGATCGCCGAGCAGGCGCTTGATGTCCCGCGATGTATACCTGGCGATTCTCTCATAGTCAAACTCATGGAAAGCTGTCCGGTAATTCTCTCTTTTCTTCAAGATTGTCAGCCAGCTCAGACCTGCTTGCGCTCCCTCGATAATCAGCATTTCAAAAAGGTGTTGATCGTTATGAACGGGAACACCCCATTCGACATCGTGGTATGCTACATACAGAGGATTATCTCCACACCACTCGCATCTCAATTTCATTCTTCACACTTTCACGTGTCTATCTAACGTCATGCACGTAAGAAAAGGAGCTATCCTCGACCACGATGGGACTATGTCCCGAAGACCGAAACTGTAACCCATCAGTGTTGAGTAAGTGTTACCGATCAGGGTTACTGTTCACCAGGAGTTAGAACGATGACTCATCCCTGGCGCTGCTTCCAGCTCAGTCCCAACAACAAGTTGATCCTTGCTGGCAGGGCGAGACATTCACTCAGTTGCGCATTACGAAGAATGCGTAGCTGAAGTAGTCAGAGTGACTGCGGAAGATTGAGATCTCGTTTCTCGCCTTTTTCAGGACGGCCTCTGCCTCTGGTATGCCTCTCCACTCTGCCGTTTTCTCAGCGATGCGCTCCTCCATTGGGTTGTAGTAGTGCTCAGTCCATGCTGTGGCTGGAAATATGAAATGCCCGACGGACTCGTACCCAATGCGCTTGATGACTTCAAGTTTCGCAGCCACGGTGTCAATCTCGGGATACTCTTTCCAGAATTCAACAACCTCAGGTGGAGGGTTGGGCTTCAACCACACTGCTTCGCTTACCACTACGTAGCCACCTGGCTCAACGAAATCCTTGACCTTCTTCAGGCCAGCTTCGAATCCCAGGAAATAGATCGCTCCCTCAGACCAAACAACATCGAAGCTCGACTCTGGGAAAACCATCTCCGTCATGTCCTGCTCTAACGTTTCGAGGCGATCGGAGACTCCAGCACTTACCGCTCTGGCCCTTACCCGGGTAATCATCTCCGGGATGAGGTCAAGTGCTACGACTGTACCAGATGTGATCCTCAAGAGTTCGACCGTCTGCATGCCAGGGCCGCAGCCGACGTCAAGGATTCGTGGTGACTCAGGGACATCCGACATTATTTCGAATGCTCTCCGGGTCAGCTCGTTCGAGCCGGGGCCAGCTCGCGGCAAGGTTCCATAGATCTGGAGAAAGTGGTCCATAGGATTCCTCGTTTATCTTCTCAGTTCACGCTCTCGTCAAATGTTGGGTTAGCACCTACCAGTCCGTAGGCAGAGATGTTCTGGGCGTTCCGTTTGTTTCAGAGGCTATGGCTATCATTCAGCTTTGCAAGCGTTGCTTCCGCGACCTGGGTCACAACAGCAAGCCTGACGTCCTGCGCGTCTGATGCAGAGGCAGAGTGTACCGTACCTGGTGAGGGGTGTCATTGACCGCCGATGCCAGCTGCATGCGCTGTTAGACCTCGAATTATACAGCCTTTGCATGAAGTTTCAGGCCGAGTGCACGTACGACTTTCAGGACCGTGGCGAATTCGGGATTGCCTTCAGGAGATAGTGCTTTATACAGACTCTCCCGGCCAAGACCGGCTTCACGTGCAATCTCTGTCATACCCTTGGCACGAGCGATATCACCTAGCGCAGCCGCAACGAGAGAGGCGTCGCTTGACTCGAGAGCAGCCTCGAGATAAAGGACCATGTCCTCATCAGTTTCCAGATGCTCAGCTGCATCCCAGGGTCGAGTGGGGGTCTTTGCCATTATTGTCTCCTAAAGCCCACGGGCAAGCTCCTGCGCCTTCTTGATGTCCCGCTTCTGAGTTTTCTTATCTCCACCTGCAAGCAAGACCACCAGAGTCTTACCTCGATGCTTGAAGTAGACGCGGTAACCTGGACCGTAGTCAATTTTCAATTCAGAGACACCTTCACCGACAGGTTCCACATCACCCGGGTTGCCGAGTGACAAGCGGCGGATTCGGGCAAGGATGCGTGCTCGCGCCTGGCGATTACGCAGCTTTTTGAACCAGCTGGAATATTCCTCGGTTTGGCGAATCTCTATCACACCGACAATGTATCCCATGGGATACGATTTATCAAGTGAAATATTCGGGAAATTCAGGCTTTCATCGTGGGTCTAATGTCCTGCGCGTCAGCTGCAGAGATGGTATGAGAAGGCCGGTCTCTGTCGCGCAGTACCGCTAGGGTCTGCAGTAGAAACCACGGGCTCAGAGGCCCTCAACAAGGAGACCGGCCATGAAGGATCTTACTACAACCACTACGAGTGTGACTATTGGAATAGATCTGGGCGATC
>JALGVQ010000065.1 GCA_025774615.1 bacterium
GTTGAGATCGTATCGACCGCGCCGGCGCAGCTGTTCGGCCTGGCACCCCGGAAGGGGAGCCTGACCATGGGAGCCGACGCCGATATCATTCTCTTCGATCCTGAAGCGCGGTGGGTCATGGGAGGTGAAACTCTGCACATGGCCACCGACTGGTCCGCCTGGGAGGGTATCGAGATCACCGGCAGGATCGTGAAGGTGTTCTCACGTGGTGAGCTGATCGTGGATGGAAATGAGTGCCTGGCCGAGAAGGGCAGGGGACGCTATATCCACCGCGTTCTGTTCTGATCCCGTGATACGCCTGTCCATGAAGGGGAGACGATATTGCGGTCAGCCCGAAAGGAGTCATGAGTGAGATGAGTGATGAGCGTATCTGGTCGGGAGCCTCTCCCGAAGAGGTGGCACGGGATATTGAGACTCTGGTCGCCTTCGCAGACGAGGGTCTCTCGATCGAGGAACTGGATACCATGCTCTCCGACCGGCTGATGCCGCATCTCATCCGGTACGACCGGCCCTCCTTTCATTCCCTTTTCAACATGGTACCTGAGGATGGAGCCCTCCACGGTGCCCGGCTGGCGCTGGAGTGGAACCAGGGGGTGACCAACTGGCAGGTTTCACCCGGGGGGGCGGTCCTGGAGGAGCTGTGCTGCAGGGCTCTCTGCCGTCTCTTCGGCTTGGAGGAGAGTGCTGAGGGAACCGTGATGTACAGCGGCACCTATGCCAATCAGCAGGCGCTCTATATGGCCCTGCACCGGAAGGCGGAGAAAGAGGGATTCAGCCTGGCCGACGAGGGAGTGAACGGTTTTGCTGATCCCGGGCGACTGGCGGTGGTCACTTCGGTGGATGGGCACTTCTCACTCAGACATGCCGTCCGGGTACTCGGCCTGGGTGAAAAGGCGATGGTGAAGGCAGGTGTGGATGGGAACCGACGGATGGATACAGCCCATCTGAGGAAGATGCTGGCGGATCTCTCCGGGACCAGAGATGTCTTCTGCGTGGTCGCGACCGCCGGTACCACCTCCACCGGTTCGATCGACCCCATCGATGAGATAGCGGATATCTGTGCCGATCACGATACCTGGCTTCACGTCGACGGCGCCTACGGCCTGGCCTATCAGCTGATACCCGAATGGAAGCATCTCTTTGCGGGGATCGAGCGGGCCGATTCCCTCTCGTGGGATCCCCACAAGCAGTTCGGCGTTCCGATCCCCAGCTCGATCATCTTCACGCGGAGGTCTGAAGATCTGCGGCGGATGGCCATCTTCAGCAGTTACTGGAACCTGCCCGATACCGTTGAACCGAATCCCGGTATCAAATCGATTCCCTCGACCCGCCCCCTGACCGCGCTCCCGCTGGTCACCTCCATCAGGCATCTGGGCATTCGGGGAGTGATCGATCGCCTCAGGTCTCCCCTCGAGGTGGTCAGGGAAATCCATGCCTATCTCGATGAACAGCCTGACATGGAATGTCTGCATGAGCCTGACACCGGGATCCTCTGCTTCCGGATCGTTCCGGAGGGCCTGCCTGGAGAACGGCTCAATCCGCTCCAGTATCATGTCTACGACACCATCCTGAAGGAAGGCCGGCGCTCCATCTCGATTACGAAACTCGACAACACATCCGTCCTGCGGTTCGTGGTGCTCTCCCCGACCGTGACCGTAGAGGCGATCAGAGAAACGATCGCTGAGGTTCGGTACATCGCGGAGTCATTCGGTTGATCGATACGATTCTGAATATCGCATCCCGGATAGACACCATCCTCTGGGGCGTCTGGACGATTGTATTCATAGCCTCGGTTTCGCTTTATCTCACGGTAAGGTCCCGCTTCTTCCCTATCCGGAGGATGGGTCTGATTGTGAAAAGCACCTTCGGGAGCCTTCTGAGCAAGAGGGAGGGGAAGGCCCTCGATCCCACCATCTCTTATGAGGACAGGGAGACAGAGAAGAAGAGGAAGCGGGGCAGGATGACCCCCTTCCAGGCCACCTCAACCGCCCTGGCAAGCACAGTCGGGATGGGAAGTATTGCGGGGATCGCCACCGCCCTGTCGGTCGGTGGACCGGGAGCGATCTTCTGGATGTGGCTGCTGGCCCTGCTGTCGATGATGACCAAGACGGCGGAGATCACGCTGGCGGTCCATTACCGTGATATCGATGAACAGGGCAGGATCCGGGGCGGTCCGATGTACTACATCAACCGGGGGCTCGGGTGGCCCTTCCTGGCTACGCTCTTCAGCCTCGGTATCTTCGTGAACTCCCTCTGCAGCGCCTCCCTCCTGCAGGCTCATACGGTGGGAAGGGCGTTCCTCGAGTCATACGGAACCAGCCCTTATCTGGTCACCGGGGTGATGACCGCCATCACCGCTGTCGTGGTGATAGGGGGGGTTCGCAGGATCGGGAGGTTGAGTGAGAGTCTCGTCCCGGCGATGTCGATCGTCTATGTAGTCGCGGGTCTCATACTCTTCATCATGAATTTTCGCCAGATACCCGAGGTCTTCGGTCTGATCTTCAGCTCTGCCTTCGCTCCGGCTCCCGCCATGGGCGGATTCGCCGGAGTGGCGGTCTCCCATGCGATCCAGAAAGGGATGTCGCTGGGGATGTTCTCGAACGAGGCAGGTTTAGGAACAGCTCCCATTGCTCACGCCACCGCTGACACCGACCATCCATTCCGGCAGGGGATGTGGGGGGCCTTCGAGGTATTCATGGTGACATTCATCATCTGCACCATCACCTCATTTGCCGTACTCTCCACCGGGGTTCTGTCGAGTGGTGAGTCAGGCATCGAACTGGTGATGGCCGCCTTCTCATCGGTCTTCCCCGAGCGACTCGCGAACACCCTGATCTCGTTCATCATCCTCACCTTCTGTCTTACCACGCAGATCGGGTTCTTCATCTACTTCGAGACCGCCTCCATCAACGTGTTCGGCATCCGTGTAATGAAGTACCTGAAGTGGCTTTATTTCATACCTCCGGTGGTCTTTGCCGGAGTGGCCGACGTCGATCGGATCTGGGTGTTCGCCAATATCGCCGTGGGAGTCTGCGCGATTCCAAACCTGATCGCCCTGGTTGCTCTGCGGGATGAGATATTCAAACTGATGAAGGATTTCATAGAGGGGACGAACCGGTATGCGACCCATCTCATCGATGTCTCGAAAGAATATGTGAGAAAGGCAGGACCGTAATGCGCATCCTCCTCATCAATCCGAACAGCGATCTGGAGATGACCGAAGCGATCCAGCAGTCGGCTGAGGCGTTCGCCGCAGGGGAATATGAAGTGGTCACCAAAGCCACGCCGGGAGCTCCACAGTTCATCGAGACCTACCGGGATGAGCTCCTGGCCGCGCCGGGGATGATGCAGCTTGTGCGGGTGAACGAGGATGATTTCGATGCCATGATCATCGCCTGCCACTGTGATCCCAATCTGGATGCGATGAAAGAGATCAGCTCGATACCGGTCGTGGGGATAGGGGAGGCCTCGATGAAGCTGGCCACGATGCTGGGGCACACCTTCTCGGTTGTCACCACCCACATTCACTCCATCCCGGGCAAGATCGCCAACGCCCGCAAGATGCATCTTCAGGACCTGATGGTCTCGGTGAGAGCCCCCGAAAAGGGTGAGGAGGACCTGGGAGACGAGCAACTCTTTGTGGGACTCTCCCGGCGGGCGGTCGAGGAGGACCTGGCTGAGGTGATCGTGCTTGGATGCGCCGGCCTTACCGGTATGGACAAACTGATCGAGAAAGAGCTTGGCGTGCCGGTACTGGACGGAGTCATCTGCGCCCTGATCATTGCGACCGGACTTGTGAAATACGACATCTCGACGAGTAAAGTATTGGGTTACAACCCGGAATACTGAACCGGGAAGTAACCACCTGATCGACCGGATTGCAGACTCCTGAATGGAATGGTAGGACCATCATGAAAAAAGCCATCGCCGCTGTCGCCGAATCGTATCGGGAAGAGATTTCCGGTTTCGTGCGTGATATCGTCTCCATCCCTTCCCTGGCCGGACAGGAGGGTCCGGTCGTTGAGCGCCTCAGGCTGGAGATGCTCCAGATCGGATATGAAGATGTACATGTTGACGGAATGGGGAACCTCATCGGCCGGCTCGGGAACGGTGAAAGGACCATCGCCCTCGACGGCCACTGCGATGTGGTGGATATCGGCAATCCCGATATCTGGGAGGTGGATCCCTACGGTGGTGAGTTGAAGGATGGAGTGATCTGGGGTCGGGGGGCCGCTGACCAGAAAGGTGGATTGGCGGCTGCGATCTATGCCGGGAAGATACTCAGGGAGGTCGGATTGCCCGGGACGATCTCTCTCTACGTTGTCGCGTCAATTTCAGAAGAAGAGATCGAGGGAGCGAACTGGAACTATATCATCAAGGAGGGGGGCATAGTTCCGGAGGCTGTGCTCCTGACCGAGCCCTCCAATCTGAAGATCAGTGTCGGCCAGCGTGGACGCATGGAGATGAGGGTGAAGACGCAGGGGATCTCCTGCCATGGTTCGGCACCTGACCGCGGGGAGAACGCAATATACAGGATGGCGCCGATAATCCAGGATGTGGAACGGTTCCACAGGGGGATGGAGAGTGATTCAATTCTGGGCGGAGGTAGCATAACCGTCACGGATATCAAATCCACGGCACCGTGTCTCTGTGCGGTGGCCGATAGCGCCACCATACACCTTGACAGGAGACTCACCGAGGGAGAGACACTTGAATCGGCTGTTCGTGAAATCGAGGAGCTCCCCTCGGTCAGGGAGAGTGGGGCGGAGGTTTTTGTGCCCGAGTACGAAGTGACGACCCACACAGGTCTGGTGTATCCCGCAAAGGCCTATTACCCGCCGTGGCTGATGGACGAAACCGATCCAGTTGTACAGACGGCTGTCAGGGCGTACAGGGAACAGTTCGGGGAGGAACCAACAATCGGCACCTGGCAGTTCTCGACGAACGGCGTTACTACGAAAGGGGTATATGATATTCCGACGATAGGCTTTGGGCCGGGAGCGGAGGAGCACGCGCACATGCCGCTCGACCAGGTCAGAGTTGATGATCTGGTCAGGGCGATGGAGTTCTATACGGCCTTCGTCTTGAAATACTAGAAGTACTAGAGGGTCTGTCACTCGATCCAGAGGTCCCTGTCGTTATCCTTCCAGAACTCCACCTTCATCCCGCTGTGGTTGAACACACCCTGGTAGTAGGGATCGTGCTTCTTGTACTCCTCATACGGCCCGGTATAATCGGCCCGTCGCTTCTTGTACGTCTCGAAAGCCGCCATGCTGTCATACTCCCAGATGAGGAAATGCCGTCCCGATTCCTCGCCTGCGACGGTCTTCTCGAAGTAGCGGACGCTCTTCCATTCCCCGAAGAGCTCCCGATGGTCGTTGACCCACTGGAACCAGTCCCGCATGGCGAGTGCGTGTTCTTCCTCTTTCCCCTCGGCGACATACCAGCTCTCCATCTCGAATACCGCCATGACTATTGCTCCTTTCCCACTTCACCGAATTCGCCGCCGTATTTCAGCGCTATCCTCCTCAACTCCTCCGATTGATTCCCGGAGTCGTGATAACCTGGTGGAGGATCGGGCTGATGCGGGTGATCAGGGGCGGAGTGCCGCCACAAAGGAAGGGCGGCCAGGATCAATCCACTGGAGGCGCCTGCCCTCAGGAATACCCGTCTGCCGATCTGCAGGTGATGTTTGCGCATACTCTCACTCCCATGCTGAAATTGCCGGATGCCAGCCCGGCAACCATAGCATAGTCATTCCGGAGGAGAGAATCCGGAACGGGGACCGGACAGCATGCTTATCTGATCCGGTTCAGGAGTGACGCGGAGATCTGCCGTGCCGCCTCAGGCACGCTCTTCCTCATTGTCCTGTCAGCAATGGAACCGAAATTACCTCCCCAGCCGTTCTCCCATGAGAGACCGGTGATTACTTCAGAGGTATGGGTGTTGATCAGCCGGGCACTCACCATCTGCGGTTTCCCATCCCATCCGATCATCGTTTTTACGATCAGCAGGGCATCCACCCCCCTGTTCCTGAGTTCCTCCAGACCTTCAGGACTGTTGATGTGGAATTCATCGATACCGGCCTGGCGGACGATCTGGATGGTCTGGTCTGAATCGAAAACCTTGAGGTTCCCATTGTTCAGGTACGTGGCGATCTCTTCACCCATGATTCCTCCCCGGGGATCGATCGCGATACTCTGGACCTGAGGTCCCGAATAGGGAGGACGGATCATCTCTGTCAGCTTCGCGCCGGCACAGCCGGAGGCTGACAGGATCACTACAGACATGAGAATGATGGATCCGGATTGACGCATGAACTGCCTCCAATCGCAGTCGGGTATACGAGTGCTGTCCCGCAGGTAATGCAACTCCTGTGCCAGTTATTGAGATGTATTACCAGAAACCGACTTCAGACCGTTTTCGAGATGGCGGGTGATCATCAATACGGATTGCTGTCCCATGAGAGGAACACATTGTGTCCTCATTCAGGGACAGGATGAATGAGAAAAGCCTGAACCAACGGTCGGCGACACCAGTTGAAGGTGGTGAATGATCTTATCGGTCAGTATGACAAGGGAGAAAACACCCCCCATGAAGCGATCATCATTCATCTTACCTGTCGTAATCTTGTGCGGTTCCATGCTGCTCTTGCTATACGGCTGCGGACGCTCCGGCGAGCCGGTCTTTTCGGTGGAAGCACTCGATTCCGGTGTCATTCAGACGACCTGGTCGTCTCTGCCCCTGTCGACTCTCGAGGTTGATACTATTGCAGTGTGGGATGTCTGGAGCGGGGAATCAGGTTACCATTTCAACAGGTTGACAACCGTGGCAGGTATCGAGGACGGTTTCTATGTTCTCGATTCGGGCAACCGGCAGGTTGTGGAGACCGACCTCGCCGGTCAGGTCCGGAACGTTTTTGGAGAACGAGGTGAAGGGCCGGGAGAATTCGGCTTTCCCCGGTTCCTGAATGTCGTCGGTGACGAGGTCTGGGTCGGCGACATCATGCCGATGCGTTTCTCTGTCTTCAGCCTTGACGGTACCCACCAACGCACTGTTCTGAGCCAGGCCCGTCTCGCGCCCGACGCCAACCGCTGCGCGATACTGCCCGATGGACGGGTGCTGAACGCGCTCGACGCCATCGATGGTCTCTTTTCGCTCCTCCGCTGGGATCTGAGCACGAATACAACCGATACCCTGGCAACCCTTCGGAGCATGCCCCCGATCGTGATCGAACTCCACCGGTCTGACGGCAGGGTCGTACCCTTCGACACCCGCCCTACGTTTGCTCCGGAACTGCACTGGTCATACAGTCCCCCGGGTCGTCTGCTGACGGTGACCAGTGAGGAGTATCTCTTTGAGGAACGTGATCTCACGGGGCGGATCATCCGCCGGACGCTGGCACCGACACCCGATCTGACCGTGACCGAGCGGGAGCGGGAACACTTCCTGAGCACAGCTGTTTTTGCGTCGAGTGATGGCGCGTCCCTCTCGAATGAGGAGATCAGGAAAAAGTGGAAATTCGCTGATCGCCGGCAGGCGATCGGCGGGATCAGGACAGATCCTTCCGGCCGCATCTGGGTGCTTGCCAATACCGGGAATATCGATTCTCCCAGGATCGACCTCTTCAACAGCGAACACCATTATCTTGGAAGCCTGGACGCCCGTATGCTCCCGCTGGCGTTTTCAGCGAACGGTACTGCGCTTTTCCGGATACCGGAGGGGGAAGGGGGGGCTGATGTCTACTTCACTGCGATGGTCCACTGATCCCGGATGTCAGCAGATGATGATCGGCCGATCTGAGGTGGATCGAATTCCGGACGAATCGGATCCAGCGCGCGTCTGGCATCTTCGACGCATCATTTTCCGATACCATCCGTATTACATGCAGGTGATCCAGTCAGCCAGCCCGGAGTGTACCTGCCGGCAGCCGGGGCCACGCCAGGGAGGTAGCCATGCTCTTCGAACAGGGAGACAATCTGATATCCCGGCCGGTCCAATTCCTGAACAATCTCGGGCATGATGTCCGGTTCGCCCTCCGGTCCTTTCGTCGGAACCCCAGCTTCGCCGTCGCAGCCATCCTCAGTATCGCGATCGGGATCGGCGCCAACGTTTCGGTTCTCTCCTTCGTCCATGAGTTCCTGATCGATCCGCTCCCGTTCGGTGATGCTTCCCGTATCGTGAACATCAACTGCAGTGCCCCGACCCTCGGGATCGAGCGGCACTACATGAACTTCACTGAGCTCGATTACTTCCGTCAGCATTCACAGACCGTGGAAACGGTCACAGCCCATGAACTCACCGATGTGACTGTCATCGGGGGTGGTGAGCCGGAGAGACTCTGGGCCCTGCGAGCATCCACCAATTTCTTTGAAACCCTGGGAATCACACCGCTGCATGGGAGGGCCTTCCTGCCGGAGGATGGAGTTGCCGGCGCGCCGGGAACTGTCGTGATAGGGTACGCGTTCTGGCAGAGACTCTTCGGTGGTGATCCCGATCTGCTTGGCAACACGATCAGGCTGGACGAGGAGGCCTTCACCGTGACCGGAATCATGCCGGCCGGTGTCACCTATCCCTTCGACGCGCAGATATGGATGCCCTTCCGTGAAGACCGGATGTCGGAGGTAGTCCGCAGCCGGGTCCGGTTCATGGGACGGATGGAGGAGGGGGCTTCGGTAACCGGTGTTCGCGATGAACTCGATGCGCTGTTCGTCCAGCTGGCCGAACTCTATCCGGAGGAAAGCACCGATAAACTGGCGACCGTGACCACCCTGCGGGCCGGGCTCCTCAACGACACCCGCCAGGCGGTCGTGATCTTTTACGCAATCGTCTCACTCGTTCTCCTGCTGGTCTGCGCCAATGTGGCCAACCTTCTGCTGGCGCGAGGTTCAGCGCGCCACCGCGAGATAGCAGTGCGCAGCAGCCTTGGGGCGGGCAGGGGGCGGATCGTCAGCCAGCTTTTCACTGAGAGTATTCTTCTGGCGGTGGCGGGTGGGGCTATGGGGCTCCTGCTCGGAATATGGGGGCGTGATCTCTTCCTCTCCGGATCGAATATGACCTGGCCCGCCTATTTCGAGTTCGGTATCGATCTGACCATGGTGCTGATCCTGGTGGGCATCATCCTGCTGACCGCGCTCATCTTCGGTCTGCTTCCCGCGCTCGTCTCGACCCGTCCCGATCCCGCGCCTCTGCTGCATGGCACCTCTGGTCGGTCAACAGCCAGACGCGGTCGAATCTGGCACCAGGGACTGCTGGTCAGTCTCGAAGTGGGTCTGGCGACCATGATCCTTATCACCGGCGGACTCATGCTGAAGAGCTTCATCGGGATACAGAGGGTAGAGCTTGGGTTCGATCCCGAAAACGTGGTCCATCTCGAAATCAATCTCGCCAGCCTCGGTGATATATCCGGGGAGGAACGGACCAGATATTTTTCTGATCTCATTAACCGGATCGAGCAGCACCCCCAGGTCGTGAGCGCGGCGGCCGGGAATCCCCTCCCGTATATCGGCTGGGCACAGTCGTACGAGGCGGAATCATCGGCAACCCTCGAAGATGGTGTCTACCGTACAGCCATGGACGGCACCATCACACCCGGATTCATCAACACCCTTGGCATGAACCTTGTGCTGGGTCGGGACTTTTCCGACCTCGACAGTGGTGAGGGCTCACAGCGCGTGACGGTCATCAGCGAACGGGTGGCAGAACTGAACTGGCCCGGCGAGAACCCGCTTGGCCGGCGGCTCCGTTTCGTCGGCTCCAGGGAGAGGGAATATCCGTGGATGGAGGTGGTCGGCGTTGTAGGCGACACCCGGGCCGGCACATTTCAGCCCGAGAACGGATGGATATGGGTGCCGCAGGGGCAGTGGCCGGCCTACGAACTGATCGTAGCGGCCCGAACGCGGGGAGAACCGCAGACCGTGGTGGCAGACATCAAGCAGATGGTGTGGGACGACAACCCTGAACTCGCCATGCAATGGAGTGGCATGCTCACCGATACAGTCCGGAATCGATGGTACGCCGACTCATCCCTCTACTCGGTGCTGCTCGGAGTCTTCTCAGTGCTGGCCCTCATCATGGCGTGTGCAGGGGTCTACGGTGTGATCAGCTATACCGTGGTCCGCCGTTCCCGTGAATTCGGCATCCGGCTGTCAATCGGAGCGCGCCCGGCTGACGTGCTCCGACATGTCCTCCTGCAGGGTGGACGGCTCATCATCTTTGGGATCGCGGGCGGCCTTGCAGGCGCGTTCGTGCTGACCCGACTGGCCGAAAGCATGTTCTTCGGTGTCAATCCGCACGATCCTGTTATCTACCTGTTCTGCACACTGCTGCTGGCCGGGATTGCGGGTCTTGCGATCCTGTTCCCGGCCTGGCGGGCTGCCCGGATCGATCCGGTAGAGGCCCTGCGCGTAGAATAGAACAGGGAGCTGGACCGGTAATACGTACCTGGACCTGCAGCTGTGTCACCATCCCGCGGAGCGTTTCTGATACAGTTGTACAGATCGAAAAAAAATGGATGGAAGGAAAGTATTGGAAGGGCATATTTATATAATTGGACTTCATGAATAGAAGTCTGTATTGCTGACATCAGGCGGATAATGAAATCGACACCAGTGAAGGGGTACTGATTATGCTGAGCGACAATATGCAGGAGGCTTTCAACAGGCAGCTGAACGCGGAGATGTTCTCCGCCTATCTCTACCTGTCGATGTCAGCCTGGTTTGAGGGGATCAATCTGAAGGGTATGGCAACCTGGATGAAGTTCCAGGCCCAGGAAGAACTCATGCATTCGCTGAAATTCTATGACCAGATCCACGAGCGGGGCGGTACCGTGGCCCTTACCGCCGTTGATGCCCCCCAGACTGAATGGGCTTCTCCGTTGGCGGTCTTCGAGGCGACCTACGAGCACGAACAGAAGGTTACGGCCATGATCAACGATCTGGTGGATCTCTCCATCGCCGAGAGCGATCACGCTGCCAATGCCTTCCTTCAGTGGTTCGTCTCCGAGCAGGTGGAGGAGGAGGACGCGGCCAACGGGATCGTGGAACAGATGAAACTGATCGGTGATGATCGGGGCGCCCTCTTCATGATCGATCGGGAGCTTGGACAGCGCGTCGCCCCGCCAGCGGGAACGGCTGAAGAGTAGACAGAATTTTTTCCTATTCAGGCGAATCGACCAGCTGAGCGCTGTGCCACACGGCGACTATCCAGACTGTCTGGCTTTTCACGCGATAGAAAAATCGATATGGTTTGATAATGACTTCCCGATAGGGAAGATCTGGAAACTCAGGTAAATACCGGCCTGATTCAGGGAAATCCTCAAGACGGTGCAGTATCTTTTCGGCCCGCTTGCGGAATCGTTGAGCGGCAGCAGGATCTTCCTCGCGAATATACGCTATTGCCTCCAGGAAGGTGCGTCGTGCAGTTGGTGTAAACCTGATGCGCACAACTATTCCTCATTCAACAGAAGGTCAGCTTCTTTCAGAACAGCATCCAGGGAATAACCTTTGCCTGCCTGAATCTCGCGATCACCCCTGGCAAGTACCTTGAGGATCTGCCGTTCCTCTTCTGTTTCCTTGTAGGCATCGATGCTCAGTAATACAGCCGATGCTCTGCCACGCTGTGTGATGATGACAGGTTCCCGGGTGTTACTGACCCGTTTGAGGATGGCTGCAGCATCCTGTCGCAAATCGGAAATGGGAACGATATCAGGCACTTTGCTCATTTCATGGCTCCTTTAATAGTACTTCTAAATGTACAATATAAAGTATCACATGGCAGAAAACAACGATGATGTGTGAGCTCGTATTCGATTTGGAGGCCCCACCCAAATAGTATGAATCCTCTAATAATCCCTGGCCAGAGAGCTGGTCGGTCTGACCGGATTACTCACTCTCTCTCCATCCTTTTCAACGACGTAGGTCTCAATCGCGTAATACGCCGGCAGTCCCAGCTGCTCAAGCATCAGCGCCAGCCCCATGTTGCGGCCTTCGACCCGCTGCCAGAATTCGGTCTCTTCCGGACCGGGGAAGGGTGCCTTGTCTTTCTGGGATTCATGCTTGAAGATCGCCATGATCTTCAGTCGCAGTTCCTCTTCCGAGAGCGGGATCAGCACATCTGCTTTGCTGACAGGCCATTCATCCCAGGCTCCCCGGTACTTCCAGATCTCGGGTGATGGACCGGTGTATTGTTCAAGGGCTGACTCGATGGCTTCCATACACATGCGGTGGGTCCCGTGCGGGTCGGACATGTCACCTGCCGCAAAGACCATTTCGGGCCTGAATTCCTCGAACAGGTCGAGAACGATCTGCACGTCCTCCGGACTGATGGGGTCTTTTCTGACCTTGCCCGTCTGATAGAAGGGGAGGTTGAGGAACCGCGCCTGATCTCGCCCCAATCCGAGGGTCTCGATCGCTGAAACCGCCTCGGCTTCACGGATGGCCTTCTTCAGTGCCTGTACTTCAGGGATGTCGATTTTACCCGGCTTCTTGGAGGCCAGGAACGATTTCACCAGATCAATAACCTCATTTGAACGTACCTGTTCACGGTTGATGATACCGTCGACTCTCTCCATGAAATCGAGATACCGGCGCACTTCGTGATCAAAGACCGCGATATTCCCCGAGGTCTGGTACGCTACCACGATCTCGTTGCCATTCTGCTGGAGCTTGTTGAGGATTCCGCCCATCGCGATGACATCGTCATCCGGATGCGGTGAGAAGATCAGGATGCGTTTGTCGGTAGGCAGTTTGCTCTTCCCGCTGATCTTCGAGATAAGGGTGTTGAATACCTCACCATTCAACGGAGCCGCGGTACCCCATCTCGCCATAAGCGAGCTGAGATGGTGTTCCCGGTAATCATCGACCTCGAGGCGAAGGATCGATTTGCCGGTCTGTTCACTCAACCACATCACCGCTTCCAGTTCCAGCTGGGGATTCCACTCGACACCTCCCATCAGCCAGGGGGCCCTGTATCGGGTCAGTTCAGCTGCTGTTGGCGGATCGAGATACACAGTCGTGTTCGGGTGGTCCTGCAGGTAGCTGGCGACGACCCGGGAATCGACCTCTCCTTCTATCGCCTTCCGGATCACCTGCGCCTTGCGCTCCCCCAGTACGACCAGGGCGATCTCCTCTGCCTCCATGATGGTGGCCACACCCATCGTGATTGCCTGCAGGGGAACGTTATCCTCACCATGGAAATCGGAGGCGGCATCCCTCCGGGTGATGGTGTCGAGGAATACAAGTCCTGTTCGTGAATCCCACTCTGCTCCGGGCTCGTTGAATCCGATGTGGCCTGTTCTGCCGATTCCGAGAATCTGCAGGTCTATACCTCCGGAAGCGATGATCAGCTCCTCATACTGCCGGCAGTATTCTTCGATCTCCGTCTCCGCAATATCACCCCGGGGTATGTGGATATTCTCCTTCGGGATGTTGATGTGATCGAACAGGTTCTCATGCATGAAGCGGTGATAGCTGTGGATACTGCCGGGATCCATCGGGCAGTACTCATCCAGGTTGAACGT
>JALGVQ010000066.1 GCA_025774615.1 bacterium
CCGGTGATCATCCCATCCCGGACCTCCTCCACTACAAGCTGGTGGGTCATACTGAGCGAAATCTCGATCGGCTGTGGGATGGGGAGTTCAGGCACATCCATTTCCATGCTGATATCGGACTCGTTCGAGAAATTGACTTCATCTCCCGTATCGAGCTGGTAGAAATGGCTATGACCGGCAGGAGTGGTCTCTGGGGTGCCTGTGCCGGCGGCGGCACAACCTGCCGCCATGAGTGTGATCAGGAGCAGAAATGGAAATAGTCTGGAACGCATGATTTCACCTCTTCAGATCAGTGTGCCGGCACAGGTACCTGTACGGTCGAACCGATATCCATTTTCACAGAGTAATCCCGGACTGACGGTGAGTCTACTTCTCTGACCACCGTTGCAGTATCTCGACAAGCCTGGATTCACCAGGCTCTTCCAATACACTCTGGCTGCTCTGTTCCACCACCCGCCCGTACCAGGTGAGAACCCGCAGTGGTGTCCTGGTAGCAACGAAGAGATCGAGTACGTCAGCCGCGGATGTCTGTGTAGAAACCAGTATCGGCATCCCCGGATCCAGACCCAGCAGGGTGCGGCGGGCCTCATGGCGATCGCCAAGCGCAACTGCAGTGATCGCCACTCCCCGATCATCGAAATGCTCCGTGAGAAAATGGAGGACAGGGAGCTCATCAAGACAGGAAAGGCACTCCCGGTCCTCTATCAGCACCCACAACCGGAGACCCGATACATCTGCATTCATCGAGTCTCCCTCGAGGGTGACGAGAGGACCCAGGAGTTCTGCAATATCGGTACCAATCCAGTTCTCCACAGGATCCCCGGGTGCCGGTGGCTGGTTCCCTGCGAAAAGATCGAGTCCGAGCAGGACCAGTAGCGCCAGGGATCCGATCCAGAGACCCAGTGCCCCGATCAGAACGCCTGGTGAACGGCTGTCGCTTCCTCCCATCCCATCCATTCCAGAAGTGTCCTTCGTGTGGAGAAGTAGAGACCGCCCCATGGGGTTCGTGTCATGCCGGTGACGGTCAGTTGAATCGGCAGGTTCCATCTGTGGAGTGTGATGCCATCGAACGAGACCAGTATCAGCCGGTTCGATGGTTCCTCAATGGCCGGATCGTTCGACAGGATGAGGATCCCCCGCCCCTCAAGGACGCAGATCGCCGCGATCTCCCTGTCGACAGTGCCCCCCTTTTTCCGCTGATCGATCGTCCTGAATCCGCTCCCCGTCAGGCTGTGCCAGTCGGATATCCCGCCCTCGGACCAGATCGCTACCCGAAGCGAGGATTCATCGAAGATGACAACACGGCCATCCTCAAGGCGCCGCATCCACCACCAGTTCCAGGCCGGTTTGAAGGTGAGCCCCATCGGACGGTGAGTTCCCGCGCCGCCGGCCGGGATCGACATACCTGTCGCGAGATCGATCACCTGGAGTGGATCATGCTTTTTTGAGAGGGTGTCGTGCGAGAGCCAGCGGTTCCCACCCAGCCATACAACGTCACTCGGCCAGGTGCCCTCCGGCCACCGGTAGCCGGTATCCTCCTCACGGAGCGGAAAGAGCCCCCCTCCCGGGTCGAAAACCACGGGACCATCACCCGCCATGACGATCCGGGAACGGAGTGACCCCTGTGGATGGGCACCGGTTCTGCCATGCACCATGAAACCGGCCCATTCTGTATCCAACCCGCTTCCGACCGGTGAGAGCAGCAGTCCTGCTCCGTCCGGGTATCCAAGGAAGAGTCTGGTCTCCCCTCCGACTGCCACCGGTCTGACCGGCCTCATCTTTCCGGGTGACATCCTCCCCTCCCGCTCGAGACCATTGTCACGCAGAAATGTCGCCAGGTTCCCGATGCGTTCCACGAGCCTGCCAGGCAATGGAGAGAGTTCGATCGGAGATACATCCTCCAGCACATCTCATCACCATTCCCGACCCCGAACCGGATCACCCGATCGGTACCATCTATTGCCCAGACCATACCCGATCCTGTCCAGAGGACCCTGATCACCGGAATGTCGAACTCGAACTCGGTGAGCAATCTCCCGGAGTGGTCGTATCGCCGCGCCCGCCTGAGGCTGCCGTCCAACAGATACGCAAAACCGTCACCCCCCATCGTCAGAGAAAGCGTGAATCCGGGATACCCCCGTAACCGTCCGTCCGGTCCTCGTTCAGGCTTCTTCGGAGCCTGTATCCAGGTGTCTTCAGCGATCGGGGTGCCTTCGGGCCCGAAGATTGTAACGCGGTTCTCCTGTACATACCCGGCGATCACATTTCCATTTCCAAATCTTCCGACATGAACAGCATTCAGTTCCATGGCGGCGAGTCCCGCTTCATCCGGCCCCGCGGGTGATACCGCCTGACCATACACGACACTGTCTCCGGTCGAGGAAATGTACGTGGCACAGGGAGAGCCAGGACCGCGATATGCGGCATTGCTCAGCCAGCCGCCAGCGCTCCACTGGAGTGAGGGTGTGGAAAGATCGAGCGGTGGGATCGATTCCGACGCAACGTATCCCCCCTCCGGTGTGAACCACGACACCGTGAAGAGATGCGCAACACCGATGCGTTCTCCATCAGTGGCGAGGGCATAGGGGAAGCGGCCGAGTTCCCCCGGCCCCTCCCCCACTCCACCGAATGTAGTGAGGATCAAACCGTTTTTCGGATCGAAGACCACAACATGCGCGAGTTTACCGTCGAGCACATACAGACGATCATCGAGCATCAGCACATCTCTGGCGAAGAGAAGTACCGGATCTTCACTCGTTGCCGGCTCCTGATAGATGACTTCCGCGACAAGACTCACGCGGTCGACAGCCACCTCCTCTCCCCCGCAACCGGAGAGCGCCAGGTGAAGAGCGGCAAGCAGACAGATACTCATCGGTTCAGGTCGGGCCATGGTCAGCGGATAACCGTCCTGAATCCATAGGAGATAGTGCACCAGAGCTTTGCGTAGCCGAACGTCGACCAGCAGAGATACTCCGACTCACCGGAGGCATCCAGACATCTGAGGAAGCTCGTCTCAGCCCGGTCCATGCAGAGATCGTATTTTTCCGCGGGAGTGTCAGACAGGGCCATTGCCGTTGAGGGCAGGGCAAGGATGGCAGTCGCTGCAACTATCGAACATGCTCTCCTTATTGTATGCATGAGTGCTCCTTCTTCCCGGGTACCGGGAGCAGTGACGCCGGGGTCGGCGCCATATGACTGATTGTCAGTGCAATCGTCATGCCACCGATGAATCCGGGCAGGTCTGATCCGGGTTCTCACCGTAAAGCAGTGTCGATATTGGTTCGCGGTCTCCCGAATGTCTGAGGCCGCAGAAGTGGGGAATCAGCAGGTGTATGAAAGAGTGTCACGATCTGCTGACATCACAGAGGGATCGATGACGATCCTCACAGAGAGTGCCTTTCTACCTGTCAGGAAGAGCTGACACCGAGAGAGCGAACAGCCGCCCTTCCACTGCGGACGGCGCCCTCCAGTGTGGATGGCCATCCGGTAGCGGTCCAGGCACCCGCGATCGCCAGCCCGGGGATCGTGGTCTGCTGGGAGGGGCGATGAGCCTCGGAACCGGGGAGGGCACTGAAGGTCGCCCTGGTCTCATGGATGAGTTTTGTTGCCAGAAGTCTTGTAGACCGGGCGCCGGGAAGAACCGCGGAGAGCTCATCCAGCAGGAGAGCGGTTGTCTGACGGTCATCCTCACCGAGGAAGCGATTCGAAGCGGAAACCACCAGGTTGAGGTGCTGTGCTGATGATGGGATCGGGTCCCTGCCCTCATCCGGTGATTGTCCCGGTTTGACGAAGACCCACTGAAGGGGGCTGTTCAGAATGCAGAGCAGCGGTTCTTCGGTCACCGGTTTCTCATACCAGAGGTGGAGGTTCAGGATCGGTGTCCACTCTAGGCCTGTTCCCTCTCGAAAGGGTGAGGTGTCCCGCAACTCAGAAGGCATGCTTCCCCGCAAAGCCCCGGGTGGAACAGCCATCACCGCGCCGGCGACAGGAACACGTTCACCGCCGGCCAGCACAATGGAAGAGAGTCGCGGTTCCCGGTTGTCATCTCCGCCCGCCAGTTCGACTCCTTCGACCTTTGTTCCCCGTCGAATGGTTACTCCCTGCTCTTCGAGACCGCCGGCTACCCGGTCCCAGACACTCCCGTGCGGTTGACTCATCCAGGCGAGATTCGCGTCCCCCTTTCCGGCCAGAAAAGAATCCCGGATCGCCATCGCCGCCAGGTCCGCGCGGACTTCACCTACCTGCTGGTTGAGGATCGATGTGATCACCGGTTCCCAGAATCTCTCGATGACCGCCGCAGGCTGGCGCTGTTCGGTGAGCCACTCTCCGAATCTTCTATCCCGCCCTTCAGTGAAGAGCCGGGCTCCGGAGAACTTCAGTGATATGAGGCCCCGCAGGAGCGCTGCCCGATCACCGGGTCGAAGAGGCGGGAACGTGAGGAGTGGCAGGAGCAGATGAAACGGGGTCGGCAGGTTCAGAGCCTGCAGTACAGCTTCCTTCCGGTCCCGTTCGAGGAATGTCACTCTGAAGCGCGGCTGGGTATAGGTAAGATCGCTGACACCTGTTCGGTCAAGAAAGTCGGTGAATTCGGTACAGCATGGCATCCATATGTGCTGGCCGTTGTCGATATACCAGCCGCTGTCAGGATCTCTGAACGATGAGATCCTCCCTCCGAGTTCGGCTCGCTGCTCAAGGAGGATAACGCGCTGTCCGGCACGGATCAGGGCCTCGGCAGCGGCAAGTCCCGCAACACCTCCACCAACGACCGCGTACGGCTGCCTCCCTTCAACCGGATGCGCGTCCGATCCCCCGCTCACTCTGATACACCTTTCAGGTCGGAGGGCGTTCCGCGGAGGCGATATCGCCAGTATGCAGAACCAAGCAGTCTGAGTTTCATCGTGAGGGTGAGATCGGGGACAGAGCTGAAAACATCGAAGCGCGTGGCCTCGATCCGGTCGAGGATCTTCCGGTAGAGTTCTCCCATCAAGGCCGGACAGATACGGGCATCCCGGGCGATCAGGGGAAGAAGTCCGCGACCTTCATCGAGGGCATCCCTCGCCCGACCGGCAAGGGTTCCCATCATCCCTTCCCACGCATCACCTGTTCGGCCCGCGAAGATATCCTCCTCGGAGATGCCGAATTCTTCCATCAGCTCACCGGGGATATATATCCGGTCCGATTCGGCATCGGTCCTGACATCCCTGATGATGTTGATCAACTGCATGCCATGACCCTGGGCGATCGCGAACGCGGCTGCCTCCTCAGAACGGCCATCACAGACAGCCGAACACATCAGGCCGATCGTTCCCGCCACATGGTAACAGTATGTGCGAAGATCCTCGTAAGCATGGTATCGCGTCACCGACTGATCCTGTCTCACTCCCGTGAGCAGGTCATGAAGCGTGTGCACCGGCACTGCGAAGCGCTCGATCGTGTCTGCCAGCGCAATGAAAACGGTCCCTCCCGGATCACCAGTAAGCGCCTCATCCAGCCGCGATTCGAGGTGATCGAGGGCAGCCAGCCGCTCATCGAGATCGCGTCCTTCTTCATCGGCAAGATCGTCCGCTATCCGGGCGAAGCTGTAGAGAGCATAGAGTGCATGGCGACGGTCCCTGCGCAAGGGGAGGAAGGCATAGTAGAAATTTCGGGCCTCCTGCCGTGTGATCACCGCGCATTCGGCGTACGCCTGCTCCAGATCGAGGCCCCGTCTCTGATCTGCCAGCAGGGGATGATTCATGTGGTTCGTCCCGTCAGGTATCGAAGAAGTATCGAGAAGATCAATGTCCCCTTCTTCAGCAACGTCAAAACCGGGCGCTTCCCCAGTACATCGAAGTCGCCCTCCTCTATCGCATCGAGGATCGACTCCCCACCGCGCGAGAAGAGGAGGAGATCGATCCTGAACCGGCCGGCCACCAGTCCGGTGAGCGGTCGCCCCCTTTCAAAATAATCCCGTGTCCGTTCGACCTCGAATCTGAGCAGGTCTCTGAATCCCTCCGTTGCACGACCCCGTCCGAGGTCATCCTCGCTCACCGAGAACCGCTGCAGGTCCTCTGTGGGCAGATAGATCCTTCCCATCGCGAGATCCCTGCTCACATCCTGCCAGAAATTGGTCAGCTGCAGAGCGGTACAGACGGCATCGCTGAAGGGATGGAGTTCTTCGTCCCGGTAACCGAATACAGCAAGGACAAGCCTGCCGACAGGGTCGGCCGAAAAGGTGCAGTATTCGAGCAGATCATCGAAAGAGGCGTATCGCTGGACACGCTGATCACGCCTGTTCGCCTCGATGAGTCTGAGGAAGGGATCGAGTGGGAGATCGAGTTCTTTACGCGACTGACTGAGCGCGCGGAATGCGGCCGGTGATTCTCCCGGTGGCGCCTCACCCCTGCCGAAAGCGGCCATGAGGTGCGCCTCCCACCAGTCGAGCCGTGCCAGCCGATCCCCCTCGAACTCATCTCCTGCATCATCAACGCCGCGAGCAAACCCATACAGAGCGTACATGTGCCGCCTGACCTGGCGCGGCAGAAGCGCTGATGCAATGGGAAAGTTCTCGTAGTGCTGCCGCGTCAGGGCGCGGCATTCCGCGTAAGCGCGCTCTATGTCAGACTCGTTCGTATTCATCACCGTCGCTCATTCTCGGACTTCACGACCCGCCGCGCAACGCATTCCGTGATTCACGAAACCCTTCAGCGCCATGTAGGGTATATACATGGAAGAGAGCGATCGGAGTGTATTCAGTCGTTTCAGCAGGAGAGGATCTGATGAGTGAAGAATCGATCGACGGCACGCTCGGTGGCGCGGAGGTCCAGCCGGAGCCTCAGCAGGCCCATGCTGAGGAGGTAATGGTCGAACGAACGGGACGGCACGGTACCGGGTGGGTACTGATAGCACTGGGCGCGCTGCTGCTGGCGGGCAATCTGTTCCATATCAGCGGGGGTATTTTCCTGATCGTGCTCGGTGGCGCCTTCCTGGCCGGATACTTCACCAATCGCAGTTACGGTCTGCTCATCCCCGCCATGATCCTCATCGGCCTCGGTATCGGCGTCATGTTCGAAGAGTGGCGATATCTCGACCTCCATGACTTTGCGGTACCGCTCTTCCTCGGATTGGGATTCATCTCGATCTACCTGATCGATCGATTCAGCTGGCACCAGAGCAGTACATGGCCGCTCTGGCCCGGCGGCATACTTGTGATCATCGCCCTCTGGGGTATCGCCATCGAAACCGGTCTCTTCAGGGATATCTGGTGGGAGATGATGGATCTGTTCGGCACCTGGTGGCCGGTGCTGCTCATCATCTGGGGTGTGTACCTGCTCGGGAAGCGAGGGAAGAAAAAAGAGGCCGTATAGAGCCCTCTGCAGAACACCCTGATGAACACCCGGGTGTACCCCTGGCAGAACCCCCTAGAAAAGGACAGCCTCTCCTGCAAAGGGATCAGTGGGCGTACCTGCCTGCCCCGTATAGAGTTCGGCGCCATCCTCGGTTATCAGCATGATGTCTTCGAGCCTGACTCCGAACGATCCCTGGATATATATCCCCGGCTCGTTGCTGAAGGTCATTCCCGGTTCGAGAGGCATCGTGTTCCCCTCAACGAGATATCGCCATTCGTGGCCATCCATGCCGATACCATGCCCGAGCCGATGGGTGAAGTACCTGTAACCGGGCCCGTAGCCACCCCGATCGATCACTTCCCGGGCGGCACGATCCACATCCTCGGCCGGCACACCCGGTCTGGCGGCTTCCAGCGCCGCAGACTGAGCATCCTTGACCAGCGTCCAGACTCTCCTCTGGTCCACCGAGGGTTCACCGAAGACCGCCGTCCGGGAGATATCGGAAGTATATCCCCCTGCCCTGGTTCCGCTGTCACACAATACAACGATCCCCTCCCTGATGGTTTCTTCCCTGCTGGTGCCATGGGGATAGGCGGAGTTCTCACCGAAGAGTACCAGTCCTCCACCGCTGTAGCCGAGCCGGTTATAAGCCGTCGAAAGGAGGCGGCTGAACTCACGTTGTGTCATACCCGATCTCATTGAACCGAAGGTCGCCGCGAGCGCGGTGATCGTGACCTGATTGGCATGCCGCTGCAGCGCGATCTCTGCCGGACTTTTCACAGATCGACAACCGATCGTAATCGGGTCAGCCGAAGTGACTTTCACGGCAGGAGCATCAGCGGCCAGTCCCTTGACCACATGATACCTGGTGGTCTCCTCCAGTCCGATCCGTCCTGTCCTCATACCCCGATCGGCAAAGAGTGAGGCGATCAGCGCGTAGGGGCTCTCGTGTTCCTCCCACGTACGGATCTCGTCACCGAACCGCACACCCAGGGCGGCCCGCTCCCGTTCGAACGCCGGGCATATCCAGGCAGGCGGGCCCTCGCGGGGAATGAGAAGAGCAAAGGTCCGTTCACTCAACCCCCAGCTCATATCGGTGTAGTAGAGCATCGAGGTTCCGCCGAGCATCACGATACCGTCGAGGCCCTCGGCCGCCATCAGACGCTGGGCTTTTCCAATACGGCTCCACCGCTCATCATCGGTGATTTGGGGAGGCTCCGAGTCGGTCATCGACTCCAGAGCGGCCACTTTTTCAGGGAGGCTTTCCTGGGGGATGAGGTCGTCCGATTCGATCGGATCTGTCGATCCCGGAGGCAACGGGATCCCCCCGGAGAGCCCGAGGGCTGCCACACCAGCTGTCGATACCGAGGATGTGATGAACTTCCTTCTGTCAACACTCATACCTGAGCCTCTTCACCTTATCACAGAGTCTATGTGTCTGGTCCGCACGGAGCCGCCCGTTCGGCACCACTTCATTCACCAGCTGGACCTCACCAGCAATGCCTGTGCCCGATACGCTGTCGGCGGCAGAACCTTACCACGATCCATAAGAAGATGCATCGCCTCATGAACAGCCATCTCCCAGACGGCGAGGGTGATCTCCCCCAGCATCGCCTGGTCACCATATCCTATTTCCATTGCGACGGCGCTTATCTCCGGAAGGGATCCAACGAGAGAGGGCCAGAGAGCTTCGCCGATATCAAGAGCAAGTGACCGCATCGGTGGGATGTCGTCCATCGAGATCAGGGGAACCCTGAGACGACCCATCTCATCGATGACTTCCAGTTGTCTGAGGACCTGACGGGTGACCCGATCGGGAGGAGTATCCATCAGGTACCAGAGCCGGTAGGCGTTCACGAGATCGAGCACCATCTCTTCGCCCTCTTCCCGGGAGGCATCACCCAACAGGGCAATTCGCAACGGTGAATCGGGATCGAAGAGAGTCGCAAACCCATAGAGCTGTCTCACCGAAGAAAAACTGACCTGCCGCCACCCGCTCGATCCGAGGTTGATGACATGGTGACCAGGTGGCGCGTCTGAAGGATCCATCTGATATACGCGATAGGCGTATTGACGATGGGTCGGCGCAAGACCGGCTGACCAGAGCGCTTCATACTGGAAAAGACCCAGCAGATAATCACCCAGGAGTACGAATCCGGTCTGTGCGAGCGGCAGTCGCCCTGCTACCGGAAAGTGGGAGACAACTGAATCGATCTCACTCCACCTGGCTTCGACCGTATCGGCGATGAAAAAAGAAAGTCGGTCCGCCGGCACCCTGAGCTGTGCCACTTCATCCTCAGTGAGCGCCAGTGAGAGGGGAATCCATCCTCCATCATTGGTCTGTCTGCCCAGTCCCTCGGCCTCGATCAGTCGGAAGAGTGTTTCCAGCTCTTCCACGTCCAGCCCGAGTTCCCGCCGCAACTGTCCCGGACTCGTACCCGCCGCGAGTTCCACGAGCAGCGCGTGGAGCAGGTCGTTTTCCAGAACGATAGGTGGTACGGTAACGTCCCACGGAGCCAACGTTGCCACTGAGTACTCATGTTCCTCCAATTCACCCTCTCCACCCACACCACCCTGTGCCAGAACAGCCCCTGGATCGAGGAAGATCATGCCAGCCAGAAGAAAAAGAACCGGAGTGCCACGATATAACTTCACCCGCTTTACCCTTTCGCTGATCCGGCACATTGAGTCATGACAGCCGCATCTTATTGTATCAATCGCTCCTCAAGAATCACCACTGGATGTACGGCAGTCCGGCCTGTGGCGTCAACGATCTGGTGTCTGCAGGAGGTACCGGGGACAACGATTGTACCGCGTCCCTGCAGTGCCTCAATCGCCGGGAATAACCGCTGCCCGCCTATCTCCATCGAGAGATCATAGTGCTCTTTTTCGTAACCGAACGATCCTGCCATCCCGCAACACCCGGCATCCACTTCCTCAACTTCGGTTCCCGGCAGCCATTCGAGTACGTGAATGAGCGGACCACTGCCCGCAAGCGCTTTCTGATGGCAATGTCCATGAACCAGCAGATGGGCTTCATCATGGTCACGGGGTGAACGGAACTGCAGTACGGGGCCAAGCTCTTCTTCGCTCTTCAGAAGCCATTCCTCGACGAGATGGGCGGACGCTGCCACCCTCTCAGCTGCTTCACCAGGTATAAGCGCCGGGTATTCATCCCTCAGGGTGAGGAGTGATGACGGTTCAACACCGATGATCGGATCACCACCCTCAACCAGAGGAGCCCAGGCCTCGATATTGGCGCGCGCCGCGGATACGGCTTGTGCCACCAATCCCTTCGAGAGCATCGCCCGGCCGCATGTTCCTCCAGGCAGTGGCAGCAGCTCGACTCTCCAACCCAAACCCTGAAGAAGCCGGACTGTGGCCATGCCGACTTCCGGCTCAGTGTAGTTCGTGAATCCATCCGGGAGTACATGGACGGTTCCACGACTCATCTTGCTGCTGGAGACGTCCCCGTTGCCGCGTTGCGCTCGACGGTACTGTTTCTCGAATGTCTGCCGATGGAAGCGGGGCAATGAATGCCGTGCCTCAATTCCCACCAGACGATCGAGCAACCATCTCACGGGGGGGGACCCGGCAATCCAGTTACTGACGGGCGCGGTTGCCGATCCCAGCCGGTTCAGCCTGTCGATGCCGCCGATCAGGCGTGTCCGCAGGGGGACACCGTGCTCGTGATGCCAGTGTGCCAGATATTCGGTCTTCAGCCGTGTCATATCAACAGCGCTTGGGCACTCGGTCTTGCACGCCTTGCATTCCAGGCAGAGGTCGAGCGTATTGAAGAGACGCTCATCCAGAAGACCCGCGTTCTCCACCCGGCCGGAGAGAACGGCCCTGAGGGCGTTACCACGGCCTCGCGTCGAGTGTTCCTCATCCCGGGTCGCCATATAGGAGGGACACATCGTCCCGGAGTCCAGCTTCCGGCATTCACCCGATCCATTGCACATCTCAACGGCGCGGGCAAATCCACCATCGAGGGTGAAATCGAACCAGGTCGTGACCGGGATCGTGGAGTACTCATGACCGTAGCGGAGAGATTCGGTGATCGATGGTCCCCGTACGATCCTGCCGGGGTTCATGATCCCTTCAGGATCGAAGGTGTCCTTGATCCGCTCGAAGAGCCTGTGCAGTTCCTCTCCGTGGATCTTCGGACTGAGCGCGCTCCTCAGGATCCCATCCCCGTGCTCTCCCGACATCGCCCCTCCGTACTTGAGCACGAGATCGGAGACCGCCTCGGAAATGGAAGCCATTTTCCCGATGCCGTCCATCTCCTTGAGATTCACCACCGGCCGGATGTGGAGACACCCCGCCGAGGCGTGAGCGTAAAAGGTGGCGGGCGCATCGTGATCCCTGAGAACTCTGAGCACTTCTCCGATATAGTCCCGGAGGTTCTCAGGTGGAACCGAGGTGTCCTCGATGAAGGGGAGTGGTTTGAAATCACCTCGCCGGCTCATCACGAGTCCGAGTCCGGCCTTCCGGACCGACCAGACGTTTACCTGCTCCTCATGGTTGTGGAGAATGCTCACTCCGACCGGCCCCGTGGCCGCGTCCCGGGCTGCGGCAATCAGTCGCTCCAGATGAGGTTCCCGTTCCTCAGGGGTGTGGCCATACACCTCCACCATGAGGAGCGCTTCCGGCTCACCATCGACAAAGGTCATCTTGCGGGCATATTCCGGCTGTTTCCGGGTGAGCCCCAACAACATCGAGTCCATCAGTTCGATCGCTGAAGGAGATTCGGCGAGCATTGCCGGCACAGTGCCGAGAGCGCTGAGCAGGGAATCGAAGGAGAGCACTGCAAGGCTGGTACCAGGCGGCCTCTCCACCAGTCCCAATTCGAGTTCCACCATCGTGCAGAGAGTACCCTCGCTGCCGGCAAGCAGTCGCGCCAGGTTCAGCGGTCTACCCGGCGCAAATCCTTTCAGATCATACCCTCCGACCCGCCGCCAGTGCTTCGAGTACCCCGCCTCGATGACCGGCTGCTTGTCCCTGACAATCCTCACGACCTCCCGGTAGATCGCCATTTCGAGCCCGACAGGAGGCGGTGCGGCTTTCAGCCCGCCCGCTGTCGCCTCGACATCACCCGGGGAGGCCAGTCCGGCCCGGCGGTGTGCCTCCTCCCACGAAACACTCTCGAATACCGCGCGACTGCCGTCGGCGAGCACCGCTTTCACACGCTTCAGGTGATCACCCGACATGCCGTAGAGGATCGAGTGGGAGCCGGTACCGTTATTTCCCAGTACACCACCGATCGTCGCCCGGTTCCCACTGGCGGGATCGGGTCCGAACATGAGGTTCGATCCCGCGGCTTCAGCATTCAGTCGATCGAGGTAAATGCCCGGCAGTGCGGCGATCGATCGTGATTCAGGATAGAACCGCGTGATCGAGTCCATATACCGGTTCAGATCGAGGACGACCGCCTCGTTGACGGTCTGTCCGGCCAGAGATGTGCCTCCCCCGCGCGGCAGAACAGGGAATCCGTACGCCGCGCACCGTTCCACGGTGGCAAGGACTTCCTCTTCATTTTTCGGGAAGACGACGCCAAGAGGCATGATCTGGAAGATGCTCGCGTCGGTCGAATAGAGCATCCGTGTCCAGTCATCAAAACGGACTTCACCCGAAATATCCCTGGAGAGATCGGCCGCCAGAGCCCGCAGTCCCTCCGGGACGTGCTCTCCGGATATGTTCCGCGATGCCTGCATACCTCATACTCTCCAAAGGATGGAACGAGTCAGATCAGTTCTGTTCCAGTGTAGTGCCCCTGCTCAGGGCACTAAAGGAAAGTAGTGAGTGTGAGGGTCAGATACCAGCCTGCAGGTTCAGAGATATCCCCTGTTTCATTATTTCCGAATCTCCGAAGAAAATCGGGTGTGGATTTACCGGCCACCCGGTGATCTGGTACGATGCACGTCATGACCTGATTATTTCGAACATATGAGTGTGTACCTTTGAGGAGGCATGACAATGCTGAAGAGCAGACCAAAGGTATCTATCGAACTCGTCAGAACAGCTATTCTCATCTTTCTTTCATCCACGTTACTGGCGAACTGTTGTCCCCCATGTGAGCCCCCCAAACCGAAAGATCGGGAATACGACATTGTCGAGGTGTACGATATTGCCACTGATACCTGGAGCGAATTGCCCAATTCCCCAATGATCACACCGCGGAGTGTCTCCGCCGCAGGAGTCATTAATGGCCGACTCTATGTGGTGGGAGGATCAGATCAGAAGTACAAAACATCAGCCTACGACTCTCTCGAAGTATTCGATCCGGAAACCGGTTTGTGGAGTCTGGGCCCGCCCATGCCTGGAAAAAGGGATGGTCCCGGTGCCGTCGTCCATGACGGCAAACTGTATGTGATTGGAGGTAGTATTCGAACGTCCTATTACAGCGATCTGTTCATTTACGATTCGGCAACCAACACATGGACGATTGGCGCTCAGATGCCTTCAGCCAGATATTGTCCCGCGGTGGGTGTCATCGAAGGCAAAATCTATGTTGCAGGTGGCATGATAGGCAACCCGACAGGACCTGGTATCCTGGATATCGCGACGTTTGAGATCTATGACATTGCCACCGACATGTGGCTCGCTACGTACGAAATGCCCACCGCTCGCGGCCAGCCCGCCTTCGGCGTCATTGATGGCAAACTGTATGTGGCAGGTGGATTTGTGGATACATACGAGACGACTGATGTAGTTGAATTTTACACACCCTCAGGTATCTGGAGGACAACCAGTGCATCCATGAATATAACCTGGGCGGAAGGGTGCGGAGTCGTGTACCAGGGTAAGCTGTATGTCATGGGCGGGATCACCCAGGAGTCACGTGAATCGCACACCATCCTGAATACACTTTCCGTCTTCGATCCGATATTGGACACCTGGACCAGACTGGAAGATATGCCTACTGCGCGATCTGAGGCCGCTGCAGGAGTCATCGATGGAAAAATCTATGTAGTAGGAGGTTATCAATCGCGGAATAAGTAATCGTGACAGGATGAGGATGTCTCAGAAGAACAGGATGGAATCTGCGATCCGCAGTATCATTCCTACAGGAACGTCGTGAGTGTGAGGGTCAGATACCAACCTGCAGGTTCAGAGAGACGGCGGGTGAAATCGATGCGAAAGAGTTCGGCTATCCGGCCGATCCCGAAGCCCACTTCCCGGTACAGTCCATCATCAGGGATAACCGTTTCCCCCCGCCACGACCGGGCAATACCACCGTGGGCGTACAGTTCGATGCCACGTTCATAGAGTGCCCTGATGCCGAGCATCTGGAAGGGCTGGCTGCGGAAGTTGTGCTCGACGGTGAGCACGGCGTAGTCGGTGCCGGCGAGTTCACGGTGTCCCGCGCTACGCAATGCGCCGAGCGGACAGTAGTAGCCGAGGGCGTTCTCAGGCCCTCTCCACAGCTCTCTCGGCAGTGCGCCCTCGCTCCACCCACCGGCGAGCCGGAATACCAGCATGGGAGAGAAGAGGTAGCGGGTGGTGAAGGTGGGGATTGAATACGAGAGCACGCCATCGACCCGGGTATAGGAATTATATCCAAATCGCGTCGGGCCGGCGAAATCACCCGCACCGAACGCCTCACCCTGTTCTACACTCAACAGGACCCCCTTGCCCGTGGACATGCTCGCTGAACTCTCGGGGCGTCCGATCCTTATACTGGCCCCACTTCGTGTCCAAGTGCCTTCCTCTATGCTGACCGCGGAATTGGTCCGGGGTATCCCGTCCCGGTTGGAAATACTCCAGCCGTTCATCGCTTCCAGGCTCTGGTGCGTCGCCCGCGCCAGGAAAAGATCCACGCCGAGACCTGAACGGTCCACCGGACTCACATCAAGCCGCCATCCTCTGCTTGTGTGGTAGTCGTAGTAGTCGTCCTGAAAAAGCGTCGTAGAGAGAGTATTGAGCAGGACCGG
>JALGVQ010000264.1 GCA_025774615.1 bacterium
CCCACTGGCGCCTGCCGGGGTCTTGATGTCCAGACTCAGATTACTGACTCTCCGGCCTCTTCAACCCCTCCAGCTGTTCGCGTGAACGCTCTGCCATGCCGGGGAACACCTTCACGAACAATATCCCCATGAGTGTCAGTCCCGCGACCAGGGTAATCACGAAGAGGATGAACATACCCCACTGTGTGTTGACCGGCACCGAGGAAAGCGAGAAGTGGGGACGCAGTACCTCTATCCGGACCAGATCGCGGAAAATCACCATCGAAGCCATCGTCAGGAACATACCGAGTGATGCGATCAGGGGAGCGCGCACACTCTGAGTCCCGGCTGCAGCCCGGGCAAAGATGATCATGACTGCGCATCCGAGAAGCCCGACGATGAAGAGGATGAGTGTGGATCCGGTCGATTGCCACATGGCCGCAAGTCCATCCGGTCTCGTGAGATAGAGCCCTGCGGCCGCAACAGCCCAGAGAGCCGGCGAGATGAGTACCGCGCGGAAACCAAAGCCCTGTGAGCGGTCGGCTTCAGTCTCAAAACCCCACCGTCGCAGGTAGATCCCCCTCCAGATGAGGGCGAGACCGGCCACGGCCAGTGAACCTCCGATAAAGAGAAGGAACCGGGGAACGATCGACGGTTCGCCGTGGGTAAGGACTCCCCCACCCGGATGTTCGGTATAGAGCCCGAGCATCTTTTCCGGACTCATGGTGAGGGTGAAGTTGTTGACGTAGATGAATCCGATGTAGAGGAGCAGAAGGCCGGAGAGACCCACGATGTACCATCGTTCCCGCGGTCTCTTCCCGCGGGTGAGCTTGAAATAGTAGAACCCGGCATAGGCCAGGATCATCACGGGGATCACCTGTATCCAGAAGGCCCCCATGATCACCGAGGAGCTGTAGAAGAGCTGTCCGTAGAGTACCTGGACAAAGAGGAGCGGCGGGATCCCCAGCGTGATCAGGTAGGAAACTCCGAGGGGGAGCCCGGAGCCGAGGAAGTCGCCTGCTCCCCGGTATTCCTCTCCTCCCCGGAGGCGGGTCCAGAGATAGAGGAACACACTTCCGAGGGTGAAGTTCATCGCCAGCAGATGGCAGGTCAGAGTGAGGTATGCCAGCGACTGGATGATCCATGGCTGGAGGGCGAAACCGAGCGGATCAGGAGGCGCGACCATTATTTCCCTCCTTCGACAGTCTCTGCGAACTCAAGGTCGGTGGTCGCCTCCTCATGTCGCGAGACGATATATGCGCTCAGGGCCGCCCTGTCCTCAGGGGTGCCCTGGAAGGGTGGCATCACACCGCTCTCATGCATGGTCTCCAGCCACCGGCTCCCGAATTCCATGCTCCACTCTTCGGTACGGACTCTGAGGGAACGATACGCATCCCAGGTGTGACAGCTGACACACTGGAGTCTGAAGACCCACTCCCCATGTTCCGGGCTCAACGGTTCCACATCGGGATGCCACTGTGCCTTCGACAGGTACGGCTCCGCCATGAATACAGGGTCGGTACTGTTCTGCCTCCATAGTGAGTTGGAGTAGAGGACGTCGTAGACCACATACGGTTTGCGCGACATCTCACGGAAAAATTCCGCTCCCATGAACCCGAACTGTGCGACAAGGAAGAGGGCGATGGCTCCAGCCGTCGTTGCGGCCTTCGGGCGGATGGCGATCACAATGGTGCCGACGACAATGAAGAACCCGCTGATCATCGCCAGCCAGAAGTAGCGGTTGAGGGCCTCGAGTCTGCCTCCGAAAACCCCTGTCGATCCTTCACGGAAGAGATCGAGCGTATTCTGCGGCAGTGTCGACCAGTACCAGAGCAGGAGGAAGGGGATGATGATCGCTGCAGGTAATACCCATTTCACGGAGAAGCGGATGACCCGTTCCCTGAAGTCATCATCACCGTTGACCCGTGTGGCCACGATGATACCGAAAAGTCCGCCGAGCATGAACATGATCAGGGTACGGATCAGCAGGGAGGGGAAGTAGCCCGGATTGAAGAACCCTGCGAAGATACTCGTGTTCTCCAGACTCCAGGCGCCGGGAGTCAGCATGAAGGTAATGATCCCGTTGATCACAAAGAGTGATCCCCAGGCGATCACGAAGTAGGTGCCGGCCAGGAAGACCTGCATCCGCCGGGAGTTCTTCTCCCAACCATAGAAATAGAGGTAGAGCATCGTCAGCTCACCCAGGAACATCACCCACTCGATCGCCCAGGCGAAGACGAACTGGTGGATCAGCAGGCTCGTCCCTTCCGGGCTTGCCAGCTGGATCGAGAACCAGATGCCGACACCGGTCACCGCACCGAACACCGTGGTGTAGACCAGGAAGTACGTGACGTACTTCCTCAACCAGGCGCGGATCGCGTCACCGTTGAGCTGCCGGTCTGACCACACCTCGGCGATGAAGAGGAACGCCCCGCCACCGATGGCCACATGGGCGATCAGGATATGGATGACCGCGATGACCGCCACCACGCCGGCGGAACCGAGGAAGGGGATATCCCAGACCGGATAGTTCATGCTCTGGATTCCTTTGAAGGTGTCATCGCCGATGCGCTCATGATATCCACCCCCAGAGGGTGAAGATGACGAAACCAAGCAGCGCCACGACACCGATCTTCATGACGAGCCTCCCGCGATCATCAGCCGGGATGCTTCGGTCGAGGAAGGGGACCGCAAGGATCCCGATCGGGATCATCGTCCACAGGAACATGCCGACCGCCTCGATCTTGCCCGGAAAAAGCTTCAGGAGCTGGAACTGGGAGAGAAAATACCACTCCGGTTTGATGCCTACGGGGGCTGCTCCATACGGGTTCGCTTCTGGTGAGAGTCCCCGTGACCAGACGGCGGAAATCGCGACCAGGAAAGCTCCCATACAGAGCCAGATCGGAATCTCACCAAGGAGGAACTCAGAGAAGAATTTTTCATATCGCTTCTTCTCCGGCGGCAGAGCAGTGAAAAAATCGGGTTCGCTCACTCCCTGGACCTGGATGAAGAAGAGATGGAGGCCGATCACTGTGAGAATGGTCACCGGCAGGACCATCACGTGGAGAGTGTAGAAACGGCCGATCGTATCCACCGTTACTTCCGGGCCGCCCCGGGCGAGGTCAGCCAGCCACATTCCCAGCAGGGGGGCCTTCTCCACCTCGGCGATCCCGACCCGGGTGGCGAAGAACGCCAGGTCGTCCCAGGGGAGGAGGTAGCCGGAGAATCCGAAGACGAGGGTGATGGCGAAGAGGAGGGCACCGCTGAGCCAGGTGAATTCCCTCGGTTCCCGGTACGCTTTCATGAAAAAGGTGCTGAAGAGATGAATGAAGAGCGTCAGGGTCATCAGATTGGCGCTCCAGTGATGGATGCTCCGGATCAAGGTTCCGAAGGGAATCTCCATCGCAATACGCTGCACCGACATCCATGGTTCGCCCGGTCGGTAGTAAATCATCAGCAGTATGCCGGTGATCACCTGTACGGAGAAGAAGAAGAGCGCGAGCCCTCCCATGTTG
>JALGVQ010000067.1 GCA_025774615.1 bacterium
ATCATCCGCCCCCGGTTCATCATGCCCATGCTGCCACTGCGACCCGACCCGGCACGTCCCGGCATCGATCCACGTCCACGACTGAAACCAGCTTGTCCCCGACCCATCGATCCACGTCCACGGCTGAAACCGGCTTGTCCCCGGCCCATTGATCCACGTCCACGGCTGTAAACGGTCTGTCCACGGCCCATCGATACACGTCCGCCGGACATCATGGCGTTGCCGAATGTCCCCCGAAAGCCGAGAAACCCGGATGCCCGGTTGAACAGCTGCTGCTGGTCTTCAGGGAGGACATTCATGACCTCCGCCCGGTTCCGGATGGACTGAATCTTTCAGGGTCCGTATCCAGCATCAGTTTGTTCAGGTCGGCTCGTGCCTGGACCAGTGCCGACTGAGCCTCGAGCGCCGCTTCACGGTGTCTCTCGCTGATCTGCTGGATCTCTGCCTTCTGCTCGTCGGTGAGTTCCAGTCGCTGCTGCCAGCTCTGCCCCTGTACCGGTGGGACCTGCTGGGCACTGATACCCGCCTGAACCACGATCGTGAGCAGGGCTGCGCCGGCCATCAATCCTGATATTCGTCGCATCTGTCTTTCCTTTCCCTGATAAGTTGCGCAGCGCCCCATACCGCCGCTTTTTCATTCATTCGACACCATGAATGATCAGTTACTTGCGCTGCAGACAGGCATGATCCGGACTGGTGACAGGGATCACCAGTGTCATGTCAGGTGACAGGGCACTAACGATCAGGTGGGTATGGATGGAGTGCCAGAAGGGTGACTTCCCTGCTGATCTCCCTCTCCAGGAGATTATCCCTCACCGTGACTCTCAGCCGGTACGGCCCTTCCGGATACTCACTCAGGCTGAGGAGCGGCCGGTGTGTATTGTCCGGCTGAAGACTCCTGTAGATACTTGAGAGGGCGACGACCGGTTCGCCTCTGCTGATCCCGAGCAGGGCCGCGATCGAGGACTGGATGGTTCCCGATCTGACCTGGGAGCCCGGCTCAGGAAAAACCTCATAGATGACTTCGTAGTCGGTGACACCATCGATATCACGGCCGAGACCATAGAGCTCGAAATACACCTGAAATGAACGGTCGATATCGAATACTCCTGCCGGGTGGGGCAGGAATTCCAGACCCTCATCGAGAAGATTCTTCTCCAGATCACTGAGTGTGTCGGCCGACGCAAGGACCAGGTCACTCATGCCGAGATCGATCCCCGAATAGTCCCGGATCTCAAGGGTCACCGGCCCTATCGATCCATACCGTTGTGAGGAGCGGTGGGCCACGAATGAGGATATCTGGTACGTTCCCGGATCGATATCCAGAGTTATCGCTTCCACAAATCGTCTCGATCGCTGGATCTCTGTGGAAGGCCCCGCCAGGATCAGCCTGGAACGATCGACGTCAGCGCTGATCCGCAGGTTCTCATCCTCCAGCGTGACCTCGCTGATCATGGCTTCAGACGGCAGAGAATCAAGTGTGGACCCGATCAGTTCAGAGACCGGGATGGAGAAATAGGCATGGAGCCTGGTCTTTCCTTCCACTCCTCTGAACTGGGCGACCTGGAACGCCGGTTTCAGCGATTCGTTCATCTCCTCCAGCCGGGAGATCACGGGAAGGTGTTCCTTCAGGGCATTGTTGAGAGCGAGTCCATCACCGGTGAGCAGCATCTCGCCGCCAACGGTCACATCACGAAGCACGAAGAGGAATCCTTCCCACTTGTAGACCCAGAAGGAGAATCGCCCCTGTCCCCTCGGTGGTTCGAAGTCGGTGTTGAAAAAGGTGGTGCTGTTGCCGGAATCGAACGAGGTGATCGGCAATCCCAGTTCAAGCATTCTCGAACGCCACTGTGACTGGAAGTCTCCATCCAGAATCATGTTGAGACTGAGGCCGGAGGTGCTCGTCACGCGGAAATCGGGTGGGCCGTATCTAACGAAGAGCTCACCCCGGAAATCCCAGGGAAACGTGATGTCTCCAAACCGGGTCCTCGCCTCGGTGACTCGCCACATATGTTCAATGAAGCGCGTGGCGTATCCGTCGAGGTTTGCTCCCCCCCGCTTCGCCCAGTAGCGCCGCTGGAAAAGCTCCCGGGTCTCGGGATCGAGCTCCCGGTACAATGCCTCTTCGGCGCTGGAGAGCAGAGGAGCGATATCGTAGATCACCTCCCGCTCCATTGGTGAGAGGATCGACAGATAGCGCCGCGCCACGAGTGCGGCAGAGGCCCACTCTCTCTTCCTCAGATACAGTTTGATGAGTGGCCGGTATATCCTCGGCTGGGTCCTGAACTCCACCAGCACCCGGGAGGCAAGCGATTCCGCCATCTCCCATTCCCGCATATCGACCGAGAGCTCCAACAGGCGAACTGTGGCTTCCATATGGAGAGGATCAGCCTGGAGCTGGTTCTCGAATTCGATTCCTGCCCTGAGTGAATCACCAACACCCTCCAGCCAGGCAATACCCCTTTTGAGATACACATCGGGATAGGAAGGATTCAGCTGGACGACCTGATCGAACGCGCTGATGGCATTCCGGGCCCGTCTCGCGGTAAGTCCTCTGTCAACGAGAGAGAGGTAGACTTCTCCCTGAAGCATCCATGCCGTGACATCCTCTTTATCTTTACGCGTGGCACGCCGTATCAGTCTCAACGCCTCCTCTTCATGTCCCTCTTCGAAGGCGGCACGTGCCTGTTCGACCAGGTTCTCCTGGCTCACCGCTGAGATCGGTGTAAAGAGGATGAGCAGAAGGAGGAGCCCGGAACGGATGAAGTGTCTGGAAGAACGATCTCCCCGGGAAGCGCCCGGGAAAACAGGATTAATAGATGAATTCCCTGATGTCATAGCTGCCTCGTCGAGGCCCGCCATCCCGGTACGGCCGGAGAGCCGAAGCGATAGCCTGGTGCTGTTCTTCCATGCCCGCTTCATCGAGTGCCGATATTCCTTCCTGGCGCGCGATCACGCCATATGCCGCGTCCGGCAGGTCCATATGCCTGCTGAAGTATACCATATCCTCTGAATCGAGCGGCAGTTCCCTGAGCACACGGATCGTATCCCGTACATGAGCTTCGTCGTACTCACGTCCTCCCGCTCCAAGGAGTATGACGAGTGACACCCCCATTCCGGCCACCTTCATCGCTTCAGCGGTCTGGACGACATCGGAAGTCGAACCCGGCTTATTGAGCCATCGCAGGAGCGGATCGTGTCCCGATTCCATACCGATACAGGTCCGCCTGAGTCCCTTCTCCACGAGATGACGGTACTCTTCGACATTCTTTTTCGCTCCGGAGAAGCCATCGAGAAAAGCATGCATCCCCCCCCTTGCGGGCTGTTTCCCCCGATAATGCGCCATCACGATATCTATCAGGGGCACAAGCCTGTCCATCGGGAGGGCCAGCGCGTTCGCGTCCCCCAGGAATATCGACCGTCTCAGATCCACCCCCTCTCCCAGGAAGGAATCGACAGCAGTGAGGTGATCGCGCAGATCTTCACCGGTAGTGACCGAGAAGGGAGTATCCCGATAGAAGGTGCAGAAGGTGCAGGTATTGAACTGGCAGCCGTGAGTGAGCTGAACCACCAGCGCCATATACTGGTCGGGCGGAAGGATGCCGACCGGTGACCATATCTGTGAGAACCGCTCCGCGTCGGCCAGGAGAGCGGCGCCGTCCCGCGCGGCGACTCTTTCAAGGGTGGTGAACAAACCGGGGAGTGGAGGTTGCGCGCCCCCGGGACCCGGTACCGGCTCAAGGCCTGGCAGATCGCCGGAGATCGCCGACTCCAGAAGCAGAGAGAGGCGGTCGCGCGTTCGCTCCCAGAGCGCGACCGCCTCATCTGATTCCACCCAGTGGTATGTTCGACCTCTTCGCGGTGCCCGCTCGATCGCGAGCACACGGCCGTTGAGACCCCACCGGAACGTGCGATCGCCGTCGACGAGGCGCCATGGCCTCCCTTCGTGATCGACGGCGAGCAGGAGACCAGGATCGAGCCCGATCACCAGGCTCCCCACGCTGTAACGCAGCGTGGGCCTGCACCCTTCAATCTCCCTATTCCAGATCCAGAGAGGGATTACCGGTCGAAGGCCGCAGCCCCTCTCCTCTTACTTGACCTTGATCGTGGAGGTCATGGTCATCGTCATCGGGATGTCCATGCCCTGAGCCGAGATACCTCCACTCATGGTACCCTTCGACTCACCAGAGAGAAGCATGCCGGTCACAGCATCGACGATCAGGATCCCGTCGCCGGTTCCGGAAAGAGCGAAGTCGAGGAACGTCCCCATCTGCTCGCCGCCGCCACCCAGACTGATCTTCGACTCCGACTCGATCTTCAGCGCACGCGTACCCTCGAATACAGTCTCTTCGACACAGCGGTAGGTGTCGACTAATTCGAACAGCAGCTCCATGCCCATCTGGAGGGCTGTGTATCCATACTCACGCGTCCAGGTCACCCCTGGCCTTACCTGCTCCTCCGGCAGGTAGAGGAATAAACTGCGGAGTTCTTCGGTGTAGGCCTCCACACCACTCATCTCATCCACGTACACATTGCCGGCGAGCCCGCTCGCCTCGACCACCTCACCCCGCTCGTTGAGCTGAAGCATGGCCTCGAGTCCGATGAGTTCGCTGATATCGGGCATCATCCCCATGTCAGGCGAGTCACTGCTCGAAGAAGCGTCGAGTACCCTGATCATGAACTCCCGCTCACCGACCGATTCGATCCCAAATTCAACGGTCTGCGAGCTGTTCCCGACCTGTTCACCCGCACCGGGTATATCCATCGCCTGGCTCTGGGCAGTGGTGGCTTCGTATGTGACACTCGTTCCCGTCGGCCAGACATTCAGCGCGGCTGACGATCCGGCGCTCCCCGCTGCACAAGCGGAGGCCAGCAGGGTGAACACCGCCAGTGCGGCAGTCAGGTTGCGACGTGCATAATCGTTCATCAGGTTTCCTCCTGGGTGGTATCCGGTTTCACTCTCATTCATCGACTGAATGCCGTGAAGGCAGCCAGTCTCGAAGGTGTACGAGAATTGGTGCTAACTGTTTCGGACAAATATGAACTGCGATTGACCAAAAGCATGTAAACAACAATCATGCATCATTCGCATCGCTACCGGCAACCACGGATCGCGACAGGCCTGAGAATGAGAATCATTGAATCCTCCGCTGTTTTCCACCGACTCCCGTCAATTGCTCTCCTCCTGATCGCAGGTATCGTGGTTACATCCTGCGCCGGGAGTGGACCCTCATCTCAGGAAGTGACGCAGATCGTCGCTGCCGACAGGATCGAAGAGGTGAGGATCGCGGCCCTGATCTCCAACGCATCCATGAGAAGAGAGATGCGTCAGTCCGAGGATCCGATCGCCTGGCTGGACAATTTCTGGCAGCAACGTGACCCGACACCATCGACACCGGAGAACGAGGCGCTTCAGGTCTACATGCAGCGAGCGGAATTCCTGCGGAACCGGTTCCCTGAACTGGTCGATGCTGAGTGGCCCGAGCTTATGGTTCTCTTTCTGAAACTGGGTTCACCCGACTGGCAGGGCCCCGAATACGTAGTCTGGCCCCGAGTTGACGATGAGGGCAAGGACCGCACCATTCCAACAATCTCCGGGGGGTTCCAGTGGGAGCGGATGCGGTATGGCACGCCTCATGCATTCACCCTGGTCGTGGAGGAAGGGGAATTACGGAGGAATCTTCAGGTGGTCGTGCCTTACGATCCACCCTCCCTGGAAGGTGTCTGGGAGATACTGGAGGGAAGCACGGCGAGCGCGTCGGAGCGCATCGAAGCGCTGACGCGAATCTCCTGGTACGAGCTTCCATCGATAGCCTCAAGGCTGCTCAATCTTTCCCCCGCGGGATTCACCGGGATTCAAGACCAGTACATGGTAACCCTCGAGCGGATTTCGGTCCGCAGTGCTTACCGCCTCGGTGTGGAAGGTGTCCGTCGGCTGGCCGCGCTGAGAGCTGCCGGTGCAACTCCTGAATTGTGCATTCGCCGGGCGATGTCGGGAGAATACAGCGTGCAGAACCTGCTGACCGACCTGCGCCCTCTCTCCAATCGCCGCTATATTCTGGCCCGTGGTCCGAACCGCGGCCCCCATCCCCTGCTCTGGCTGAATCCGGAAGGTCTACTCGAGAGTCTGACACGCGATTTTCCCGCATCGCACACGATGACCGGCTGGGATTGGCAGGGTGATGTATTTCTCGCATTCGGCCCCCCCGCATACCTCGACATCAACAACCGGGCGGCCCGGTTCCTCTGGGGCACACCGGAGATACTCGGGATCGGCGACACCATGCTCGGCAAGGTGGACGCAACCCGTCTCGATGATCAGCTGGCTTCGTTCCTCCGTGAAACCGCCGGTACCATTGAGCGGCGCAGGATACAGGAGAATCAGGCTGCGAATACCGTCACAAATGCCCTGACCGGTGGTGGAACCGACCAGGTTACCCGGGGTATGCTCGACCAGCTGCACGTCCTTGCCCCACCTCTGGTATACAACATGGGTCTCCCCTCTGAGGTGCGCCCCATACCGATATCGATGGATATCGTGGCATTTCCGACTGAAACTGATTCGGTCGAGGTGCAGGCCACTTTCGGTGTTCCGGCTAATGCCGTTCGCATGCGGGTTCAGGAAGAGTTCCTGATCACCGACCTCAGAACAAATCTGCTTATCATCGACCACGATCTGAACGCGATCCATGCGGAGAGTCGTCAGCAGGGGTACGTGATCAATACTTCGGAGGGAACCGAGGGGAGGTTCTTCCTCGACACCTACCGCTTCAAGATCCCCCCCGGTTCATACATCGCCTATCTGTCGGCTGAAGACCCGAACGGTGAGACCTCCGGTGCAGCCATGGTGAGTGTAGACCTCACCTCCATGGCTACCGACCGGCTGCAGGTCTCACCGATCCTGCTCGCTTCCGACATCCAGCCGACCGGGGAGGAAGGGAAGTTCATCCGCGGGGGGCTGCAGATACTGCCCGCCCCGTCCCGGCGATTCCTGTATGGCGACGATCTCTTCTTCTACTACGAGGTGGATAATCTCAGCCGTTCCGATGTGGGGGACTACGTGATCAGCGAATCCCTCTACATCATCCCGAATGACACCAATGAGGGGATCATAACCATCGCCTCGGGGCAGAACATCACCGGACTCGAACCCTCACTGAACCGGAGCATGGGTATCGATCTCTCCAGTCTGGGCAGATCGTATGAGGGCGTAGTGCACCTCGTTGTGCTGGTGACCGACCAGGTCTCAGGTGAGCAGGCCGTGGGCGCTACCCTGCTGATCCTTCGTCGACCGAATACAGAGGGTCAGGAACCACCACCCGGTGATACGCCGGACATTCAATAATACCAGGAGGTAGCAATCGTGGATCTCAACGCGATCCAGCAGGCGATAAAGGAAGCCGGCTTCGATGGCTGGCTCTTCTACGACTTCCATAACCGTAACCTTATAGACTACCGCATACTCGGCATTGATTCCGAACGGATGGCGACCAGGCGCTGGTTCTACTGGGTGCCGGCCGAGGGGGAGCCGATAAGGCTCGTCCATGGGGTCGAGCCGTCGCGACTCGATGGTCTGCCTGGTGAGAAACGGGTCTACAGCCGCTGGGTGGAACTGCACGAGGCGCTCGGATCGCTCTTCGGTACTGCCCGGACGGTCGCCATGCAGTACTCACCGCTCTGCGATATCCCCTATATCTCGATGGTCGATGCCGGCACAATCGAACTGGTGAGGGAAGCCGGAGGCGTCGAGATCGTCTCTTCAGCTGATCTCGTCAGCCGCTTCGAAGCAGTATTCGGCGCTGAGGGAGCCGAGAGCCACCGGCGTGCGATGCATACCATCCTGGCAGTGAAGGATGAGGCATACGCGAAAATCGGCGCCGCAGTGACCGCCGGCGAGACCCTGACCGAATACGACATCGCCCGATTCATCCTCGACCGGTTCGAGGCTGAGGGACTCGACGCGGGCGGACATGTCCCGATCGTGGGTGTGGATGGCCATCCTGCCGATCCACATTTCGAGCCGACCGAAGAGAACGCGGTGCCGTTCGCAAGGGATCAGTGCGTACTGATCGACCTGTGGGCCCGCGAGAAGGCTCCGACCTCGATCTTCGCCGACGTCACCTGGTGTGGATTCATCGGCCAGGACGTGCCCGAGGAGTACCAGCAGATGTTCGAAGCGGTCTGCGCCGGCCGTGACGCCGGGGTGGCACTGGTCAGGGAACGGTTCGCCGCCGGTGAACTGCTCGAGGGCTGGGAGGTCGATGACGTGGTCCGCGCGGAGGTTGAGAGGGCCGGGTTCGGGGATCAGTTCATCCATCGCACCGGTCACTCGATCGGATTCGAGGTCCACGGTAACGGCGCCAACATCGACAACTTCGAGACCCGTGACCGGCGTACCATCCTGGCCGGAACCTGTTTCAGTATCGAACCGGGGATCTACTTTACCGATCGACGCGCGGTCAGGACCGAGATCGACGTGCTGATCACGCCCGAGGGTGAGGTGGAGGTCGTCGGAGACATCCAGCAGGAGCTGATCCTCATACCGTAGGGCCCCCCTGACCACCTGCCGCGCGCCGCGGCGGTTCTCTGTTCCGGTGGACAGGATAATGAGGTCGAGTGAGAACAGGAAAAGGGGACCGGCCGAACGGCCGGTCCCCTTTTTTCGCTGCTTTACTCTGCCAGCAGAAGGCCGACCAGCGGCCCTCCTGATGGTTATTTGATACCACCCGCCAGTTTCGCGATCGGCCTGCTGAAGACCAGGAAGAGCGCACCCGATCCGATCACGATGAACCCGACAGTGCTGAACAGCCCGGGAAGCGGCAGGGTCTCGATCAATCCGGCCACCAGACCGGCGATCAGGTTTCCGAGCGCCGCGCCAAGGAACCAGATACCCATCATCTGGCTCACGAACCGTTCAGGTGAGAGTTTCGTGATGGCGCTCAGGCCCACCGGACTCAGCGCCAGTTCCCCGATCGTGTGGAAGAAGTAGGTAGCCACGAGCCACATCGGGCTCACCAGGCCGTTTTCGACGTAGGTGGATGCCCATGACATAACCAGGAAGCCGACTCCCAGCAGTGCCAGTCCGAATCCGAACTTCACCCCGAGGGAGGGATTCCGGTCACCCAGCCAGACCCAGAAAACTCCAACGACCGGGGCAAGGATAATGATAAAGAGCGGGTTGATCGCCTGCAGCCAGCCGGCCGGTGCCTCCAGGCCGAATGCCATCCGGTTGGTGAACCGTTCGGCAAAGAGGTTCATCGATGATCCGGCCTGCTCGAAGCCCGACCAGAACATGGCCGCGCCGATGAAGAGCACCCCGATGAGGGCGACCCGCTTCCGTTCTACCGAGTCACGACAGCCGAAGATGATCAGGACGGCAAAGTAGATGAGCGCCAGGATCAGGACGGCCACACCCGACACCCGCGCGAACACTACCAGACTGACCGTGATGATGTTGGTCGTGAGTAGAACTATAAAGACCGCTGTGAGGAGCACAACCAGCCCGATCCCCATGATGAAGCCGCGCATGGCACGGGCCTTCGCTTCCGGCTCCCGGGCCTCCCCCTTCAGCCATCCCGCATCGCCGAGGTATTTCCACCCGACGACATACTGGATGATACCGAAGGTCATCCCGAATCCGGCCGCCAGGAAGCCGAGGTGCCAGTTGATGTTCTCTCCCAGGAAAGAACAGATCAATGGCGCGACCAGGGCGCCGATGTTGATCCCCATGTAGAAGATCGAGAAACCGGCATCACGACGGGCGCCGCCTTCCGGATAGAGGTCAGCGACGATCGCCGAGACGTTCGGCTTGAGCAGACCCGTGCCGAGGGCGATCATGATGAGACCGGGATAGAAGAGTCCCGCAGCAGGGATCGCAAGCAGGTACTGCCCGACCGCGATACCGATCCCGCCGTAGAGGACTGATTTCCGCTGACCGAGCAGTTTATCCGCGATCCACCCGCCCGGCAGAGCCAGAGCGTAGACCCCGAAGGTGAAGAGACCGTAGATCGCGGTCGCTTTCGTGACATCCATGCCGCGACCGCCGTTCATGATCAGGTCGGTCATGAAGAGTACAAGGAGCGCCCGCATGCCGTAGTAGCTGAACCGCTCCCACATCTCGGTGAAGAAGAGTGTCTTCAGTCCCCGGGGATGCCCCATGAACGTCTTGAATTCGTCCACACTCCCATCAGCTCCGGGCTCGGAGGGTGGGGTTTCTGTCGGTGGTGTTTCTGCTGGTGGTGTCTCTTCCGGTGGTGCTCCGAATACATCATCACTCATGTCATAGCTCCATTGCAGTCCGGTTCACATCTCTCACAGCCGCCGTGAATGTACTTCCAGGGCGATTACCAATACAAGCCCTCTCTCCACTTCCTGCAATCCACCCTCCCGTCCATCCAGCAGTGCTTCCCCTGATATGATCTCAAACCTGAGAACATTGCATGGTGGCATGGTCACGTTCCCGGTATACACTATGGATTCCCGTTACCGATATCATATAATCAGCCCGGCGGCGGATCCGCCGGAGACTCAGACAGGGCAATTCACATGGGTGGAATCAAAGATATCATTGTCGTCGGGGACCGCGTGCTCATCAGGCCGGAGGAGGAATCGGATCAGACCTCGCATGGTCTCTATCTGCCCGCGGGAGTCCGTTCAAAGGAAAAGGTACAGGGCGGGACCATCATGCAGGTCGGACCGGGATACCCCATACCCGACCCGTACATGGATGACGAACCGTGGTCACAGGATGAGAAGGAGATCATCAAGTATGTCCCCCTGCAGTCCCAGCCGGGGGATTATGCCCTCTTCCTGCGGGAGCGGGCGATAGAGATCGAATATGAGGGACAGACACTGCTGATCATTCCCCAGTCCTCCCTCCTCATACTGGTCCGGAAAGATCCCCTGGAAGAACTGCAGAGGTAGTCTCCATTTGACGCGCAGGCTGGCGTTCCATCACCGATTCGGGTTACACTGACTGGTTCAGGATTCTTCGCGAATGGAGACGAGATCGATGTCACGCATGTCACGCATGTCACGCAGTAACACGATCCACGGGCTGGTTGTGGCAGCCCTGTTGATCATGATTGCAGGCTGCGCCGCGAGCGCACCGAGTATTGACCAGGCCAGGATCAGGAACAAGCTCGACCTCAGACTGCAGGGCGCCCTCGGCGGCAGGAACATCGGAGAAACGCTGGGTGAGTTCATCCAGGTTTCAGTTCGCATGCAATCGGCAGGCACAGCTGAAGATCTGAGCCAGCTCGCCCTGTATGGGGTGCCCGGGCAGTTCCTGGGATCGATCACCACGTTGATCATTGAACCATCAAAGATCATTGATGTTGCCGCGCTCGACAGGGTCGTCTTCCTCGAGCTGGCGGTCAGGAATGTACCGAACCCGGCGATACCCCCCCCACCCCCAGCGGATTGATCACTGTCATGAAAGCGCTTCGAAGAACCAGCCGACTCGTACCGGTTATGGTAGCGGTTCTGACTGTCATGTTGATGGGCGCCGCACCGCAGGAACCGCCGGAGGGTACCCGTCTCGACTCCGAACTCGCCATCATGCTGACCAGGATGGAAGAGGCACGGGCAGCGGGATTGACTGTTGATATCCCTCTTCTTACCCGTACTGCGGGAGTCTACGAAGGCCCCCGGGGATCCGATGAGCCCTGGGTAGAGATCGTCATCCGCGGCGATGCTGTCGAGAGCGCTGTCCGGATGGCTGGTGGTTTGATCGGGAGCAGTCTCAACCGCATCCATACTGCCCGGGTACCACTGCGCACTCTCAGTGTGCTTGCCCTCTCTGACGGGATCGAGTGGATCGAGGCTGCGATGGTCTGCTACCCGGCACTCGATACCAGCATGCCGGCTACGCGTGCCGATCTCGTGCACGGCACGGCTTACGGCTACAAGGGGGCCGGCATCCTCATCGCCATCTACGACACCGGCATCGACTACACTCACGATGATTTCCGCAATCTCGACGGCACTACCCGGATAAAAGCGATCTGGGATCAGACTGTCGATTCAGGTGCCGGGGCACCACCGACCGGATACACCTATGGCCGGGAATGGAGTGAAGCGGATATCAACGCCGAACTGGTCGCGAGTCCGCCAGGAACGGTGACCCAGCAGGATATCAACGGTCACGGCACCCATGTCGCCGGTATCGCGGCCGGGAACGGACGTGCGACCGGAAACAGCATCGCTGCCGGCAGGCATATCGGCATGGCTCCCGAAGCGGACATCCTTGTCATCAAAGGCGGCGACGATTCATTCCTCTCCACAAAGGTTCAGGACGGAGTTGCCTGGGCGATCTCGAAGGCGGCAGATGCGAGTCAGCCGATCGTGATCAACCTGAGTCTCGGCGGCCACGGCGGTGCCCATGATGGCACATCCAACTACGAACAATACCTCGACTCCTCACTCGGGATCGGGAAGGTGATCGTGGCCGCAGCCGGCAATGAGGGGGGAGACTACATCCACAGCCAGACATCCCTCACAGCGACGATGACCGATGTTGACTCTTTCGCGATCACGGTGAGCTATGACGGCGCCGTACAGGCCGGGACCGGCAACGACTATGCAAAACTGGAGAGCTGGCACGACGGCACTGCCACCGTTGAGATCACGGTACGCGCACCCGACGGGACAACGTACGGTCCGGTCAGTCAGGGAGGAAGTCTGAGCCTCGACCAGGCGACCGGAAATGTGGAAATACAGTCCACTGCCTCACCGGTTACCGCGAACGGCGATCATCAGGCCGTTATCTACATCGATGACGCCACCGCAGGACAGGAACCGATGGCAGGCGACTGGTGGGTCATCTACGAACTGAGTTCGGGCACCACCGCCACGGTCGACACCTGGATCTATGAGACTTCCTCATTGGACGCTGAGGTAACTGGAGGTGACGCCTCCTGGAGTGTCGGCATGCCGGCTACCGCGGAGGATATCATCACAGTCGGAGCCTGGGTCACAAAATGGTCATGGACTGCCATTGACGATAACACCTGGGGATACCCCGGGACCGACCGGACCGGCGATTATGCCTCCTTCAGCAGTCATGGTCCCACAAGGGACGGACGGACCAAGCCTGAGATCACCGCGCCAGGTCAGGGGATCGCTTCGTCCATGTCTTCAACCCTTGCCTCCGCGCCCCACATTTCAGCACAGGATCCTGACGGCCAGCATTTCATCACTCAGGGAACGAGTCAGGCTGCCCCCCATGTAACGGGTGCGGCAGCCCTCATGCTGCAGGCCGACGAGACCGGTACAGCCGCTCTGATCCGGAGCCTGTTGATCTCATCGGCGGACACCGACGGGTTCACTGGCGCGGTTCCCAACCAGACCTGGGGATACGGCAAGCTGGACGCCAAGGGCGCGGTCGACCTCATCGCCACCCTCGATGACGCAACCGGTCCCTCCTTTACGATCGGCCTGCTGAGAAACAGCGTGGTTACCGATTTTCTCGATGTCTATACGATCCCCTCAGAGGCTCTCGTGGACACCCCGTTGGTGAGGATCACCCGGCCCTCATCCTCCGTCGACACTCTTGGATCCACGCCGATCGTCACCTCAGAGGGAACACTCTACGCGGCCGATTACCGGCTCACGGCAGACGGCACGTACACATTGACCGTGACCGGGATCGATGTGGCAGGCAACGATTCAACCACGACGCGCGACTTCACCGCGACGCTGGTCGGTTCTGCCGGAGGAACCCTGATTGCTTCAAGCGGGTTGATGCGCGTTACGCTCCCCTCCGGATCACTTCGCGAGGAAGGGTATGTGATTGCCAGTGAGGCGATCGATGACCTCGATCGGTCACATATCGAAACAGGAGGGGGCCTCTCCCCGGCCTGGCGCATCTCTCCCGACAACGAACCGCTGGGCAGGATGGCCCGTATCGAATTCTCCTGGGATCCGGCGAATCCGGAGAACCGGGCCGGCACCGTACCGGCTGTCCATCGCTGGGAGAACGGCCGATGGATACCCATCGGGAGCTCTGTTGATGAGTCGCGCCGCATCGTCGAGGCTTCGGTTGAAAAGCTGGGGATCTATCAGCTGCGGACCCGTGAGGGCGGCAGCGAATCGGGTCTGCTCCACGGACTGGAACAGAACTACCCGAATCCCTTCAACGGAGCGACACAGATCCGGTTCACGCTGGCTCACCCCGCAGATGTGGAAGTATTCGTCATGAATGTTCGGGGTCAGCGGGTCACGACACTGATCGACCGGTATGAAAGCGCCGGCCGGCATGTGGTCAGCTGGAATGGCAGAGGGGAGGACGGACGGCCGCTTGCATCCGGCATCTACCTGGTCGCCATGAAGGTGGAAGGCCGGATGTTCACCCGTAAAGTGCTGTTGTTGCAGTAGGCATCTACAGGAGGAAACCGGAGTGAGACGTTTCAGAACAATGTCGAAGAGACGGCATTACATTCCCGCGCTGCTGCTCCTGCTGACGCTCACGGCAACAGCATGCGAGGAGACCGGCACCGGTGGAGCCACCGTCGATGAGAAGATCGCTCTGGGCTGGACGGCATTCGAAGCCGGGGATATCACCGCCGCGTTCAGCCGCTTCAATGAAGCGATCTCGATCGATCCCCTGAGCGCTGAAGCCCATCACGGAATGGGCTGGGTGCGGCTGCTGCGGGGTGAACTGAGTCAGGCTCAGTCGAGTTTCAATTCTGCGAACACGAACGGATTGACGGTGACAGACGCTGACGCGGGTCTGGCGATCACCTGCCGCGACCTGCCTGATCTCAGTCAGGCGATCAGCAAGGCATGGACAGTCCTCACCTCATCCTCGAGCTGGTCGTTCTCCCACCGCACGTCGATTGACTGGAAGGACATGCGCCTGGTGATCGCGCAATGTTCCTACAGGCTGGGCGAGGACCACTTCGATGACGCCCAGACCGAACTCGATATCCTCGATGCCGACAATGGACTGGATCCACTGAATTCCGGCACCTGGATCGTGGGAAGCACCACCTATGACACCTACGCGGAGGCGCTCCTGATGGCGATCGAAGCCCTGGAGACTACGATCGGGGGCTGAAGATCGGGAATCCCTTCCGATATCTACCGTGAAACAGAAAAGGGACCGGTAATCCCCGGTCCCTTTTCCTTTGCCAGATCGTGTCACCCGACCGTCTGAAGACGGCTCGAGTCGCGCCGTTCAGTCGATACCCTCATCCCTGTCTTTGACGAACAGCTCCATCAGAGTCTTAATTTCTTCTTCTGTGATCCGCACCGCGGCCTTCCTTATGATCTCCCCGAAAGTGGCGATCTCCTCATCGGTGACGGGACCGCCGATGTTGCCGTTCGGACCGAAACTGTCAGCCACGATCGATCCGTCCGGTTCCAGGATGAAGAAGACCGGGATGCCGCCGTAGGTATCGCCCCGGAACTTGTCTGTGATCTCGGCCAGGTACCGGTTCTTGACCTCCACCCCGCCGATGGTCCGGTCCTGGTCGATCTTCAGCACGATCAGGTCCTTGTCGATGATCGCTTTGGTGGCCTCACGGGCCAGGTAGGCTTCAAGCAGCCCACAGTATCCTCACCACGGGGCCCCGAAGGTGAGGAAAACCCGCTTATGGGTCCGCTCTGCCTCGGCCAGCGCATCGCTGAGGAGATCCTCGGCTGCCAGGTACTCCGCCTGATGCTCGGTCAGGAAGGAATTGACCAGTTCCGGATCATGGGCATTATCCTTCTCCAATGACCCGGTCTCCTGGTGAGTGACCACATTCCCCTCTCCGTCCAGTACCGTCAGGTAGGGCACTCCGTTACTCTTGAAATCGGCGCCGTATTTCTCGGCCAGCTCCAGGTTCTTGTCCCAGCGGCCGATGTCTACGTAGACGACCTCGTACTCATAGAGGAGTGTCCGGGCGACGGTGCGGTCATCCTGGTAAGTCCCATGCAGGAGTATGCACCAGCCGCACCAGTTGGCTCCCCACTGGATCAGAACCCGTTTGTTCTCCTTGGCGGCGACGGCCAGGGCGACCTGGATATCCGCGGCCGCATCAGCAGATTCATCGTAGACCGGGACTTCTTCGGCAGCCTCTTCCTGCTGGAAGGGTGCTGCCGCCACGCTCGTGGCAGGGAGAAGGACCGCGATCGCCAGCGCCAGTAACGCAGGGTGGGCGTATCGTCTCACTTTCCATACCTCCTGTGATCAGATCATGATGAAGATGTGTTTCTCAGATCTTTACGAAGATGCGTTTGCGGTATAGTACGGTCGCGACCACCAGCCAGAACAGCACATATCCGAGCGCAAAGAGAAGAGAGCCGTTCATGGGGCCGGCAAGCGGCACGAAGAGGTTGTTGTAGATCCAGGCGTAGAGTGAGGTCCGGTCTGCGTCCGCGCCGACCTTGATGAGGATGAGCATCTTGACCAGCAGACCCGAGCCGACAAAGATCGCCAGCGGGTTCATGCCGAAATGGATCGCAGGCCCGGCCCACTTGTGGATCCCCTTCACGTCGATCAGCCAGTAACAGAGCGCGAGGAACTGCAACGCGGCGCCGGCGGAGAAGAGGACATAACTGCTCGTCCAGAGGGCTTTGTTGATCGGGAACCAGATTCCCATGACGAGCCCGGCCAGGATGGCGCCCCACCCCCAGACGAAAAGTCGGTTGGTGATATCACCCCGATCGCGGCCGGAATGGATCACGCGGCCGGTCAGCACTCCGAGGAGCACCGTCGCGATCGCCGGAATCGTGCTGATCAGACCTTCCGGATCGTAGAGGGTCCGCCACAGGTGCTGGCCAAAGAGTGATCGATCGATCCAGGCAGCCAGGTTCCCTTCCATGCTGAGGTCCCCCGCCCCGAAGCCCGGTACCGGTACCGTCTTCATCACCACCCAGTAGAAGAGCAGGAGCCCCCCCACCCACCGGATCTGTCCCGTCTGGCCGCTTCGCAGGGTGATGAGAGAGGCAAAGAGGTAGGCCAGCGCTATCCGCTGCAGAACCCCGAAGATCCGGAGGGTGCCGAGGTCGAACCGGGGGAAGGCATTCAGAAAGAGACCGATCGCAAAGATCAGCAGTGCACGCTTCAGTACCTTCAGGTGGAGATCACGCTCACTCAGACCCTTCTCACGCTGCTTCGCGAACGAAAGCGTCATCGAGACGCCGACGATGAAGAGGAAGAAGGGGAAGATCAGATCGGTGGGGGTCCAGCCGTGCCATTCGGCGTGACGAAGGGGAGCGTACACGTAAGACCAGCTGCCGGGGTTGTTCACCAGGATCATACCGGCGATGGTGATGCCCCGGAAGGCATCGAGCGAGACGAGCCTTCCGGGGATCAGGGACTGCCTGGAACCGACGGCGTCGGTCCCGTTCCGACTCAAACTTCAGTCTCCTCTGGAGGCTTCCGCTCATACTTCGGAGGCTCGGCATCTTTCGCCTCCTTCAGCGCCTTGCCGGAAACGGCGGGCAGGTCCCCCAGGATCTCGGCGATCCCGCCCAGACCGCCCAGCAGGGCCGTGGCCTCGAAGGGGAGGAAGATCTTGGTGGCCTGGCCGTCGGCCATGTTGGTCAGGGCCTCAATGTACTTGATCGTGATCAGGTCCTGGGTCGGGTTCCCATTGTGGATCGCCTCATACACCTTGAGCACGGCCTCCGCCTCACCGTTGGCGACCGTGGTCAATTTGAACCGTTCGGCTTCAGCGACCTTCTCGATCGCCAATGCTTCACCCTCGGCTTCGAGGATGGCGGCCTGTTTCTGACCCTCGGCTACCATGATGGCGGCCTCCCGCTCGCCGTCGGCCTCAAGGACCACCGCGCGCCGTTCTCGCTCGGCCTTCATCTGACGGTGCATGGCGTCCATCACGTCAGTGGGCGGCTCGATCCGCTGGATTTCGACCCGCACGATCCTGACTCCCCATCGGTCGGTGGCATCGTCGAGGATCTCGCGCAGACGGGTGTTGATGAGTTCACGTGAGGTGAGTGAACTGTCGAGTGTCATCTCCCCTACGATGTTACGCAGGTTGGTCTGCGCCAGTTTGGTGGAAGCGGCGTAGAAGTTTGCCACGTTGTAGAGGAGCTTCACCGGATCGGTGGCCTCGTAGTAGACGATGGCGTCCATCGTGACCGCCACGTTGTCGGCCGTGATCACTTCCTGCGGCGGGACATCCACGACCTGCTCGCGCATGTCCACCTTTTTGACCTTCTCAATGAAGGGGATGATGATCACCAGTCCGCTCGGGAGGGTCCGCTGGTACTTGCCCAACCGTTCCACGACCCCCTTCTGGTACGGCAGGATGATCTTCAGAGCGTTCGCCACGAAGACGATCAGAACTAACGCGACGAATCCCAGAGCGACAACAGCTTCCATTATGTGCCTCCTGCAGGTATCACCTGCTCACGGGATCAGATATCGAATCGTGTTATTCAGGCCTGGCTTCTGTGTCCGTTCCATGATCCGCGGGAGGAGATTCGGATGCCTCTTTGCCGCCCTCCTCTGCCGGTCTTACGACCATGCTGGTACCGTCCACCCTTACGATCACGGTCCAGGTCTCGGCGGGAATCACTTCTCTGTCGGCGGAATCAGCGCGCCACTCCTCGCGATCTATGCGAACCATCCCGGTGGCGGCCGCGGCATCGATCGTTT